>JBPPMH010000019.1:0-3103 GCA_051305945.1 Gemmatimonadaceae bacterium
CGGTCACGCTGGATGCGCCGGACGACCGCCGCACCCGCGCGCTCCCGCGCATCACGCGCTGGCGGGCGGGCTCGCGACTGCCGGCGTCGTAAGCGTGACTCGCGCCCGCGGTGTACTGCAGGGCGCGGCCGCCGCCGGTGACTCGCGCACTGGCGCGCCGCAAGCCGAACGAGCCCGTGAGGAGGCCTGCCTCGATTCCCGCGCTGTCGAGCGACGGGGAAGTGAACGCCACCACTCCGCCGGCCGCGTTGCCGTAGAGGGAAGACGCGCTTCCCCGGATTACTTCGATGCGCTGTACGGATTCGGTATCGAGGTGGTCCACGGGTGTTTGACCGTCGGCAACCGTGAGCGGAATCCCGTCGTGCAGCACGCGCACGCCGCGCACGCCGAACGCCGTCCGCGCGCCAACGCCGCGGATCACGATCCTGGGATCCTGCGTCGGGTTGTTGCGGTTGGCGACGAACAATCCGGGCATGCCGGCAAGCACGTCCTGCAGCTGACCGCGGGCGTCGAGCGCGCTGCGGTGGTTCACCGAGATCGCGTACGGAGCGGTGAGAATCGCAGCCCTCGGGTCCCGCGTCACCGCTATCTCCACAGCCGGCAGAACGCGCGTGCGGGACGAGTCGCGCGGCGCCGTCGTGCTGTCCTGCGCGAGCGCCGCCGGGGGCGAGACGCAGATCGCAAGCGCGAGAGCGCGCAGCACGGGACGCACTCAGCCGCCCGTCAGTCGATTCTGATTCTGCGGTACCGCGCGTTCAGCAGCTCGTACGCGCCGTATGCGATCAGCCCCACGGCGATTGCCATGAACGGCCACCTGCCGAGCGCGGTCAGCGACTGCAGAGCGTCGTCGATTCCGCCTGCGCGCGACGGCGACTCCCGCCACGTGGCGGCTCCCAACAGGTGGGCGACCATCATGAACACGATTCCGCGCGCCGCGATTCCTACCCGGCTCACGCCAATGATCCAGCGGCCCAGCTCGGCGGAGATTTTTCCGAACTGCAACTGCTTGCTCAGCTTGGCGGCGAATGCTCGATACAACTGGTAGAGGCCGAACGCGCCAATCGACAGCGCGACGATCCACAGCAGTGACCGTCCGCCGGTGATTCCGAGCGCGCGCGCAGCCCACCGCTCGACGTCGTTGCCGTCCCCTTCGGGAGGATTCCCCACGGCAAGGCGGAACGCACTGATCGCGAGCCCGGCGTGAATCAGCCCGCGCGCGGCGAAGCTGAACCGGAGGGAGAGTCCCTTGAGGGTCGCTCCGCGCCGCTCGGGATCGAACACTGCCTGCGCGACCCGCCAGACGGCGTAACCCACGAGGCCGATCGCGACGAACCCCAGGAGTAGTCGCCCGAAAGGCGCCTCCTGCACGCTCGTCATCGCGCCGCGCGCGCCGGCGGCCCGCCCTCCGTTGCCGACGGCGAGGCGCGCCGCGAGCACGCCCACAGTTCCATACAGCAGCGCCTTGGCGGCGAAGCCGACGCGCGCCAAGCGCTCGATCCACGGCGCGGCGTACTCGGCAGCGGCTTCCGCGGTCTCGCCATCGGTCATTGGTTCCGAGGGTTCATTCGCCAAACCAATCCGCTCGCCGCGAGCGGCACAAGCGGGTCGATTTCGAACCTTTGCTACCGAGGCCGCAATTGGCCTAGTTTGCAGTATGGCTGAGACCAACAGCTGGCGCGCGCGGTTCGCGCGATTGGGCGAAACGGCCGAGCGCAGGCGCCGCGCCATTCTCGGGAGTCGCTGGGAGTTTTTGGCGGAAGCCGGGCAGCTCATGGAGGCCTCACTCGATTACGAGGAAACGCTGGCGAACGTAGTCGAGCTGTCGGTCCCGACCGTGGCGGACTACTGCGCCATCGGCGTGATGGACGAGCGCGGAGTCGTGACGTGGGGATCGGCCACGCACCGCGATCCGGCGAAGGCGGAGCTCGCCGCGAAGCTGCGACGGTACACCCCGAACATCGGCGGGATGGACCATCCCGGCGCCAGGGCCCTCCTCAGCGGCGAGCCGCAGCTGATCAACACGGTGGACGAAGCGTTCCTAGGCATCCTCGCGGTCGACGAGACGCACCTCGCTCTACTGCGCGAGCTGGCGCCGACGGCGTATCTCGGCGTTCCGCTCGTGGCCCGCGGTCACGTTCTCGGCCTGCTCATTTTCGTGGCGACCGCCGAGTCTGGGCGGCGCTATACCGACAGCGACGTGCTGTTCGCGAGCGAGATCGGGCGTCGCGCCGCGGCGGCGGTGGATAAGGCCATACTGTACCGCGCGGCCGAAGAAGCGGGGCGGGACCGCGAGAAGATGGTGGCGGTGGTGTCGCACGACCTGAAGAATCCGCTCAGCACCATCCAGATGGCTGTGAGCTTCCTGCTCGAGGACATCGTGCCGGACGACGAGGCTCACGCGATGGAGCGGCGGCAGCTCAACGCGGTCAAGCGCGAGGCCGGGCGGATGTATCGCCTGATCCACGATCTCCTCGACGTCAACGCGATCGAGGCGGGGAAGCTGCACGTCCATCGGTCGCCCCAGGAAGTCACCCCGCTCGTGGACGAAGTGGTGGAGACTCTGCGGCCGCTGGCTGCGGCGAAGCAGATCGAACTGGCGCTCGAGGCCGCAGCCGAGCTGCCGATGCTACACGCCGATCGCGACCGCCTCTTTCAGGTCTTCTCCAACCTCGCCGGCAACGCGATCAAGTTCACGCCCGAGGGCGGGCGCGTGCTGATCCGCGCGCGGCACCAGGACGACGTCGTCGCGTTCGACGTGGTGGATACCGGACCGGGCATTCCGCCGGCCGACCTGTCGCGGGTATTCGATCGCTACTGGCAGGCCAAGCAGACGGCTTCCCTCGGAAGCGGGCTCGGCCTCGCGATCGCCAAGGGGATCGTGGAAGCGCACGGCGGCCGCATTGACGTCAGCAGCGCTCCGGGAGAAGGCACGGTTTTCTCCTTCACCATCCCGCTCGGCATGACCGGCACGACGACGATGGAGGTCGTCGCTACGGGCTGAGCGCTACTCGAAGCGGAGCGCTTCGACCGGGTCGAGACGCGACGCCTTCATCGCCGGCCACAACCCGAACACCATGCCGGTCAGCGCGCTGACTCCCAGCGC
>JBPPMH010000020.1:0-16467 GCA_051305945.1 Gemmatimonadaceae bacterium
GCCGAGCGCGAGGCCCTCGACGCGGTTGAACCGCGCGAAGTCGGAGATTCGTCGGCCCGAAAAAGACGTCGTGCGCGTGCGCGCCAGCGCCTGCCCGCGAACGAGGGCGCGCGCCTCCTCCTGCACCGCGAGAACTTCCGCGTCCGTCACCGCGCGCACGTCGTCCGGCAGCCCGTCGAGAATGTTGCCGGTGAACAGCGGGGGCCGCGCGGAATCCCCGGCGGCCGCGGAAGGCGTAAACGCGACGACGATTTCCGGCCCGGCGAACAGCGCGGGACTCAGCCCCGTGTTCACCTGGTAGCAGCATATCTCCCACCGGCCGCGGATGATCCCGCGCGCGGGGTAATCGAGCCACACGCCGGTGCGCCTGATCTCGATTTCCTGCCGGCGCGGAAGCCAGAAGCGCTCATCGATCAGGCCGTTCTCCAGCACGACGGCCACGTCCTCCAGCTCGCGGTCCTTCAGCGCGGCCCGGGTAAAGCTGAGCGCCATCCGCGCGAGCGCGGCGGTCTCCCGGTGGATGTACAGCGCGCCGATCGCACGCGGCTCACGATCGTCCCGCGGCCGAACGCGGACCTCGTACACCGTAAGCGATCTCGGCCCGAGGCGTATCTCGAGCGAGTCACTGATGGAGAAGTCGTACTCGTCGAGCCCCGTGGGCGACAGCGGATGCGGCACGTCGCGCACCTCGTCGCCGTCGCCGAGCCGGATGATGTCGGGAAAGTTGTTCTGGATGATCCCGAGATGATCGCGGTGGTAATTGATGTCGGTTGGGAGCAGCAGCGTGTCGCGCCTGCCGCGGATGAGCTGCTTGCTCCGGTCCGGCGCCATCCAGTAGACGTCCAGCGCGAGCTGGTCGGCCTTGACGATCTTCGGTGGCTCGGTGAACCCTTCGCCCAGCTGGGCGAGGAAGGTCACGTATCCGCGGGCCTCGGCGCGGTAGTCGCGGAGGGCCGTGTCGGCGAGTTGCATGGCCCTAAGCGCGGTCGCCCGCTCAACAAGTGCACGCGCGCTGGTATCATTCCACCGTTGCGCGCCGGCCGGGCTTGCGGCGCCGACTGCGGCGACGCAGCACAACAGCGTGACGGCGGCCGTCGCGGGCTTCAACCTCATTGACCAAAGTTATGTCGCGCACAAACCGCCTGTGACCTTCGACGACTTCCTTCGCGACGCGCGCGCGGGCGGGCTGATTCCCGTGCGGTCCGAGATTTTGCTGGACCTCGACTCGCCGGTCTCGGCGTTCGCCAAGGTCAGGCGAGGACCGTTCGCGTTCCTGCTCGAGTCGGCGCCGGCGGGCGGAGAGACGTGGTCGCGCTATACGTACCTCGGCACAGAGCCGCGCGCCGCGTGGCGGCTGCGCGACGGAGTCGTCGAGGACTGGACGCCCGCCGAGGGGTGGCACGACCGGCGCGAGCCAGCCGACCCGATCGAGGACCTGGACCGGCTGATCCACGCCGAGCGGCCGCAGATTGCGCCAGAGCTAGGTCCGTTCTGGACGGGCGCGGTGGGATACTTCGGCTACGATGTGGTGCGTCACTTCGAGCGCATCGGCACGCCGCCTCCGCGCGCTGGCAGCGTGCCCGACGCGATGTTCATATTCACGCGCTCGCTGGTGGTGATCGACAATCTCCACGGCACGGCGAACGTCGTGATCACCGTGCGCGTCCCGCCCGCCGCGACCGACGCGCGGCTGCGCGAATTGTACGACTCCGCCATTGCGGAAGCGTCCGAGCTGCGCGAGCGGCTGGAGAGTCCCTCGCCGCTCGCTCCGCTCCAGCTCGGAGAGGATCGCGGGGTTTCCGGCAAGTCGAGCCTGGACCAGGCGCAGTTCGAGCGTGCCGTGGAGCGGATCAAGGAGCACATCCTCGCGGGCGACGCGTTCCAGGTGGTGCTCACGCGCCGCATCGACCTGCCCGCGACTTTCGACACGATCGATCTCTACCGCGCGCTGCGCGCGATCAATCCGTCGCCGTACATGTACTGTCTCACGCTCGACGAGATGGAGATCGTGGGCAGCTCACCGGAGCTGCTGGTGCGCCTCCAGGACGGGATGGTAACTGTTCGGCCCATCGCGGGGACGCGGCCACGGCCCGCGCCGGGGGCGACCCCCGACTACGACAGCGTGGCGGACGAGCTGCTGAACGATCCCAAGGAGCGCGCCGAGCATCTGATGCTGGTGGATCTGGGCCGCAACGACATCGGGCGGGTCGCGGAGTACGGAACGGTGAGCGTCACCGCCCTTTTGCGGGTGGAGAAGTACTCGCACGTGCTGCACCTCGTGAGCGACGTGCAGGGCAAGGTGCGCGGCGGAGTCTCCGCGCTGCAGGTGCTGCGCGCTACGTTTCCCACGGGGACACTCACCGGCGCACCGAAAGTCAGGGCGATGCAGATCATAGACGACCTCGAGACGGTACGGCGCGGCCCGTACGCCGGCGCCATAGGCTACGTGGCGGCGGGCGGCGCGCGCATGGAACTGGCCGTGACGATCCGATCATGCGTGATCGCCGGCGGCGTCGCGGCCGTGCAGTCGGGCGCGGGCATAGTCGCGGACTCGGTGCCCGAGCGCGAGTGGGTCGAGACCGAGAACAAGGCGCGCGCGATCATGTCCGCGATCGGGCGCATTCCGGTGCGCGAAGAGCGCGCCGCCCCGCCGCGGCAGGACTGACCGTGCGAGTCGGAATTCCAGGGTACACACGGTTCCGCGTAGGGCGGGCGCGCGTGACCGCGCTGGTGGAAGCCGAGCAGCCGCTGCGGGAGGCGCTGCGCGACGGTACGCTGTACGAGTACGCCGGCCGTCATCCCGACCGGCGCCGGATGAAGGGTCGCGGCGACGTGTTTGCCGCGCCGCTGCCTGGGCAGGAGGACTCAGTCGTCGTGCGCCACGCATTCCGCGGCGGCGCTCCGGCGCAGGTGACACGGGATCTTTTTTTCCCCCCGACGCGCGGACTCCGCGAGCTGCTGGTGTCGCAGCGCCTCCGCGAGGCGGGCGTGAATACGCCAGAGGTCGTGGCGTACGTCACCTATCCCGCGGGCGCGATACTGCGGCGGTTCGACATCGCCACGCGCGAGATCCCGAACGGCGCCGATCTGTTCGCCTGGCTCGCGGCGACGGACGACGTGGGCGCGCGCGACGTCGTGCTGAACGCGGCGGCGGGCGCGGTGGCTTCTCTCGTCGCGGCGGGCGCGCACCATCCCGACCTCAACATCCGCAACGTGCTCGTCGCGCCGGGCCCCGACGGCGGGCTGGCAGGCTGGATTCTGGACGTGGACCGCGTCCGCTTCCACGTTGCCGACTCGCCCACCGTGCGCGACGCCAACGTCACCCGCCTGCGACGCTCGCTGCGGAAGTCCATGCGGCTGGGTCTTTCCATCAGCGACGAAGAGATCATCGCGATCCTGGACCGCGTGCAGGAGCTGTCCGAGTGACGATCCCGCTGGACCGCGTGTGCATCGTCATGATGAGCGCGGTCGGCGACGCCGTGCACGTCCTCCCGGTGATCAACGCGATCAAGCGACATTCACCGCGGAGCCGCATCACGTGGGTAGTTCAGCCGGGCCCGAACTCCCTCGTGCGGGAACACCCGTTGGTGGACGAGACCATCGTCTTTAACCGCGCCGCCGGGCTGCGCGCGTTCCGGGACATCCGCGCCGCGCTCGACCAGCGTGAGTTCGACGTCGTCCTGAACCTCCAGGTGTACTTCAAGGCGGGCGTCGTCACCGCGTTCACGCGCTCGCCGGTGAAGCTCGGTTTCGACAGGGTGCGCGCGCGCGACATGAACACGATGTTCACCACGCACACGATCCCGCCGCACGCGCCGCAGCACGTGCAGGACCAGTACTTCGAGTTTCTCACATATCTCGGCGTGCCGCACGAGCCCGTCGAGTGGGGACTCGGCCCCTGGGAGAACGAGCTGCCGTGGCAGCGATCGTTCGTCGAGCAATTCGACCGGCCGCTGGCCGCGGTGGTAGTCGCTACCAGCAAGCCGGTCAAGGATTGGCCGCCGGAGCGCTGGGCCGAGGTGTGCGACTCGCTGTACGCGGACTACGGGCTGCAGCCGGTGCTCGTCGGCGGCGGCTCCGAGCGTGAGCGGCGCGCTGAGCGGGTCATACTCGAGACCGGCAAGCACCCGCATTTCTCCGCGCTGGGCAGCGGCCTGCGCAACCTCGTCGGCATTCTGGACGCGTCCGCGCTCGTGCTCGCACCCGATACGGGCCCGTTGCATATGGCGGTCGCGCTCGACCGGCCGGTGATCTCGCTGATGGGCTACACCAACCCGAAGCGCACTGGACCGTACCGCAGGTTCCACGATCTCATCGTGGATGCGTTCGCCGATCCGGGCGAGAGCTACGACGCGTCGGCGAAGAACCGCCCCGGACGCATGCGCCGCATCACGCCGCGCGACGTTTTGGACAAGGTGGACGTCTGGAAAGCGCGCTATTCCGCGGCCGCGCGCTCCAATCCGCCGAAGCGGTAGCTCAGTCCCGCGTCGCGGAGCAGCCCGACCAGACGGACGAGCGGGAGCCCCATCACCGCGAAGAAGTCGCCCTCGATCCGCTCGACGATCGTCGCGCCGAATCCCTGGATGCCGTACGCGCCGGCCTTGTCCATCCCTTCCCCGGTCGCGACGTAAGCGTCCACCTCGTCGTCGCCGAGCCGCCTGAACGTCACCTCCACTTGCTCGGCGCCCCGGCGGATCTGACCGCCGTATGCCACCGCGACCGCGGTGATTACCGTGTGCGTCCGGCCGTTGAGCTGCCGCAGGGTCTCGCGCGCGACTTCGTGGCTAGGCGGCTTGTCCAGCACCTTGCCGTCCAGCACGACCACGGTGTCGGCGCCGATCACGACCGCGTCCGGGTGGGCGCCCGCCACGGCGCGCGCCTTTTCCACGGCCAGCCGCAGCGCGTGGCCTTCCGGCTCCTCGCCGGGCTGCATCGTCTCGTCGAGGTTCGACGGGACCACGGAGTGCTCGATGCCGATGAGCTCGAGCAGCTTTCGGCGGCGCGGCGAGGCGGACGCCAGCACCACCATCGGCTTCATCGCTCCAGCACCAGCGTCACAGGGCCTTCGTTCACCAGCTCGACGTTCATCATCGCGCCGAACTCGCCGGTAGCCACCGGATGTCCGCGAACCCGGAAGGCCTCCACGAACCGCTCGTACAACGGAACGGCGATCGCGGGCGGCGCCGCGTCGATGAAGCTGGGGCGGCGCCCCTTGGCCGCGTCGCCGTACAGCGTGAACTGCGACACGACCAGCACGGCGCCGCCGACGTCGCCGAGCGAAAGGTTCATCTTCCCGGCATCGTCGCCGAAAATGCGCAGCGTGGCGATCTTGTCCGCCATCCAGTCCACGGCGTCAGCGGTATCCGTCGCGGTGAAGCCCGCGAGCAGCAGAAGCCCGGCGCCGATTTCCCCGGTTACCCGACCGTCCACGCTCACGCGCGCACTGGAGACCCGCTGTAGAACTACGCGCAGGCTGCGCTACTCCACCGTAACCGACTTCGCGAGGTTCCTCGGCTGATCAACATTCGCCCCGCGCTTCACCGCGATGTAGTAAGCCAGAAGCTGCAGCGGCACGACTGCCAGCACCGGGATCAGCATCTCGATCGTCGGCGGGATCCTGATCTCGTAATCGATCTTCCCTTCGAGCGACGGCTCATCGCCCGTGGTGATGGCGATCACGCGTGCGCCGCGGGCCTTCACCTCCTGCACGTTGGACACGACCTTGTCGAACACCGAGTCGTGCGGCGTGATGAACACCACCGGCATCTCGGCATCGATGAGCGCGATGGGACCGTGTTTCATCTCGGCCGCCGGGTAGCCCTCGGCGTGGATGTAGCTGATCTCCTTCAGCTTCAGCGCGCCTTCGAGGGCCGTGGGGAAATTGTAGCCGCGACCGAGGTACAGGAAATTAGTGCTGTCCTTGAACTCCTCGGCGAGATCCTCGATCCGCGGCGCCGAGTCGAGGATCTTCTGGATCTGCGCCGGCAAGGCGCGCATCGCCTCGATGATCTCCCGACCGCGCACGACCGACAGGTTCCGCAGGCGGGCGAGCTTGAGCGTGAACAGCAGCAGCGCGATCACCTGGCAGGTGAACGCCTTGGTCGAGGCCACGCCGATCTCGGGCCCGGCGTGCACGTAGATGCCGCCGTCGCTCTCGCGCGCGATGGACGAGCCCACGACGTTCACGATTCCGTAGGTGAACGCGCCGCGGTTCTTGGCTTCGCGCATCGCCGCGAGCGTGTCGGCCGTCTCGCCCGACTGCGAGATGACGATGCACAGCGTCCTGTCGTTGATGATCGGATTCCGGTAGCGGAACTCGGACGCGTACTCCACCTCCACGGGGATGCGGGCCATCTCCTCCAGCATGTGCTCGCCGATGAGCGCGGAATGCCAGCTCGTGCCACACGCCGTGATCACGACGTTGTCGAACTGGAGCAGCTCTTCGTCGCTCAGGTTGATTCCGCCGAGCTTGGAGGTGCCCTCATCGTCGAGCAGGCGGCCCCGCATGGTGTTCTCGATGCTGGCGCCCTGCTCGAAGATCTCCTTGAGCATGAAGTGGTCGAAACCGCCACGCTCGATCTGGTCCAGATCCCAGTCAATCCTGCTCACCTTCTTCGACAGCCGGCGGGACCGCTCGTCGAGAATGTGGTAGCCGTTGCGGTCGAGCACCGCGATGTCGCCGTCGTCGAGGTAGACTACGTCGCGCGTGTGCGCCAGAATCGCCGACGCGTCGCTCGCCACGTAGAACTCGTTGTCGCCGATTCCCAGCAGAAGCGGGCTCCCCTTCCTCGCCGCGACGATCTTGTCGGGGTCGTCGCTCGAGATGACCGCGATGCCGTAGGTGCCCTCCACTTCATGGAGCGCGTCGATGACCGCGTCCTCCAGACTCCCGTGAAACGCTTCTTCGATGAGATGCGCGAGCGTCTCGGTGTCGGTCTCCGAGACGAACTTGTGCCCGGAGGCCTCGAGCTGTTTGCGCAGCACCGACGAGTTCTCGATGATCCCGTTGTGCACCACGGCGATATGGCCCTTGCAGTCCACGTGGGGGTGGGCGTTGCACTCCGTCGGCGCGCCGTGCGTCGCCCAGCGAGTGTGCGCGATGCCGGTGTTACCCTCGATCGGCGACGCCGCGAGCGCCTCCTCCAGCCGCGAGATCTTGCCTGCCGCCTTCCGCGTCTCTAGCCCGTTCCCATTCATCACGGCGATCCCGGCCGAGTCGTAGCCGCGATACTCCAGCCGTCGAAGGCCCTCGATGAGAACCGGATTGGCGAGATTGGGACCTACGTATCCAACAATGCCACACATAGAATCGTCGTTAGAGGTGCTGGGCCAGCCGGTCGAGGAGCGTCCGGGCCTCTTGTATCATATGCCGTGCCCCCGCTTCGTCGGGCGCTTCGGCTATCACACGCACGATCGGCTCCGTTCCCGAAGGACGGACGTGGACCCAGCGATCGGCCCACGCCAGCCTGAGCCCGTCCTGCGTGTCAGGTGTTGCATCGGGGAACGCCTTCCTGAGCGCGTCGTACACGCCGTCCAGCGGCACGGCCGGCCGGTCGAGCTTGTCCTTCACGATGAAGTACCGCGGATAACCCGCGACGATCTCCGACAGCGGCTTCCCCTCGCTCGCGAGCAGATGCAGAATGAGCGCCGCGCCTACCGGCGCGTCCCGCCCGAGATGAACTTCCGACAGAATGACGCCGCCGTTCCCTTCGCCGCCGATCAGCGCGCCTTCCTCCCGCATGCGCACGGCGACGTTCACTTCGCCGACCGGCGCCCGGATCACCTCGCGTCCGGCGCGCCCCGCGACGTCCTCCATGATCCGGCTGGTGGACAGGTTCGTGACAAGGTTGCCGGGACGGTGCTGGAGCACAACGCGAGCGGCGAGCGCGAGCGTGAAATCCTCGCCGATCGCCTTGCCCTGGTCGGACACGAGCGCGAGCCGGTCCACGTCCGGATCGACCGCGAGCCCGATGTCGCAGCCGTGCGATTTGACCAGCGCCTCGAGCTCGCCGAGGTTCTCGGCGACGGGCTCCGGCGCGCGCGGGAACCGCCCGTCGGTCTCCATGTTGATTGCCGTGACTTCACAGCCCAGCCGGTCCAGCAGCGCGGGCATGATGACCGCGCCGGCGCCGCGCACGCAATCGAGCGCTACATGGAAGCGCCGGCGGCGAATCGCGTTTGCATCGAGGAACGGAATCGCGAGAATCCGCTCGATGTGCCGCGCGACCGCGTCGTCATCGGCGGTGAGAACGCCAAGGCCGTCCCACGTGGCGCGGGGAATGGCGGCCTCCAGCGCCTTTCGCATCGCCGCGCCCTGCGCGGCGTCCAGAAACAGCCCCGAGGACGCGATGAACTTGAGCGCGTTCCACTCGATCGGGTTGTGGCTGGCCGTGATGGCGAGGCCGCCCGCCGCGTGGTGATGCTCGACGGCGAGCTGCACCGTCGGTGTGGGAACCATGCCGATGTCGATGATGTCGCAGCCCACGGACTGTAGCGCGGAAACAACCACGCGATGAAACATCGGGCCGGACACGCGACTGTCCCGTCCGAGCACGATCTTCGCCCGCGATCCTCCGTCTCGAGCGCTCGCGGACTCGCCCGCGGCCCACGCGCCGAACGCGGCCGCGAAGTGCGCCACAACTTCCGGGGTCAGCGCTTCGCCCACGCGCCCGCGGACGCCGGATACCCCGACCATCAATCCTTCGTGAGTCATTTCGTCGTCGTTATCGGAAAAGTGCCGCGGCCGTCGCTGGGGAAAATCTAGTCGCGGGCCCGCCACGCTCCCTAAACCGCGGCGGGCGCCGTCGCCGGAGTGATCAGGTCCAGTTCGCTGACCGACGGGATCACTATCGTCCCGTTGTCCACGAGCGCCACAAACTCGGCGACCATCGCGGGATCGAACTGCGTGCCGCGGTGCTTCTGCAGCTCCCTGAGCGCGGTCGCGACGTTCATGCGGTGCCCGCGGCGATACGCCCGCCCGCTCGTCATCGCGTCGAACGCGTCCGTCACGCTCGCGATGCGTGCCTCCAGCGGGATAAGCTCGCCCCGCAGCGCGTCCGGCACGCCGTTGCCGTCGTACCGCTCGTGGTGCGATCGCACGATGTTCAGCGCGAGCGGCGCGTCGGTGAGCAGCGGCGACAGAATCTGCCAGCCCACGACGGGGTGGGTCATGATGTGCGCGTATTCCGCGTCCGTGAGCGGTCCTTCCTTGTTCAGGATGGACTCGCGCACTCCGATCTTGCCGATGTCGTGCACGTGCCCGCCCAGCTCGATCTGCCGGATGGTGTCGTCATCGAGGCCGAGGTGCCGCGCCATCAGCATGGAAAAGCGGCTGACCCGGATCGAGTGGCCGCGGGTGTACGGATCCTTGACCTCGAGCGCGTGCACGACCGCCTGCACTCCTCCGAGGAACAGCTCCTCGATGCGCCGCGCCTGCTCGGCGACGCGGTGCTCCAGCTCCTGCTGGTACTCCCTGTTCTCCAGCACCAGCCGGCGCTTCTCCAGCGCCTGCGCGACCCGGGCGCGGACTTCCTCGATGTGAAACGGCTTGGTGAGATAATCCGTCGCGCCCATCGCGAGCGCGCTGAGCGCGACCTCGATTTCCGCGACCGCGGTGATGAGGATCACGGCCACGTCGCGGTGCTTCTCCTGGATGTTCCGCAGTAGCTCGAGTCCGTCCATCCGCGGCATCCGCAGGTCGCTGAGCACGAGCACGTAGTCTTCCGCGGCGAGCTTCTCCATCGCTTCGACTCCGTTCGTCGCCTCGTCGCACAGGAACCCTTCCACCGCCATGAGCCGGACCAGCACCTGCCGCAGGCGTGGCTCGTCGTCCACCACGAGACAGCGGAAGCCGCGATTAGACAAAGCGCTTTTGGTTAAGTTTTCGCGGCAAGTCCTTCCTCCATCGATCTCATGACTCGCATCTTCGACAGCGACCTCGACTCCGCCTTCGCGACCCGGGCGATCCATGCCGGCCAGCGGCCGGAGCCGCTTGCGGGCGCAATAATGACCCCGGTCTATCTGACCTCAACTTATGTGCAGGCCGGGCTGGGCGAAAACAAGGGGTACGAGTACGCCCGCGGCAGGAATCCTACGCGCGAAGCGCTGGAGCGGAATGTCGCGGCCCTCGAGGGCGCGCGGCACGGCTTCGCCTTCTCCAGCGGCATGGGCTGTCTCGACTCGATAATGAAGCTCTTCTCCGCCGGGGACCACATCGTCTGCGGCGAGAGCGTGTACGGCGGGACGTTTCGTCTGTTCGACAAGATACTCAGCCGGATGGGCATGTCCTTTTCGTTCGTGGATACGCGCGATCCGAACAGAATCTCGGAGGCCATCACCGCTTCGACGCGCGCGATCCTGGTCGAGACGCCCACCAATCCGCTGATGCGCCTCACCGACCTCTCGGCGGCTGCGACGATCGCGCGGGACGCCGGAGCGCTGCTCATCGTGGACAACACGTTCGCCAGCCCGTACTTCCAGCGCCCGCTGGAGCACGGGGCCAGCATCGTGTACCACTCGACCACCAAGTATCTGAACGGCCACAGCGACATGATCGGCGGTATCGCGGTGACCAGCGACGACTCCCTGGCCGAGCGGCTGCAGTTCATCGTGAACGCGGCGGGCGCGATTCCGGGCCCGTTCGACTGCTGGCTCGCGCTCCGCGGCACCAAGACGCTGCATCTGCGGATGGAGCGGCACGACAGCAACGGCCGCGCGATCGCGCAGTGGCTGGCGGAGCGCGTGGGCGAGGACAAGGTCCTCTATCCCGGGCTCCCGTCGCATCCGCAGCATGAGCTGGCGAAGCGGCAGATGTCGGGGTTCGGCGGGATGATCTCGGTCGAGCTCGGCACGAAGGACCGCGCCGACGCGGTTCTCCGCAAGGTTCGTGTCTTCTCCCTCGCCGAGTCGCTCGGCGGGGTCGAGAGTCTCATCAGCAACCCGGCGACGATGACGCACGCCTCGGTTCCGGCCGAGCGCCGCGCGCAGCTCGGGCTGTCGGACGGGCTCATCCGGCTGTCGGTCGGCGTGGAGGACGTCGGCGATCTCATCGCCGATCTGGATCAGGCATTGGGATGAAGGTCCTGCTCGTCGGAGGCGGCGGGCGCGAGCACGCGCTGGCCTGGAAGCTCCGCTCCGACGATCCGAAAATCGAACTTGTCGCGGCGCCGGGAAATCCGGGGATCGCGGAGCACGCGCGCTGCGAGGCAATCGCGCCTACGGACGTCGCCGGGCTGCTCGACCTGGCCGAGCGCGAGCGAGTCACGCTGACGGTGGTAGGGCCCGAGGCGCCGCTCGCCGCGGGCATCGTGGACCGCTTTCGCGAGCGCGGGCTCGCGATCTTCGGCCCGACGGCGGCCGCGGCGCGCATCGAGAGCTCGAAGTCGTTCGCCAAGAGCATGATGCGCGAAGCCGGTGTCCCGACGGCGCGCGCCGTCGCGACCGGCGACGTCGAGCTGGCGAAGCGGACCGTCCGGGACTACGGCGCCCCCGTCGTGATCAAAGCCAGCGGGCTCGCGGCCGGAAAAGGGGTCGTGGTGGCGCAAACGATCGCCGAAGCCGAAGCGGCCATTGGCCGCCTACTCGGCGACCGCGCGCTCGGGGACGCCGGCAGCGAGATCCTCGTGGAAGAGTTCATGGAGGGCGAGGAGCTTTCGCTGTTCGTGCTCACCGACGGTACGACGGCGATTCCGATGCTGGCCGCGCAGGACCACAAGCGGCTGCTCGACGGCGACGCAGGGCCGAACACCGGCGGCATGGGCGCGTACGCTCCCGTCCCGCTCGGGACGCCGGCTCTCGTCGCCGACGTGATGGAGCTGATCATCCATCCGTCGCTGCGCTGGATGCGCGAGCACCGCTCGGCGTTCACCGGCCTGCTGTACGCGGGGCTGATGGTTACGCGCGAGGGTCCGAAGGTGGTGGAGTTCAATTGCCGGTTCGGCGATCCGGAGACACAGGCATTGCTTCCCCTGCTCGAGTCTCCGCTGCTGCCGCTGCTTCAGGGCGCGGCGAACCGGCTCCAGGAAGCGGAGCTGGCGTGGCGGGGCGGCGCGTCAGTCACGACGGTGGTCGCGGCAGCCGGTTACCCAGACTCTCCGCGCGCGGGCGACGAGCTGACTATCCCGCCGACGACAGGCGACGTGCACGTGTTCCATGCGGGGACTGCGAGAGACGCCTCCGGCAGGTTGGTGAGCGCGGGCGGACGGGTACTCAGCATCACGGCGCTGGGAGCCGACGTGCGCACTGCTGCGGCACGCAGCCGCGAAGTCGCGCAGCAAGTCGGCCTCGACGGCAAGCAGTTCCGCCGGGACATCGGCTGGCGGGCGATCAGCTAGAGAAAGCTTTTCGATATTTCTCGACGTACTCGTCGAGCCTGCGGCGGCGATACTGCATGACCCAGCGCGGGTGCTCCAGAGGAATCAGCTCGCGGAAGAAGCCGTGTTGCGCGTTGAGCTCCGTCAGGAATTTCAGGTTCGTCCCTATCCCCAGCACGATCGCCCGGTCGGCGCGGCCGCCTATCGCTATTTGCCGCCGGATCGTGTCCACCATGAACGGAGTCACCGCTCGCGCGAGAGCGCGATCGTCGTAGTAGTTGAGATTGACGCCGTTCCGGATGAAGCCGAGCGGACAAGCCGCGGTGAGGAAGAAGCACCGGTAGAACTTCCGCGGGCCGCCGAGCCGCTCAATGACCTTGTACACGAACACCGACGACAGCTCCGGCAAGCGCTGGAGGTCGTTGGCGATGCCGCACCTGTCCGCGAGCGCGATCGGGTCCGTGAACGTGACGCCGGTTATGCCCGCGCCGAACCGTCCCGGGTTGATCCCCAACACCAGCGTACGCGGCCGGTCGTCGTCGAAGTACTTGTCGAGAAACTGCCGCACCTGGCGCCGGACGTGGGCGTCCGTGTACGGGTTCATGACGATCACGCCGTGCGGAACCCGGGGGGCGACCAGTCCCTTGTAGAATCGAAGCGCGCGCTTCGCGAAAGTGCTCGTGCTCGCGGCCATGCGCCGAACTTTAGACGCATGTGGCGATCGCGCCAATGCGCGGGCCGGTAGCCGCGCGCTATAATCCGGCGTGCCCGAGCTTCCGGAAGTCGAAACCATGGCCCGCGACCTTCACAAGCGGGTGCGCGGCCGCACCGTCGTCGGGGTCACGGTCCACAAGGCCGACGTTCTCAGGGGCGCGACCCCGCGGAAGCTCGAGCGCGTTCTCGTCGGCCGGCGCATCGAGCGCGTGTGGCGCCGGGCCAAGCTCGCCGTGCTCGACTTCGATTCCGGCGCTCGCGTTGCGGTGCAGCCGCGGTTCACCGGCAGCTTCGTGCTCGAGCGCTCGGGGCGAGGGGCCGACCAGTACTGCACGCTGCATCTCGCTCTCGACGACGGCCGCCGGCTGCATTACCGTGACGTGCGGCGGTTGGGGACCTTCCAGCTTTTCACACCGAAGGAATTCGAGGCGTATGTATCCAAGCTCGGCCCGGAGCCGCTCGAGGCGGATTTCACGGGCGACTGGCTGTACGAGCTGCTGCAGAAATCGGTCAGGCCGGTGAAGCCGCTGATCATGGACCAGCACCGGCTGGCGGGCGTCGGCAACATCTACGCGAGCGAGGCGCTCTGGCGGGCGAAAATAGATCCGTCGCGCTCGGCGCGCGCCGTCAGTCGGA
Source organism: Gemmatimonadaceae bacterium (assembly GCA_051305945.1). Lineage (GTDB taxonomy): Bacteria > Gemmatimonadota > Gemmatimonadetes > Gemmatimonadales > Gemmatimonadaceae > JACDCY01. The sequence continues at coordinate 13,662 of JBPPMH010000020.1, forward strand.
AGGGTGCCGAACTTCTACGGGATGCGATCGTGTCCGTGCTGACCGAGTCCATCGAGATGCGTGGCACGACGATCCGCGATTACGCCGAGGGGGCGTTCGCGGAGAAGCTCGACGCCTACGGTCGGGCGGGCGAGCCGTGCCACCGGTGCCGTACGCGGATCGCGCTGACGCATGGGATCGACGGACGCGCGACGTATTTCTGCCCGCGGTGCCAGCGCTGACATGAGCCGCAAGACCGCGCGGGCCGCGTACGTCACCGATGCCGAGCTGGACGCGATGCGCCAGCACGTGCGCGGGACAGCAATCGACAAGCCCGGGGTGTACCGGATGATCTCCCCCGGCGGCGAGGTGCTGTACGTCGGCAAGTCCAAACGGATCCGCTCCCGGCTGATGAGCTACTTCCGCTGCGAGTTCCCCACCGAGAAAGGCGCGCGGATGTTGCGCGAAGCGAGCGCGATCGACTGGGAGTACACGCCGAGCGAGTTCGCCGCGCTGCTGCACGAGCTGCGGCTGATCAAGAAGTTCAGGCCGCGGTTCAACGTGATGATGAAGTCGGACGGCCGGCACTATGCATTCATCAAGCTGGCCGACTCAGCGGCGCCCAAGCTATTGGTCGTGCGTGCGCCGACGCTCGAGGACAATTCGGTTTACTACGGTCCGTTCCACGGTGCGCAGCGACTCGGCGAGGCGGTGCGGGAGCTGAGCGACGCGCTGGGCCTGCGCGACTGCGCGCTGGACACCAGGATGGTGTTCTCGGATCAGCCGGAGCTGTTCGAGACACCCCGGATAACGCCGGGATGCATCCGCTACGAGATCGGCAAATGCGTGGGGCCGTGCTGCGGCGCGAGCTCGGTGGCGCGATACACGAGCCGCGTGTCCGACGCGCGCGCGTTTCTCGAGGGGCGGCACGACGGCCCGATCGAATCGCTTCGCGAGCAGATGATCGTCGCCAGCGAACTGACGAACTTCGAGCGCGCGGCCACCCTGCGCGACAAGCTGCAGCGGTTGGAGGATCTCCGGGAAGAGTTCACGCGGCTCCGGTTCGCCGTCGAGACTCTCTCGTTCACGTACACGGTGAAAGGCGCGGAGGGCGACGACCGCGTGTACGTGATCAGACGCGGGCTGGTGCGCGCCGAGCGGCAGAAGCCGAAGTCGAGGAAGGAGAAGAGCGCGCTACAGGAGCTGGTGCAGTCCATGTTCAGCGGCGATGCGCCGGTCGCGCCCGGCGTCGTGCCTACTCATGCCATAGACGAGCTGATGCTGGTGTCGTCCTGGTTCCGCCGTCATCCGAAAGAGCTGAAGCGGACGAAGCCGCTGGTGGCGTAGCGGCTCGGCGTTTGCCGCAGGGCTACAAAGCTGGGTGGTCAGACGCGACGGCGCGAGCGAATCAATCGCGCCAGCCAGAGGCCGAGGAATGCTGGTGCAAAACCCAGCACCAGGGCCAGAAAAATCGCGATGGGCCAGAGATTCCCGGATCCTAGCTGAAGCATGCGGATCGTGGTCTCAACGAGCGGCGCCAAGGCGATCACAATGGCCCAGCGTCGGCCATACGCCGGATCGCGCAGCGCCATGATCAGCACAGCAACCAGGATTCCGAACACCATGGCATTCGCTTCAGGGGTGAGGAATGGACCACTCTCGTAGCGGTTCAGCCGGGCTGCGCGCGGCAACACGATGGTCGCTGTGCCGAGGGCTATGGCCAGAACCCAAAACATCCAGCCCGTACGGACATCCTCCCATAGGAAGCGAGCCCGCATCATCGCGTCGTCAAGCGACGCCTTTGAGTCACGCATTTTTCCCCTCCGTTCACGTGAGAGGACCCAGCCGCCGCTCGCGGAAATAGAGAAACAGCGGCAGTGTCCCGCCCAGACCAAATAGCAGGGTCAACACCCAGAACGCCCACACGTTCGGGACGCGGACACGCCGCGCCTCGCGGGTGATCCAGATCAGCGCGACCAGCACGACAACCAGAAGATCGAGCGCGAAGCTCAGGGGCGTGACGCCTTTCAACCGCCTCGGTTCAGCCTGCCGCGACCGGCTGAATCGGGCCGCGCGTAATCGCTGAATGCTCTTCGAGCAGGTCGAACAGCTTCACCGTGATGTCGCTGATGACCGGACTGGATTTCAGCGACGCCACGATCGGGCCGGCCAGATACGCCTGTGCGTCCGCGTCGCTTTCGAACAGATAGATGCCGCCGGCCTCGTGCGCGAGCTCGTTGATTAGCCACACTTTCCATATTAGTCCGGGCGTGTCGGCGATCGGCTGCGCGGCCCCAAGCCATGCTTTTTCGACATCGGGTCGCGGAATGCTAACCTTGAAATTCACCTGCAGAAGCTTCCGGGACATGCGGCTCCCTTCGCATGGGTAAGAGTGCGTCCACCCTATGTTCAGATATTGCACGGTAGCGCCCGGCCACGTAAGACAAACATCGAAGTCGCGTAGTTATCAGCGTCCAGAGCGGGCCCGTCTACCCGATCGGACTCGCGCCGGCTTCGGTCAGCCTGACGGCGGGGGCGATCGCCATCCCGCCTTCCAGCAGATGCAACCCTATTCCTGACCGCCCCAGCGCTTACCGAGGTGGTGCGGGATCTCGAGCTGGTCGAGCACGCGGGCCACTACGAAATCCACGCGATCGCTGACCTCGCGTGGCCGATGGTAGAAGCCCGGAGCGGCTGGCAATACGACCGCCCCCGCGCGCGCCACGCGCAGCATGTTGCCGAGGTGGATCGTGCTCAGCGGGGTCTCCCGCGTGACGAGCACCAGTTTCCGCCGCTCCTAGAGAGTCACATCAGCGGCTCGCTCGAC
>JBPPMH010000021.1:0-40725 GCA_051305945.1 Gemmatimonadaceae bacterium
GCGCCGGGTCGGGTCGGGGCGACACTGCGGGAGCTGGCTGATGCGGGCGCGGGCGAGCGGGAGTGCGCGGTGGCGCGGGAGCTGACGAAGAAGTTCGAGGAGTTTCGGCGGGGGTCAGTCGCGGAGATGGCGGAGCACTACGGAGAAGAAGGGCCGCGAGGAGAGGTCGTCATCGTGCTCGGTCTGCGGGCGGAAGAGCAGGTGAACGAGGATGAATTACGACAGCACGCGGACGCGCTGCGCGCCCAAGGGAAGACCGCACGGGAGATTGTCGCTGGCTTGACCGCGATGGGGGCGTCGAGGAACGTGGCGTACAGATTGGGCCACGAACGGGCTCCGTGAATATTCCAGCCGGGATGCAAGCCGTGAGTATGAGTTGGTGAGCTGGAGTAGGGAGTAACTCACCGCTCGAACTCGGAACTCCTACTCACGGCTTGCATCCCGCCTGTCTTCGGCATGGACCGTCCATCCGGCGCTAAATTAGCCCCCATGGCGAAAACTGTTCTTCCCGGCAAAATCGTCTGTGTCGGCCGCAATTATGTCGAGCACGCCAAAGAGCTCGGCAACGAGGTCCCCAAGGCCCCGCTGATCTTTCTCAAGCCGCCCTCCGCCGTGATCGCCGACGGCGAGGCCATCAGGCTTCCGCCGGCATCGCAGCAGGTCGAGTTCGAGGGTGAGATCGGAGTCGTCGTCGGCAAGCGGCTGACCCGCGCGAGCGAAGCCGACGCGCTCGGCGCCATTCGCGGAATCGTCGCGGTCAACGACGTCACCGCGCGCGATCTGCAGAAGACCGACGGGCAGTGGACGCGCGCGAAGGGCTTCGATTCATTCTGCCCGATCGGCACGGAGTCGAACGGGATTCCGGATCTGGGCAGCCTCACCGTGGTGACCCGCGTCAACGGCGAGGAACGCCAGCGCGGCTCCAGCGCGCAGATGGTGTTCTCGATCCCGATGCTGCTGTCGTACATCTCCAACGTTATGACGCTCGAGCCGGGCGATCTCGTCGCGACGGGCACGCCGTCCGGCGTGGGCCGGCTCGCGCCGGGCGACGTCGTCGAAGTCGAGATCGAGGGAGTGAGCCGCGTGAGCAATCCGGTCGCGGAGAGCAACTGATGCCGCCCTACACGAAGCGCGTGCTCAACCTGCCCGAGTATCCGCTCGGCAAGATCCCGGCGCGCAAGCGCGAGCTCATCGCGCAGGGCATGGACGTGATAGACCTCGGCGCGGGCGACGCCGACCTGGCCGCGCCCGCCGTGGCCATTGAGCGCATCCAGCGCGAAGTCGAGCGGCCGGAGATCAGCCGGTACGGCTTCGCGCTCGGCCTGATGGAGTACCGCGAGGCGATTGCGCGGTTCATGCAGCGGCGGTTCGCGCAGAAGTTTGATCCCATGACGGAGGTCGTCCCGCTGATCGGGTCGAAGGAAGGGATCGCGCACCTCGCGCTCGCGTATCTCGAGCGCGGTGACGTCTCCATCATGCCGGAGCCGGGCTACTTGGCGTACCTCGGTGGCACTCTCCTGGCCGAGGGCGAGGCGTACAGGTACGCGCTCCGCCCGGACAACGATTTCCTGGTGGATCTGGACGAGGTTCCCGCCGACGTGTTGGAGCGGGCGAAGATCCTGTACCTGAATTATCCAGGCAACCCTACTGGTGCCATTGCGCCACCAACCTATCTGACGGGGATCGTCGACCGCTGCAAGGAACTCGACATCCTGCTGGTGTATGACAATGCCTACTCCGAGCTCGCGTTCGACGGCTACGTGCCGCCGAGCATCTTCGAGATCGAGGGCGCGCGGGAAGTGGCGATCGAGTTCCACTCGATGTCGAAGACGTACAACATGACCGGATGGCGCTGCGGCTGGGCATGCGGCAATCCGGAGATCGTCTGGCCGCTCGCGAAAGTGAAGTCGTTCATAGACACAGGGGTATTCCTGGGCATTCAGGCTGCGGCGGCATCGGCGCTAGACGATTGGGAGGACTGGGCGCCGCGCAACGCCGCGGTGTTCCAGGAGCGGCGCGACGCGGCGGTCGAGAGCTTCGCCGACGCCGGCTTTCCGTGCGTCAGCCCCAAGGCGTCGATGTATCTCTGGCTGCCGCTGCCGTCGAGCATTCCCAGCGCTGAATTCGCCACGAAGTTGATGGAGGAGGAAGGTGTCGTCGTGCTTCCGGGCTCGGCGTTCGGCCCCGGTGGAGAGGGCTTCTTCCGCGTGTCGTTCATCGCCGCGCCAGAGCGCATTCGCGAGGCGGCGGCGCGCGCGGGCCGCGTGCTGGCGAGCTTCGGAGCGACAGCGGCGTGAAGCGCCGGTTCCCGCCTGCCGTTCTCGTCTCCCTCGCTGCCCACGTGGTCGTGGGCGCCGTAATCGTGCAGTCGCTGCACGTGCCCTCGCGGTTCAGCTGGCCGTTCACCCGGGAAAAGTCAGCGGCGGTTCCCGTCGAGCGCATCGGCTTCCTGTCGATACCGCGCGGCAGCGGGCCCGCCGTGGTGGGCCGCAGAGGCGGAGACGGCAGCCCGATCACGGCCGTGCCGGCTCCCGCGCTTGTCGCGCCGAGCGTGATTCCGGACCGCATTCCGCCGGCTCCGGCCGCGAGCGCGGCCGCGCCAGTGACGGGAACCGGGCCTCTCGTCGGTGGCGGCGGGCCGACACGCGGTGTGCGGCCGTCGTACACGGGGCCCGAGGTGTGGGCGACTCCCGGCAGGATCCTCAGCGCTCCACGCACGACGGCCCAGGTCATCAACGACGCGATTCGCGCCGACGTCGGACGCATCACTGATTCCGTGCTGGCGCTCGGGCCGCGCCGCGACCCGACCGACTGGACAGTCGAGCGCAACGGCCGCAAGTGGGGAATCGATCAACGCGCGATCCGGCTGGGGCCGGTGTCCATTCCCACGGCGGTGCTCGCGCTGCTGCCGATCAACGTGCAGGCCAATCCGATCACTACCCAGCGCGAGCGGCAGTTCAATTACATGCAGCGCGACATCGCGTTCCACGCGCAGCGCTCGCTCAACGAGAACGAGTTCAAGACCGCCGTCCGCAATCTCCGGCTCAGAAAGGAGCGCGAGCGCGCGCAGGAGCAGCAAAAAGAGCGGGAGCCAGAGGCCCCCGCTCGAGACGGATCCGGAACGAACTGACCGTTACGAGGTGAGCGTTGCCCTCGGCATCGGTGGATTGTCGCAGAAAGGCCGGAAGACGCCGCACACGATCCCCAGCACCTGAAAATCGGCGCCCACGTCGAGCACGATATCCTTCTCGGAAATGTTCGCGGGCTGCAGAACCACCGATCCGTTCTTCCGCGTGTAAGTGCGGATGGTCGCATCACCGCCGTTTTGCACCGCGACGATGTCGCGTTCCGCGGGCTTCCCGGACGGATTGACCAGCAGATAATCGCCGTCGTTGATCCCGCGGCCGACCATCGCGTCGCCCTTCGCGCGGAGCATGAACGTGTCGTTGCTCGGAAGGAAGCGGCGGTCCACCGTGATGAATCCTTCGCGATTCTCGGGGGTGAGCGCCGGCGCCGCCGGATTAATCCTGCCGTAGTACGGGACCGGTTGCGTGTTGATCGCGCCGGCAAAGCCAAGCAGCCGCACGCCTCTCGACCGCGCGGGATCCCGCTCGATGTATCCTTTCCGCGTCAGGGACTGCAGCAGGTCCGAGACGGTCTTGGTGGACTTGATCTTGAACCGCGCTCCGATGTCCCGGATACTCGGCTGGTAGGTGTTTTCCGCCGTGAAGTCCAGGAGATACTGGTAGACGGAGTTCTCGAGACTGGTCAACGGTTCGGACATGAAGTCTCCCTGCGGTGGCGGCATCAGCGACGAGCGTGCCTCATCGGAGCCGGCAAACTGGCGATAATCTGCGCACGGCGGGGGCGCGGGTCAACTATTTGGCGCAAGGTGCGCCAGCGCGGACTGCAGCCTGGCCAGCGATTTCTCCCGGCCGAGCATGAGCAGCACATCAAAAATGCCGGGGCTGACGCTCATGCCGGTCAGGGCTACGCGCATGGGCTGGAATATCTTGCCGGCCGTCGTGCCGCGCTCTTCCGCGAGCGCGCGCAGCGCGGTTTCGAGTCCCTCGGCGGTCCATTCCTGCGTCGCGCCGAGCTTGTCGCGCGCGGCTCGCAGGAGCGTGGCCGCCTCGACGGGCTCCTTCCATGATTTCGCGGCAGCGTCAGGATCGTACGTAATCGTGTCCGACAGGTACGGCGCGGCCTGACGCACGATGTCGTGGGTGGTTCGGGCGCGAACGCGCAGCAGCTCCAGCAGCGCCAAGTAGCGCTCTCCGCGGAGCTGGTCGGCGGTGCCGAGACCCGCTGCGACAAGGGCAGGCGTCACGCGCGGCTCGAGTTTTTCCAGCGGCATGGACGACAGATACTGGCCGTTCATCCACTCCAGCTTCTGCGTGTCGAACACGGCCGCTTTTTTCTGCAGACCGTCCGCCGAGAACAGCTCGATCATCTCCTCGAGTGTCATGAGCTCGCGGTCGCCACCGGGCGACCAGCCGAGCAGCGCGAGGAAGTTCACCATCGCTTCGGGCACGATGCCGAGGTGCTGGTAGTCGCTCACCGCCGTCGCGCCGTGGCGCTTGCTCAGCTTCTTGCCGTCCATCCCGTGAATCATCGGCAGGTGCGCGAACCGCGGGACGGGCTCGGACAGGGCGCGATACAGCATGATCTGCTTCGGCGTGTTGGAGATGTGATCGTCGCCGCGCATGACGAGCGAGATCTCCATCGCCAGGTCGTCGGAGACGACGGCGAGATTGTAGATCGGCGTCTCGTCGGAGCGCAGCACCACGAAGTCGTCCACGTCCTTGTTGGGGAAGGCGATCGTGCCGTGCACGAGATCGTCCCACTCCGTCGTTCCGTCTGGCACGCGGAAGCGCACGACGAACTGCTCGTCGCCGGCCGCGCGCGCTGTCACTTCGTCGGCGGTCAGCCGGTCGCAGCGGCGGTCGTACTTGAAGCTCTCCTTGCGCGCGTCGGCTTCCTTCCGCCGGACGTCCAGCTCGGCGGGCGTGCAGAAGCAGCGGTACGCGGCGCCGCCGTCGAGCAGGCGGCGCACGGTCTGCTGATGGCGCGCGAGGTTCGCGCCCTGGTGCACGACCTCGCCGTCCCAGTCGAGGCCGAGCCAGCCGAGTCCGTCGAAGATCGCGCGGGTGCTCTCCGCGGTGCTGCGCGCCTTATCCGTGTCCTCGATGCGCAGCAGCATCTTGCCGCCGTGCTTCCGCGCCCACAGCCAGTTGAACAGCGCGGTTCGCGCGCCCCCCACGTGGAGGTAGCCGGTGGGGGACGGCGCGAAGCGGAGGCGGGGCGCGGGCAGGTCGGAGATTATTCGCTCAGGCGAGGTACATGTAGCTCGCGCCTTCCGCCTGCGCCTGATTCATCGCGATGACCATCGCGGGAACGATCGTGACCCGCGGCAGCATGTTCGCCTCGAGCTCGGACCGGATCCCGGCGGCCGGCTGGTTCACCGCCGCGGCGATCCTGCCGACCCAGAAGTTGAACGCGTTGTTGCACACGATGAAGCGCGTGCCCAGAGCCTGAAGCGCGGTGATGCTCGAGTCTCCGGGAATGTCGATCCGCGCTTCCGCGCCGAGGAACTCTCCTTCGGGCGCCGAGGCGAAGACGTTTGTCGTGGCGGGGGCTTTGGTGACGCGGTCGTTGACGCCGGACGCGGCGCCAAGGCGATACTTCGCCCACATCGCGTCATTGAACGCCATTGGAGTCGTGAAGCCGTAGAGGCCGACGATCGCGAGTACGTGCGGGTAGGTCATCTCGAACGCGGACTGGTACGTCTGCATGTAGTTGCGCACGTGCAGCAGCGGGAATCCGCCGTTGGGAGTGGGCATGTCGAATATCTGCGCGTGATTCCCCTTGATGCCCTGGAGCCAGCTGTTGTCCGGCTTCACCGCCGGCCCGGGTCCGGTGGCCGCGCGCATCGCCTTGATTTCTTCCGCGTCGAGCGCGCTGGGAGTCGCCATGGCGCCGATCCCGACAGCGACGGCGGTGGTAGCGATCCGGCCGACGAACTCACGGCGATTGGGTGCCTGCGATCCTGTCATGTGGGCCTCCACGAGAGGTGAGTGACAAAAGTATGACGATTGAGCGGCGCGCGCGGCTCACGCGCCGCTTAATAGAAAAAGGCCCGCGCGGGCGGACCCCAAAAAACGGAGAGAGAGGGATTCGAACCCTCGATACAGGTTGACCCCGTATGCCGGTTTAGCAAACCGGTGCCTTCAGCCTCTCGGCCATCTCTCCCAATCGTTAAAGATAGTCGAATGGAAGGACCGTCTCAACGTTATTGCGACTGAGGATTGAGGACCCTTGCGGCTCAGGACTAACAGCCATCGCGGATCGACGATTAATCGAGGACTGAGGATCGCGGATGCCCATCTCCTCGGTCTTCACTAAGTCGTCGATCGTCGATTGTAGTTAGTCCTGAGGCCGCAAAGGTCCTTAATTCAAAGTCGCGACTGTGCAAGTTTGGGTGGCGCCTGCGTCTCCATGAAGCAAGGCGGACGGGGCCTTCTCTTCTCACGATCGGAGCTCGGATGCGACTGTACCTTGGATTTCTGGCGGCGGCAGGGTTGATGGCGTGCGATCAGCCTGATCGCGCCTCCACCATGAAGGTGGGGACCGATGCGGCGATGACGGAGCAATCCGCAGCTGCCCCGCCCGGGGTGTCCGTGGCCCCGGCTTCGAGCGACGGCGTCGGCGCTGCGGGCGGAATCGCGCTCCGACAGGCCCCCGTGGCGCAACGCGCCATCAATGGCGATACTGGAACGACCGGCGCCCCCGTCATGATCATCCGCTCCGGATTCGCGTCGGTCGAGGTGGACGACGTCGACGAAGCGGCGAACAAGGTGCGGGCGCTCGCGACGGGCCTGGGCGGGCACGTCGCCAACTCGCAGTTCGAGGGCGGGGAGCACAACGTCCGCTCGGCCACGCTCGAGCTCAAGATCCCGGCGCAGCGGTACGACGAAGCGGTCAACAAGCTCGCGACGATCGGCGAAGTGGAGTCGGTGAACTCGACGAGCGAGGACGTCGGGGAGGAGTTCGTTGACTTGACGGCGCGGGTCGAGAACGCGCGCCGGCTGGAGCAGCGGCTCATCCAGCTCCTCGCCAATCGCACGGCAAGGCTGGCGGACGTGTTGGCGGTGGAGCGTGAGCTGGCGCGGGTGCGGGAAGAGATCGAGCGGGTGGAAGGGCGGCTGCGCTACCTGCGGACGCGCGCGGCGATGAGCACCCTCACGGTGCTGGTGCACGAAGACGAGCCGATACTGGGAAGGGCGGGGGACAATCCCATCGTTTCCGCGTTCAAAGCTGCGTGGCGGAACTTTGTCCGGTTCATCGCCGGGCTGATCGCGGCGATGGGAGTCATCATCCCTGTCGCGGCGATTGCGGGGGCGGCCTTCCTGGTGTGGCGAAAGTATTGGAGAAAGAGGTAGAAGAAAAAAGGGGCGCGGAATCCGCGCCCCTTTTTTCCTACCCCACCGGCTTTCGCCGGAACAGCCCCACGAGCTTGGCGACCGGATCGTAGTGCCGGTCCACGACCCGCTCTTTCAGCGGGATGATCGCGTTGTCCGTGATGGTGATGTGCTCCGGGCAAACCTTCGTGCAGCACTTGGTGATGTTGCAGTAGCCGATCCCGTGCGCCTGCTTGAGCTCGTCCACCCGGTCCGCGACGTCCAGCGGGTGCATCTCCAGCGCGGCCGTGTACACCAGGAACCGCGGACCGATGAACTCCTCGTGCTTGTGGTGATCGCGGAGGACGTGGCACACGTCCTGGCAGAGGAAGCACTCGATGCACTTCCGGAACTCCTGCACGCGGTCCACGTCGCTCTGCTGCATCCGCCAGCTCCCGTCGGGCGCGTCGGGCGGGCGCGGGGTGAACTGCTTGATCTTCTTCTTGACGCGGAAATTCCACGACACGTCGGTGACGAGGTCGCGCAGCGCGGGGAACGCGCGCATCGGCTCGATCGTGACGGGCTTGGACATGTCGAGCTCGTCGATCCGCGTCATGCACATCAGCTTCGGCATCCCGTTCACTTCGGCGGAGCACGAGCCGCACTTGCCGGCCTTGCAGTTCCAGCGAACGGCGAGGTCGTTGGCCTCGTCCGCCTGGATCTGGTGCACGGCGTCGAGCACGACCATGCCCTCGGAGACGTCGGTCTGGTAGTCCACCAGCGCGCCGCCGCTGCGGTCTCCCCGCCAGATGCTGAAGGTCGCCTGTGTCATTCGTCCTCTACTTCATCTCTTCGATGATCTGCGCCAGCTCAGCGGGGAGCGGCGGAATGTTCTCCCGGCCCACGTGCATGGAGCCGTCTCCGCCCTTGCGCAGCACGATGTTGAACTTCGCGAACTCGGGATCCTTGTCCGGATAATCGTCGCGGAAGTGCCCGCCGCGGCTCTCCCTCCGCTCCAGCGCGGCGCGCGCGATCGCTTCGGCGACGGACAGCAGATTCCGCAGGTCCAGCGCGGTGTGCCAGCCCGGGTTGTACTCCCGATTCCCCGGAACGGTGACGCCCGGCGCTCTCTCCTTCAGCGCGGCGATCCGGTCGAGCGCTGACTTGATCTCGTCCTCGCGCCGGACGATGCCGACCAGCTCCTGCATGAACTGCTGCAGTTCCTGCTGGATCTGGTACGGTCCGTCCGCGGCGGGCCCGCCCGCGCTCGCGCCGTCCAGGGGACGCAGCGCGTTCGTCGTCGCCCGGTCCACCTCTCCGTCGTCCACGCTTACCGCGCTGTTGTCGCGCGCGTACGCGGCCGCGAATTCACCGGCGCGCCTGCCGAACACCAGCAGGTCCGACAGCGAGTTCCCTCCCAGCCGGTTGGCCCCGTGCAGCCCGGCCGCGCACTCGCCGGCGGCGAACAGTCCTGGCACGGTGGACATCTGCGAGTCACCGCCCACGCGGATTCCGCCCATCATGTAGTGCGTGGTCGGTCCGACCTCCATCGGCGTCTCGGTGATGTCTATGTTCGCGAGCTGCTTGAACTGGTGGTACATGCTGGGAAGCTTCTTCCGGATGTAGTCCTTGGAGTTCGGGATCTTCTCCTTGACCCATGCGATGTCGAGAAAGACTCCGCCATGAGGGCTGCCGCGGCCCGCGCGGACCTCGCGCATGATGCAGCGCGCGACGTGGTCGCGGGTCAGCAGCTCGGGCGGGCGGCGGGCGCTCTTATCGCCCTGGATGTAGCGCCACGCCTCCTCTTCGCTGTCCGCGGTCTGCGAGCGGTAGTTCTCCGGGATGTCGTCGAACATGAACCGTTTGCCGTCCTTGTTGCGCAGCACCCCGCCGTCGCCGCGCACTCCCTCGGTCACGAGGATCCCGCGCACGCTCGGCGGCCACACCATTCCGGTGGGGTGGAACTGGACGAACTCCATGTCCTGGAGCGCGGCGCCCACTTCGTACGCCAGCGAGTGACCGTCGCCGGTGTACTCCCACGAGTTGCTGGTGATGCTGAACGCGCGCCCGATACCGCCCGTCGCGAGAACCACGGCCGGCGCCTTGAACACCTTGAAGCGCCCGCGCTCGCGCTCGTACGCCACGGCGCCGGCGATCCGGTCGCCGTCCTTGAGCAGCTCCAGCACGGTGCACTCCATGTGCACGTCCACGGCCTGGTGAATGAGATGATCCTGCAGCGTGCGGATCATCTCGAGCCCCGTGCGGTCGCCGACGTGCGCGAGCCGCGGATAGCGGTGCCCGCCGAAGTTGCGCTGGAGAATGCGGCCGTCCTCCGTCCTGTCGAACACGGCGCCCCACGCCTCCAGCTCGCGCGCGCGGTCCGGCGCTTCACGCGCGTGGATCTCCGCCATGCGCCAGTTGTTGAGGTACTGCCCGCCGCGCATCGTGTCGGCGAAGTGCACCCGCCAGTTGTCGCGGTCGTCCACGTTCGCGAGCGCCGCGGCCATCCCGCCCTCGGCCATCACCGTGTGCGCCTTGCCGAGCAGCGACTTGCAGATCACGCCGACCTTCGCGCCCTTGTCCGCCGCTTCGATCGCCGCGCGCAGGCCGGCGCCGCCGGCGCCGACCACGATCACGTCGTATGAATGCGTCTCGTGTTCAGCCATCACAGTAGCCGGAAGTCGGTCCAGATACCCATCGAGCAGAGCCGCACGTACACGTCAGCGAACCCCACCCAGACCAGGCTGGGCCACGCCCAGCGCATGTGGCCGCGGTTGAGGCAGCTCACGCACTGGTAGCTGATGCGCCGTACCGGAGCGCCGGAGAGCCGATCCACGTACCCTCCGACGACATGTCGCAGGGAATGGCAGCCGAGCGTGTAACCTGCGAGCAGGACGACGTTGACGACGAGCACCAGCGTTCCGACGCCGATGCCGAACTCCTTCGCGCCCGTCGCCGCGTCGGTGAACCACATCGCCTTCACCGCGTCGTACCCGAGGATCACGATGAACACCAGCGCGATGTACATGAAGTAGCGATGGACGTTCTGCAGGATCAGCGGAAACGAGTTCTCACCGCGGTACTTCGAGCGGGGCTCGCCGACCGAGCAGTTCGGCGGATCCGCCCAGAATGCCTTGTAGTACGCGCCGCGGTAGTAGTAGCAGGTGAATCTGAACAGCGCGGGAAACGGCAGGATCAGCAGCGCCGGGGAGAAGGGAAGCCAGCCCGGCCACACCGCAGGCCTGGGTCCGAACACCGAGTGCGGCGAATCGCCGAACAGGACCGGGGAGTAGAACGGCGACAGGTACGGTCCGAACTCGTAGTGCGCGTTCTGCAGCGCGGCCCAGGTGGCGTAAACGATGAAGCCGCTCAGGACCAGGAAGACCAGCACTGGCTGAACCCACCAGGCATCCGGGCGCAGTGTCTGGCCGAATGTGCGGCGCGTCAGCGGAACGGCTGCGTGCGACATAGTCAGTAAAAAAAGTGACTGGTGACTAGTGACTAGTGACTAGTAAGAGCAGAAACATGTTGCTTACGACAGTAGGGCGGAACCAGCCGCGACCTGGCCACGAAGTGTTGTCAAGACGACCGTCAGCGCTTACATAACCTAAGCACATGCCAGAAGATCATGCATTCGTAAACATTCTCGCGACGCTGATCGCGATAATCATCGCGACCAAGCTCCTGGGCGCGCTGGCGCAGCGGGTCGGACAGCCCGCTGTCCTGGGCGAGCTCATCGCGGGAGTGATACTCGGCGGGTCGGTGCTGGGGATCATAGATCCGCAGGGTCCAGTGGTGTTTGCTCTCGCGGAGCTGGGCGTACTGATCCTGCTGTTCGAGATCGGGCTGCACACCGAGCTCGGCTCGCTCGTGCGGGTCGGAGGCACGGCGGCGGGCGTCGGAATAGCGGGAATCGTGCTTCCCTTTGCCGGTGGCTACGTCGCGGCGCTCCTGCTCGGCCTGGAGACCCTGCCGGCCATCGTCTGCGGAGCGGCGCTCACGGCGACCTCGATCGGAATCTCCGCGCGGGTGCTCGCGGATCTCGGCCAGCTCGACCGCCCGGAAGGGCGAATCGTGCTGGGCGCCGCGGTGATCGACGACGTGATCGGTCTCATCATCCTGTCCATCGTCACGGGCATCGCCGCCGGAGTTGCTCCGGAGCCGCTGCCGGTGCTCAAGACCGCCGCGCTCGCTTTTGGCTTCATCGCGGCGGCGATCGTCGTCGGGCGTACGGTCGTGCCGACCCTCTTTGGCTGGATCGCGCGGATCGAGATCGCCGGCACCCTCGGGCTGTTCGGCCTCGCCTTCGCGTTCATCATGGCCTGGCTCGCCGAGCACTCCGGATCGGCGATGATCATCGGGGCGTTCGCCGCGGGACTGGTGCTCAACCCGACGCCGCAGCGGCGCACGATCGAGCGCGCTACGACGGAGATTGGGCACTTCTTTGTCCCTGTCTTTTTTGCCGCGGTAGGCGCCGCCGTCGACATAAGGACTTTCCTCGACCCGGGTACGCTCGCGATTGGCGGAGCGCTGATCACGGTCGGAATCGTCGGCAAGATGGCGTCGGGCTACGCCCCGTGGTGGTTTAAGGGAAACAAGGCGCTCATCGGCGCCGCGATGATCCCGCGCGGCGAAGTCGGGTTGATCTTCGCGCAGATGGGGCTGGCCACGGGCGCGATCGACGTCGCGCTGTTCAGCGCCATCGCCCTGATGGTGATGGTCACGACCTTTGCCGGACCGCCGCTGCTGCAGTACTTCTCGAGGGACGATCGCGGCGCCGCGTCAGAAGTGGACCGCCCGGGGCAGGGCGGCGTGGACGATCTGGTCGCGGGAGAGTTCGGACGGCCGAAAAAAAGTGACGAGTGATTAGTGACTAGTGGCTAGTAACCAGCCGCTGACCTACGCATCTCTGGTCTTGTCCAAGACATCGCGCACCTTGGCGGCGAGCTCGGCCTGCGAGAACGGCTTTTCCAGCACCGTGATGTCGGGGTCCAGCTCGGAGCGCATCACGGCGTCGGCAATGCGCTGCGACCGGCCGGTGAGAACGGCACGAGCGCGCCCGGGCTCAGGCATTCAAGGATTTACCAGCGGAGGGAGGGGGACTCGAACCCCCAAGCGCTTGCGCGCGCCGGTTTTCAAGACCGGTGCCTTACCAATTAGGACTATCCCTCCGCCTCGAAAGATAGACTCTCGGACAAGGGCCTGGACCCGGCCGCGACGTTGCGACTGCGGACTGCGGACTGAGGCCGCAAGGGTCCTCAGCCCGCAGTCGCAGCGACACGTGATCGGAAGGGACCCACCTATGGTGCTGTGTCTGCGTCCTGCGGCGTGGGCAGAGGCAACGCCGGAGGTGGCGTGGAAGGTATCGCATCCTCGAGGTGCGACGCGCGCGCGATGGCGACGACCTCCGAGTACACGCGCGACGCGTCGGCGCCTCTGCCCGCTTCGATCAGCGCCTGCGCGAGGATGAAGCCCGCGCGCACGTACAGGTACGGGATGTTGACCGACGCCTTGTCGATCCAATGGCCGCGCCCGATCATCTCATCCGGAGCGGAATAGCTGTCCCACATCGCCATCGACGTGGGCAGATCGAACCACCCCTCACCCGGAATCCACGACAGGCTGTCGGACTCCAACGGCTCGGCTGGGACCAGCTTGCGCGCGAGCCCGGTGCCGACGACCATGCGGCCGAGGCCGAGCTCTTCGGCGTAGTTCCCGGTCGTGCGGCTGAAGAAGAACGGGCGCTGCGGGTACGAATCACGGATCAGATACAGTATGAAGATGTCCGCGCGCGCGAGACCCATCACGCCGTAGCCGATGTTGCGCGGCTCGACGCGCGCGACGATGCCCGTTCCTTCCTTGCGGAAGATCTGCGCTTCGCGGATCTCGAGCGCGAGCGGAACCGCGTCCGATTCCTTGAACGTCATCTTGACCGGCGGATCCTGCGGCTTGGGCCACAGCCTGCCGCGGTAGATCTCCGGTCCGCGCGCCACGTCGTACTCCGCGGTCGGGCGGCGGATCATCTGCCGCGTGTACCACTCGGTGTTGAGCAGCGACGTGTTTGCGACCAGCACGTCGCGGCGGATGCCTTCCACCTCCTGCGCGTACCACAGCGGGAACGTGTCGTTGTCGCCGGCTGTTACGAGAATGCCGTACGGCTCGACCGAGTTGAGCAGATCGGCCGCGAAGTCACGCGTGTCGGTCTGCCCCGCGCGCGAAGCCGAGCTCCAGTTGGCGAGCAGCGGTATGAGCGCGAGCGCGAGCACTGGAGATGCCGCCAGCCAGCTCCGTTGCTTCGGAACGGTGACGGTCTCGTTGCCGAGCCGGACGTCGTCCGCGCCCGCGAGCGCGGCGAGCGTCTCCCACACGTACACCAGGCCGAGCGCGGCCCACACGCTCCAGGTGGAGAAGCTCCAGAGGTAGAAGTAGTCGCGGTCACGGACTTCGCGCGCCACCCCGTCGCCGAGCTCCGGCGCCTGCGAGAAGCCGTACTTGAAGTTCATGTAGTAGATCAGGACGAACGTCACCGTGAAGACGAGCGGGCCGAAGAACCAGAAAGAATTGCGGTCGCGGCGCCAGTGGACGTAGCCGCCGAGCCCGCCGAGCAGCAGGAAAATCGTGGCCAGCAGCGTCTGGATGCCGGGACGCTGTCCCATATGGTCGCGCACCCACTGCCACTTGAAGTACAGCCACCACATCCCGACCTGCGCGCCGAACGGCGCCTGCCGCTCGGTGAGCGAGGGCTTGCCGTACTGCTCGCGGTCGAAGTTGTACTTGAATCGCTGGTACGTGACTTTATCGAAGGTGCACGCCGCGGCCATCTTCGACTCGCACGCCGTGGGCTCGCCTTCGTTGATCGCGGGGAAGAATGCCGCGCGGATCGGCTGCGTGGCGTACGGCGTCATGCCGAGCACGATGGCGGCGACTCCCGCGAGGATGAGGCGCCAGCGGAGAATCGTCTGCGGCCGGCGGATCAGCACGGCGATCGCGAGCGGCGGGAGCACCAGGAAGCCGGCCATGTGGTTGGCGTAGCCGAGCCCGCTGATGTACGCGATGAGTATGAGCAGCTTGTCGGCCCTGGGCCCGTCCGGGTCGTCGCACCAGCGGACGATGAGCCAGGCGGAGATCGCCATGCCGACGAGCGAGAGGGTGTACACCTTTTCGTTGACGACCGACTGTGACCAGACCGTAAACGCAGTGGCGCCGATCAGAGCCGCCAGCGAGCCGCCGGCGATGCGCTGCCACCTGCGCGGGAGCCAGCTCACCAGCACGCGCTCGGTGACGAGGAACCACATTCCGGCCGAGACCGCGCTGCACAGCGCCGCGAAGATGTTGATCCGCATCGCCACGCTGGGCGCGATCGGCAGGATCGTAAACACGCGGCCCATGAGGACGAACAGCGGGTTGCCGGGCGGGTGCGGGATGCCGAGGATGTACGCGGCCGCGATGTACTCGCTGGTGTCCCACATC
The DNA here is from genome assembly GCA_051305945.1 of Gemmatimonadaceae bacterium. Taxonomy (GTDB): domain Bacteria; phylum Gemmatimonadota; class Gemmatimonadetes; order Gemmatimonadales; family Gemmatimonadaceae; genus JACDCY01. The sequence goes on from JBPPMH010000021.1 coordinate 14,871, forward strand.
GCCGTGGACGGCGAGAGGGTCACGAGGTACAGCAGGAAGACCAGCGTGCTCGCGATGGCCGCTGCCTTATACGACGGTCTGTAGTCGAGCTGGGCGGCGGAAGCCGTCATGCTGCTCACGTAAAGGATTCGCTCATCTTGGGGAAGGGCACCGACGAAGAACCAAAGGTAGCAGCGCGGCCCTTAGTGACGGAACTGGCGCTGTCCGGTAAATACCATCGCGATCCCGTGTTCGTTCGCGGCGGCGATGACCTCTTCGTCCCGCACCGACCCGCCCGGCTGGATGATCGCCTTCACGCCGGCCTCGGCGGCCTGGTCTATCCCATCCCGAAACGGGAAGAACGCGTCCGAGCCCAGCACCGCCCCCGCCGTCTCGTGCCCGACGGTCTTCGCCTTGTGCACGGCCATGAATGCCGCGTCCACCCGTGACATCTGCCCGGCACCGATGCCGATCGTGGCGCCGTCGCGCGCGAGCACGATTGCGTTGGATTTGACCGACCCCACCGCGCGCCAGGCGAACAGCATGTTGCTTCGCTCCTCCTCGTCCGGGGAGCGCGACGTCACCACGTTCCACTGGTTCTCGTCGCCGACGCCCTGGGCGCGCTGCTGCACGAGCATCCCGCCGCGGACGCGCTTGTAGTCGAGCGCCGCGCGATCCCAACTCGCCTTGCCCTCGAGCACGCGCAGGTTCTTCTTCCGGCCGAGCGTCTCCAGCGCGCCCGGCGTGAACGACGGCGCGACGACGCACTCCACGAACAGGCTCGCCACGGCGTTCGCGGCCTCGTCGTCCACCTCGACGGTGAACGAAATTGCCGAGCCGAACGCGGAGACGGGATCGCAGGCGAGCGCCTTCGTGTACGCATCGAGAGCGCTCGTCCCGGTCGCGAGCCCGCAGGGAGTGGTGTGCTTCACGATCGCGCAGCACACGTCGTCGCCGAACGCGTCGGTAGAGAACAGTGCCCCCTCGAGGTCCAGCAGATTGTTGAACGACAGCTCCTTCCCTCCTTTCTGCACCAGCCCCGACAGACCCTGCGCGCCCGGCTCGACATAGAAAGCGGCGAGCTGGCCGGGGTTCTCGCCGTACCGAAGCGTCTGCTTGCGCTCGAGCGCGGGGAGTAGGCGGTCGGGAAAGAGCTCGCCCCGATTACCGGCGAACCACGTCGCGATCGCTGCGTCGTACGCCGCGGTGTGGGCGAAGACTTTCTCCGCCAGGTCGCGCCTCAGCTCGGGGTCGTCGTGCTTGTCCCTCAAGCCGGCCAAAACGCGCTCGTAATCCGCGGGATCCACGACCACCGTCACGGCGGCGAAGTTCTTCGCGGCAGAGCGCAACATGGACGGCCCGCCGATGTCTATCTGCTCGATGGACTCTTCGGGCGTCACACCCTGCCGGCGAATGGTCTCCGCGAACGGATACAGATTCACCGCGACGAGATCGATCGGCGTGATGTTCGCGCCTTCGATCGCGCTCATGTGCTCGGCGAGGTCGCGCCGCGCGAGCAGGCCGCCGTGTACCGCGGGGTGCAGCGTCTTCACTCTTCCGTCGAGCATTTCGGGAAAGCCGGTGACGTCCGACACGTCGCGCACCGTCAGGTCGGCAGCCCGGAGCGCCTTCGACGTTCCGCCGGTGGAAATCAATTCCCACCCCCGCTCGCTCAGCCCCTGCGCGAACTCGATCAGGCCGCTCTTGTCCGATACAGATAGTAGCGCGCGCGGCATTACTGACTCCCCGCCGCGAGCCTGGCCGGCGCGAGACACGCCACCAGGTCGAGCACGCGCGGAAACAGCACGTGCTCCACCTTGAGCACCCGCTCGGCAAGCAGCTCGGCGGTGTCTCCCTCGTACACCGGCACGGGCCAGCGCGCGATCACGTCGCCGCTGTCGTACTCCTCGTCCACGAAGTGCACGGTGACTTCAGTCTCCTTCAACCCCGCGCCGATCACGGCGTCGTGCACCCGCAGCCCGTACATCCCCGCGCCGCCGAAGCGCGGCAGCGGGGCCGGGTGCACGTTCACGATCCGGTCCTTGTACAGCCGCGTCACTTCGGCGGGCAGCAGCTTGAGATAGCCGGCGAGTGCGACGAGGTCGATCGAGTTCGTATCGAGCATTTCGAGTAGTGCCTTCCCGTTGGATGGATCCGTGAGGTGCTCGGCGGGGATGCCGCGCGCGCGCGCCCGCTCGAGCGCCGGCGCGTCCTGCTTGTTCGAGACGACGAGGGCGACCTCGCACGCGCTCAGCTCGCCGAGGCGCTCGCAGTGCGCGAGAATCGCCTCGAGATTGGAGCCACGGCCGGAAGCCAGCACCGCCACGCGCGATCGCATCAGGCGATTCTATCTCCGCGCGGAGGCATCAGTAACCCCGAGCATCCGGTCCACCGCCTCCGCCAGCGACGCCACGGTCCGGGCCTCGCGCTCGGCCCACTCGACATCCTCGGCGGTGGTGGCCGGCGTGACGAGCAGGTAGCCGGTGCCGCCGAAGGGAAGAGCGGGGCTCACGTCACGCACCTTGTCGCCCACGAACGCGGCGCGGCTGCCGGGCACGCCGAACTTCTCGAGCGCTTCCGCGAACAGCGCGGTGCCGGGCTTGCGGCACGGACAGGGATAGTCGCCGTTCGGCGCGTGCGGGCAGTGGTACACCGCGTCGATACGCGCGCCTGCTTTCTCCAGATCCGCCGCGATCCGGTCGTTCACTTTTTCGTACTCCTCGCGGCCGAAGTAGCCGCGCCCGATGCCCGACTGATTGGTGACGACGACTACGGGAATCCCACCGGCGTTGAGCCGCGCGATGGCTTCGGCGGCGCCGGGCAGGACGCGCACGTCGTCAGGCCGCGAGATGAAATGCGTGTCCTCGATGATGGTGCCATCGCGGTCGAGGAAGACGAGGGCAGGACGCTCCACTATGCGAGAGCGCCGATCACGGTGGCGGCCAGCCCGTCGTCGTCGCGCGGGAGCACCGATCGCATGTCGAGCAGCACCCGCCCGTCTCTCACCCGTCCGATGACCGGCGGCGTCGCCTTGCGCAAGCTCTCTTCCAGGACCGTGGCGTTGCCGTGCAGCGCGACCGCGAACGATTCGAGCACGGCTTCCGGGAAAGCGCCGCCTCCGACGGAAGATTCGGAAGCCGCGACGTCGCAGCCCACTCCGCGCGCGCCGAGCTTCTCCGCGACGGCGCGGGCGCGCTGTTCGAGCGCCCGCGGTGAGACGGAGAGCATCGCCAACACCGGGATCTCGCGGAGCGCAACCGATGGATCGCGGTACAGCGCGAGCGTCGCGCCGAGCGCGGAGATAGTGAGCTTGTCCACGCGTAGCGCGCGCGCCAGCGGGTTGGAGCGCAGACGCTCGATCACGGCCGCCTTACCGAGCATGATCCCCGCCTGCGGCCCGCCGAGGAGCTTGTCTCCGCTAAGCGTGACGACGTCGGCGCCGGAGCGGAGCGCGTCCGATGCAGTCGGCTCGCCTTTCAACCCGAACTCGTCGAGATGGACCAGCAGGCCGCTGCCGAGGTCGTGCACCACGGGCACCGCGTTGTCGCGTCCCAGCGCCGCGAGCTGCTCCACGGGAACTTCCGCGGTGAAGCCGGACATCGCGAAGTTGCTGCGGTGCACCTTGATGATGGCGCCGGTCGCGGCGCTGATCGCTTGCTGGTAATCCGCCAGGTGCGTGCGGTTCGTCGTTCCCACTTCTACGAGCCGCGCGCCGCCGCGGCGCATGATGTCGGGGATCCTGAAGGTCCCACCGATCTCGACCAGCTCGCCGCGCGAGATGACGACCTCCCTGTCGCGCGCGAAAGTGTCCACGGCGAGCACCAGCGCCGCCGCGCAGTTGTTGACGACCAGCGCGTCCTCGCAGCCGGTGATCTCGCGCAGCAGCCCGATGCAGTGCGCGTAACGCGAGCCGCGCTCGCCCGTATCGAGATCGTACTCGAGGTTGGAGTAGCCGCCGGCGACTTCCTGGATCGCGCCTAGCGCGGCCGCGGGGAGTGGGGCGCGCCCGAGGTTGGTGTGCAGCACTACGCCGGTAGCGTTGATCACCGGCCGGAGCGACGTGAGTGTGATGTCCGCCAGTCGCTCGGCGACGAGATCGCTCCACCCGGCGGCGGTCGCCGGCGCCTGCTCCGCTCCCGAGCGCACGCTCTCGATGGCCACGCGCACGGCGTTCGTCACGGCGCCGCGGGGCGCGCGCGCGAGCAGCGGTGCGAGTTCGGCGGATTCAAGCAGTGCGCCGACACCGGGGAGATCCCGTCGGTCGTCGCGACTGCTCGCCTCGTGCGCTGCGTGCGTGGCTCTCGTCATCTGATCGTCAGGGCGGCGTGGCGGGCGGCGTTGGAGCAGCCGCCGGAATCGTGATCGTGCGGCTGGACGACGCCACGCGGCCGAGCAGGCCGGGGAAGCCGTTCGCCGCGACGGTGTAGGTCGCGCCCGGCTGCAGCGGTGCGGCGAGCGTGACGACCACCTGGCTGTAGGGGCGCGCGCGCGGCATCGCCGTGGGTCGCTCGACTCCCGGCGCGGCGGCGGCAGTGTCGGGCGGCGCCGATTCCGGCAACGCTACGCTCGAAACCGGCAGCGGAATCGAATCTGGGCCGAGCACGGTGATCCAGCCGGGGCTCAGCGGGACGCGCGCGTCCACCGGCACGTCGAACGTCACCCGCAACGTGACGGAATCGGCCGCGCTCACTGCCTGAACTCGCGGACCGATGGAGTCGTGCACGAAGGTGTACAGCTCGACGCGCGCGGTGTCCGTCAGCGCGACGGTCACTGTATCCCACGCCTCGCGCGGGTCGAGCGAACGGTTGCGGTTGCCGTCCACCACGCCTTTGACCTCATACGCGCCGGGCGGGAGGTGCCGCAGCGTGAATTCGCCGGCGCTGTCCGAAAACGCGAGGTAAATCGTGCTATCCGCGGTTATCGCCTGAACCAGACCGGCGGCCACCGGCGCGCCCGCCGCCCAGTTGTACAGCACGCCGGTGATCGCGGTGGCCGGAATGACCGGGCCGGTCGCGAACAAGGTGGTCGCGCCCTCGCGACGCACGTTGCCGCGCAGGTCGGCGAGACCCGGGAGCATCGTCACGCTGTACACGGTGTTGGGCCGCCAGCCCCGTCGTGGGCGCACGGCGATTTCGTCGCGCTGCCAGGACACCACCGGCATACCGTGCTGGGGCGATATGACAAACAAGTTCGCGAGCGTGATGGCGCCGGGCGGGGTCTCACTGACCACCTCATTGAAGCGAAAGACGACGCTGCGCGGACTGACGCTGACGCGGCCGCTGTCCGGCGCGATCCCGACGAGATGCGGCGCCTCCACGTCCGGCGGTCCTCCCGGCGGCATGGCCGGAGAAGCGCAGCCGACCGCGGCGGCCGCCACGGCCGCGGGGATCCACGAGCGAATCAACCGCATAGCGACTCCACCTTGCGCGCCAGCATGTCGCGGCGCGTGACCCACTCCTTCTCCTTCGCGCGCTCGCCCTCCACGACGTGCGCGGGCGCGCGCGCCGTGAAGCTCTCGCTCGCCAGCCGCGCGACGAGCTGCGCCAGCTGCCTGTCGAGCTGGTCGAGCTCGGCGCTGAGCTTGCGGCACTCCTTCTCGACGTCCACGATCCCCGCGAGCGGCGCGACCAGCTCGGCGCCGCCGCCGAGCACCACGTGCGCGGCAGCGCCCCGCGGGGAGGAGGTCGCGACTGATACTTCCGCTCGCGTCAGGCGGCCGATGAGCCCGGCCTCGCTCTCGTAAATCCGGCCGTCCTCCCGCGCCACGATCGTGGCGGCGATGGTGCGCGCCGGCGCGATGTTGTAGTCCGCGCGGATCTGCCGCAGCGCGATGACCGCTTCGCGCACGCGCTCGAACTCGCTCACGGGAGGATGTCCTCCGGCTTCCGGCCACGCGGACGCGGCCAGAAACTCGGCCGCGCGCGCGTCGCCCGCGGGGAGCTGCTGCCAGAGCGCTTCGGTGATGAACGGTACGATCGGGTGCAGCAATCGCAGCGATGCGTCGAATACGTGCACCAGCACCGCGCGCGCAACGTCGCGGTCCGCGTCCTCTCCCGCGAGCCGCGCCTTCGTGGTCTCGACGTACCAGTCCGCGAGCTCGTTCCAGACGAAGCGGCGCGCGATTTCCGCGTACTCGCTCAGCCGCAGCCCCGCGCGCAGCTCCGCTTCCGGCCACACCCCGCCCGCTGGGCGGGGCGGGCCGAGCGCCGCGTCGCACTCCGCGATGGCCAGGTCGAGCCGCCCGAGGATCCACCGGTCGGCGAGCGCGAGCCGCGATGCGTCGATGGAAGCGAGCGGCGCGACCTCGCCGTCGCCGATGTTGGTCAGCAGGAAGCGCCCGATGTTCCAGAGCTTGGTGGCGAAGTTGCGCCCCACGCCGAACGTCTTCTCGAGGTCGGACGGATCCATGATGATGTCCGCGCCCATGCCGAGCCCGGACACGACCGTGTAGCGCAGCGCGTCCGCGCCGAACTTGTCCACCACGTCGAGCGGGTCGATGCCGTTGCCGAGGGTCTTGGACATCTTGCGGTGCTGCGTGTCGCGCGCGAGGCCGTGCAGGTAGATCGTGTGGAAAGGGGAATCACCCATGAATTCGTAGCCCGCCATCACCATTCGCGCGATCCAGAAGAACAGGATGTCCGGGGCGGAGACGAGCACGTCCGTCGGATAGAACGCGCGCAGATCCTTCGCGTCCTTGTCGGGCCAGCCGAGAGTGGAGAAGGGCCAGAGCCAGGACGAGAACCACGTGTCGAGCACGTCCTCGTCCTGCGTGACCGGGCCGCCGCACGTCGGACATTTTTCCGGACTCGCGCGGCTTACGATCGGATCGGGGCAACGCGCGCAGTACCACACCGGGATGCGGTGCCCCCACCAGAGCTGGCGCGAGATGTTCCAGTCGCGGATCCCTTCGAGCCAGTTCACGTACACCGCTTCCCAGCGCTCGGGAAGAATCCGGATCTTGCGCGCGTGCACTGCCGCCAGCGCTGGCTCGGCGAGCGGGCGCATGCGCACGAACCACTGGTCGGAGAGTCGCGGCTCTACGACGGTGTCGCAGCGGTAGCAATGGCGAATGGAGTGGGTGTGCTTCTGCGTCTTCACGAGCGCGCCGGACTCCTGCAGCATCTCGGCCGATCGCTTGCGCGCGTCGGCGCTGTCGAGCCCGAGCAACTGCCGCGGGACGAGGCCGGCGGCATTCTGATCCTCACCCATCGTGCCGTCCGGCAGTATCACCGAAGGCATGGGCAGACCCTGGCGCAGGCCGATCTCGAAGTCGTTGTGATCGTGCGCGGGAGTGATCTTGAGCGCGCCGGTTCCGAATTCCGGATCCACCGTGGGATCGGCGATCACGGGGATCGGTGTGCCCAGCAGGGGATTCAGCACGCTCTTGCCGATCATCGCCGAGTAGCGCTCGTCTTCCGGGTGCACCGCGACCGCGACGTCGGCCAGGATCGTCTCGGGGCGCGTGGTCGCGACAGTGACGTACTCGGCCTTGCCGGGAGCCGAATCGGCGTGAGCGTAGCGCACGTAGTGGAGCGTGCCTTCCTCGTCGGCGTGCTCTGCTTCCTCGTCGCTGAGTGACGTGAGGCAGCGTGGACACCAGTGGATGACGCGGTGGCCGCGATAGATGAGGCCGCGCTCGTATAGCGTGACGAACACTTCGCGCACCGCGACGGACAGCTCGGGCGAGAGTGTGTACGCTGTGCGGCTCCAGTCGCACGACGCCCCGATCGCGCGGAGCTGCTGGAGGATCGTTCCGCCGGTCTTCTCGACGAACGCTTCGGTGCGCCGCACGAACGCGTCGCGCCCGAGGTCGAAGCGAGTCTTCCCTTCGGCGGCGAGCGAGCGCTCGACGACGTTCTGCGTGGCGATGCCGGCGTGATCGGTGCCGGGGACCCAGAGAGCTTCGTCGCCCGCCATCCTGCGCCAGCGGACGATCACGTCCTGCACCGTGTCGTCGAGCCCGTGGCCCATGTGGAGCACGGCGGTGACGTTCGGCGGCGGGATGACGATGGTGAACGGCTGCCGGTCGCCGCCTACGCGGTTGGATCTATCGGCGTTGGCGGTGAAGATCCCCGCATTTTCCCAGCGGGCGTAGAGCTCGCGCTCGGTAGAGGCAGGGTCGTATGTCGGGGGAAGGGGCGCCGCCATGCCTCAAGTTACTTCCTCCGCCAATCTCTAGTCGGCCAGGCCTTCCGTGGGCTCCGCTACATGATCGGCTTTCGGAACCCCGCTGGGCGCTACGGCGGACCCGCCGGCTCGGTCCCCTTTCTTGCCTCGCTTCACGGGCGGCTTCTTGGCCTCGGAGAATCCGGCGACTTCGTCAACTGCTTCGTCGAGCGCGGCCGACTCGCTGTTCCAGCGGTCCTCGAGCGCGGGCCGCGGGTCTTCGTGCCGGTCGAATTCCGAGGAGTTGCCCTGCCGCCGCTTGCCCGTGCCCACGCTCTGGCCCTCCCAGTGCGCTTCGGTGAGCGTCGGATCGCCGTCTGCGTATTTCTTGGCCGTCGCGTCGCGCAGGTCCTCTTCCGGCCGGACCGCGACGCGGTTCACCACGGTGTCCACCCCCGGCACTCCGCGCGCGACCGTGACCGCGTGCGCGACTTCCGATTCGGTATTCACCCAGCCGGTCAGCTCGATGATCCCCTCGCTGATCGCGCCGATGTCGATGGGGCGCTCCTGCAGGATCGGATCGTTGCTGAACGCCTCGAGCACGCGCTCTTCCAGCTCCATCGAGCCGTCCGCGTCGAGCTCGTCGTAGTCGTCGCTGGCCGACGCGATGCCGACTCCGGTCTCCGCGTAGGGGGACCGGTCCGCTCCTTCCTGCAGGTCGAACTCGTCGTCGTCGTACGCCTCGAACTCCTCGTCGCCGAGGAGCTCGTCCGCACCGTCACCGGCGAAGAGGTCGCGAAGTTTGCCGGGAAGCTCGCGCAGCGCGCCCGAGCGCTGCGAGACCACCACGCCGGCCGCGAAACCCGCGACCGCTCCGGCGAGTAGATACAGCATTCCCTGCGACGTTGAGTCTTCGTCGTGATAGCGGAACCGAGCCATGGTGTGATCCTGTAGCGGGAGATGTTGGTGAGAACTAGCTTACGCCTTCAAGCGAGTGCAATCTGCCCCACGATGGAAAAGCAAGAACAAGGCCACTTGGAAACAGTAACTCTTACGCTCCCCGACGGTAAAGAACGCGCGGTTCCTGCGGGGACGCCGGCGCGCGACGTAGTCGCATCCATCGGCCCGCGCCTGCTGAAAGACGCGATCGCCGTGGAAATAAACGGTGCCGTGCAGGACCTGGCGACGCCGATCCGCGCGGGGGGATCGTTCCGCGTTCTGACCGAGCGGGATCCGAAGGCGCTGGACGTTATGCGGCATTCCGGCGCGCACGTCCTGGCGACTGCGGTCCGCAGGCTGCGACCGGGCGCGAAGATCGGCTTCGGCCCCGCCATCGACGACGGGTTCTATTACGACTTCGAGGTTGCGGAGCCGTTCACGCCGGACGACCTGGACGCGTTCGAGGCGGAGATGCGCAAGGTCGCCGCCGAGAAGTACCCGTTCGTGCGCGAAGAGCTGTCGAAGGGCGACGCGCGCGGGAAGTTCTCCGACGATCCGCTCAAGCTCGAGCGGCTGGAGGAGCTTGGCGACGACGAGGTCATCTCGACCTACACGGACGGCCCGTTCGTGGATCTCTGCCGCGGGCCGCATGTGCCCGACACCTCGTATCTCAAGCACTTCAAGCTGCTCCACACCGCGGGCGCGTACTGGCGCGGCGACGAGAAGCGGCAGATGCTGCAGCGGATCTACGCGACCGCCTTCTTCAGCCAGAAGGATCTCGAGGAGCACCTCCACCGGCTGGAGGAGGCCAAGCGGCGTGACCATCGCGTCCTCGCGCAGCAGCTCGACCTCTATTCCACGGACCAGCGCATCGGCCCGGGGCTGATTCTCTGGCACCCGCGCGGGTCGGTGATCCGAAACGAAATCGAGACCTTCGAGCGCGATCTCATCATCCGGCACGGCTACGATCTCGTCTACACGCCGCACATTCTCAGCGAGAAGATCTTCGAGATCTCGGGCCACCTCGAGAACTTCAAGGAGAACATGTTCGGCGCGATGGACGTCGAAGGGGGCGCGTACCGGCCCAAGCCGATGAACTGCCCGGGTCACATCTGCATTTATCAGTCGCGACCACGGTCGTACCGCGACCTGCCGATCCGCTACGGCGAGTTCGGCACGGTGTACCGGTACGAGCGGAGCGGCGTGCTGCACGGGATGCTGCGCGTGCGGGGATTCACGCAGGACGACGCGCACGTGTTCTGCACGCCGGAGCAGGTGCCGGACGAGATCTCACGGTTGATCGATCTGGGCGCGGAGATGCTCGCGGCGTTCGGCTACCCCTATACCATAGAACTGGCGACGCGGCCGCCCGAGAAGGCGTTGGGCGAGGAAGCCGTGTGGGAGCAGGCGCAGGCGATGCTGGCCGACGTCCTGAAATCCCGCGGGCTGGAGTTCACGATCGACGAGGGCGGCGGCGCCTTTTACGGGCCCAAGCTCGACTTCAAGCTGATCGACGCGATCGGACGAAAATGGCAGGGCCCGACCGTGCAGCTCGACTTCAACCTGCCGGAGCGGTTCCAGCTCGAGTTCACGGGCGCCGACAACGCGACGCACCGGCCGGTGATGCTGCACCGCGTGCTGGTGGGATCCATGGAGCGGTTCGTCGGCGGGCTGATCGAGCACTACGCCGGAGCTTTCCCGCTCTGGCTCGCGCCCGAGCAGATCCGCGTGGTGCCGATCGCCGAGGAAGTGGCCGGGTACGCGCAGACGATCGTGGACCAGTTGCGCGCGCTCAAGATCAGGGCGGAGCTGGACGCGCGGTCCGAGACGCTGAACTACCGGATCCGCGAAGCGGAGATGATGAAGGTGCCGTACATGGCGGTTGTCGGGAAGCGGGAGGCGGAGGGGCAGACGGTCGCGCTGAGGGCGAGGGGGATGGGGAAGAAGCAGGAGATTCTGCGGGTCTCCGATCTGATTGATCGATTGAAGAATGAGATTGAGACGAGGGCGGTGGCCGTACCAGCGGAGTAACTGCGCTGCGTTCTGTGTTACTAATCACTAATCACTAATCACATGCCGTTCATCCGCTTCATTCTCCTCCTTGCTTTGGGCGCCGCAACGGCCGCCGCTCAGTCCCCACCGGTGGCTGCCGTCGTGCCCAAGGTCGACACGCTGCACGGCGACGTCCTCACGGACAACTACTTCTGGCTCAGGCGCCGGGAGAATCCGCAGGTCATAGCGTATCTGCAGGCGGAGAACGCATACACCGACTCGGTGATGGCGGGTACGAAGGAGCTGCAGGAGCGGCTGTATCAGGAAATCCTCGGCCGGATCCAGCAAACGGACCTGTCCGTCCCCGTGCAGCGCGGTCCGTACTTCTATTACACGCGCACCGTCGAGGGAAAGCAGTATCCCATCTACGCCCGCAAGCGGGGCAGCCTCGACTCGGCCGAGGAGGTGTACCTAGACCAGAACCAGCTCGCCGAAGGCAAGGCGTACCTGACGCTCGGGGTGACGACGATCAGCCCGGATCACCGCTTCCTCGCGTTCACCGTGGACACGACGGGGTCGGAGCACTTCACGCTGATGGTGAAGGATCTGGCGACCGGCACGATACTACCGGACCGGATTCCGGACGTGCACTTCTCGGTGGCGTGGGCGGGGGATAACCGCACGCTGTTCTACACCAAGACCGACTCGGCGCACCGGTCGGACCGCGTGCTCAGGCACATCGTGGGCACGCCCGCAGCCGCGGATTCGATCGTGTTCCACGAGCCGAACGTGCTGTTCAACGTGGGCGTGTCGCGCACCAAGGACGACGAGTACGTGATGATCGGCGCTGGCAGCTTCACGAGCTCCGAGGTGTGGTACGTTCCGGCGCGGACGCCGCTGCTGCCGTTCAAGGTGATCGAGAAGCGCAGGCCGGACGTCCTCTACTCGGCCACGCATCGCGACGGCCGGTTTTACATTCGTACCAACGAAGGGGCGAATAACTTCAAGATCGTCACCGCGCCGGCGAGCAACCCGTCGGCGGCCAACTGGCGCGATTACATCGCGCACAGTGACACGCTCCTCATCGAAGGATTGGACGTCTTCCGCAACCATCTCGTGCTGTACGAGCGCGCGAGTGGATTGAAACAGATCCGGATTCGCGACCTGCGCACCAACGACGAGCATCGCGTCGCGTTCCCCGAGCCGGTGTACACGTATTCCGGCTCGGGAAATCCCGACTTCGACAGCGAGCTGCTGCGGTTCACGTATCAGTCCATGATTACGCCGGCGACTGTGTACGACTATCACATGAGCACGCGGGCGCTCGATCTCAAGAAGCGCACCGAGGTCCTGGGCGGATACGACCCGGCGCAGTACGGCACCGAGCGCACCTGGGCGCGTGCCTCCGACGGGAAGCTCGTGCCGGTGTCGCTGGTGTATCGCAAGCCGCTGGTGAAAGACGGCACGCGGCCGCTGTTGCTGTACGCGTACGGCTCGTACGGCTCGAGCACGGATCCCTCGTTCTCGTCCGCCAATCTCAGCCTCGTGGACCGCGGCATCGTGTACGCGATCGCCCACATTCGTGGCGGGCAGGAGATGGGGCGCGCGTGGTACGACGAAGGCAAGATGATGAACAAGGTGAACACGTTCACCGACTTCATCGCGGCCGCGGAGCATCTCGTGCGCGAGCGGTACACGTCGTCGGACCGGCTGGCCATCCGCGGCGGGAGCGCGGGCGGGCTGCTGATGGGCGCGGTCGTCAACATGCGGCCCGATCTGTTCAAGGTCGTCGTGGCCGACGTGCCGTTCGTGGACGTCATCAACACGATGCTGGATGCTTCGATTCCGCTGACGGCGCAGGAGTGGGAGCAGTGGGGGAATCCCGCGGTGCGGGAGCACTACGAGTACATGAAGACGTACTCGCCCTACGACAACGTCGAGCGGAAGGCGTACCCCATGATGCTGGTGACCACGGGTCTCAACGATCCGCGAGTCGCGTTCTGGGAGCCGGCGAAATGGGTCGCGAAGCTGCGCGCCATGAAGACCGACCAGAACCTGTTGCTGCTCAAGACGAACATGGGAGCGGGGCACGGCGGGTCTTCGGGGCGATACGACGCCCTGCGGGAGGTCGCGTTTCGGTACGCCTTCATTCTGAAAGGGTTGGGGATGGAACGGTGACTAGTCACAAGTCACAAGTCACAAGTCACTAGTCGCTAGTCACTAGTCACTAGTCACCTGTGTAGTTTCCAGTGATGCCCGATCCTACTCGCCAACCCGTAATAGTCTCCGCCGTACGCACTCCCATAGGCCGCTACCTCGGCGGACTCTCGTCGCTGTCCGCGCCGGCGCTCGGCGCGATCGCGATTCGTGAAGCTGTCAAGCGCGCCGGCATCGCCGTAGAGGACGTCGAGGAAGTGTTGATGGGTCACGTGGTGCAGGGCGGCACGGGGCAGGCGCCCGCGAGGCAAGCCGCACTCATGGCCGGCCTTCCGGGCACAGTCGCGGCTGCGACCATCAACAAGGTCTGCGGCTCGGGGCTGAAAGCGGTGATGCTCGCAGCCCAGTCCATCCGCGCGGGCGACCAGCAGGTGGTGGTGGCCGGCGGACAGGAGTCCATGTCGAACGCGCCGCACTACCTGTATGGGATGCGGCAGGGCATCAAGCTGGGCGATCAGACCATCGCCGATGGAGTCATCAAGGACGGGCTCTGGTGCTCGTTCTGTGACGTGCACATGGGCGGTCACGCCGAGTACACCGCGCGGAAGGCCGGCGCGACGCGGGAGCAGCAGGACGAGTTCGCGCTGCAATCGCATCAGAAGGCGCTCGCCGCGATGGAGGGCGGGAAGTTCGACGAAGAGATCGTGCCGGTCGAAGTGCCGGGCAGAAAGGGCCCCACTGTCGTGTCAGCCGACGAAGGCCCGCGCAAGGAGGCGACGCGCGAGGCACTCGGCAAGCTCCGCCCGGCTTTCCCCGGAAAGGAAGGCGAGCAGCTCAGCGTGACCGCGGGCAACGCCTCCACGCTCAACGATGGAGCGTCGGCGGTCGTCGTGACCTCGGAGCAATACGCCCGCGACAACGGCCTGACGATCCTCGCAAGAATCACCGGCTACGCGACCGGAGGAGGGGAGCCCAAGGATCTCTTCTTCGCGCCGATAGTCGCTGTGGAAAAGCTCATGCGGAAGTCGGGAGCTTCCATCGGCGATTACGATCTCATCGAGGCCAATGAGGCCTTCGCCGCGCAGGCGCTCGCCAACGGCCAGGGGCTTGACTGGGCGTGGGACAGAGTGAACGTCCATGGCGGCGCGATCGCGCTCGGCCATCCGATCGGCGCGAGCGGCGCGCGGATTCTCACCACTCTGTTGTACGCGATGAAGGATCGCGGCGCGCGGACGGGGCTCGCCACGTTGTGCTTGGGCGGCGGCAACGCCGTTGCGCTCTCGGTAGAGCGGGCCGACTAGCGCGTCGTTGCGACGCGAAATCTTCTTCACCCAGGACGGCACTCTCCGCGCCATCTGGCGCGGCCTCCTCTTCGTAGCCGTCAGCATCGTGGCGCTGTTCGCGGCCTCGGTCGCGGTCGCGATGCTGCAATCCACCGCGGCGTCGGTCGGGGTCCGGCTGCTGGTGCATCCGCTCGTGTACCCGCTGGGATTTCTCGCGGCGCACGTCTTCATGCTGCGGCAGATCGACGGGAAGGATTGGAGCTATGTCTGGCTGGGGCGCGAAGCAGCGCGTCCGTCGAAACTCGTCTCCGGCCTGGCGCTCGGCGCGCTCGTGGTGGCGCTGCCGGCCGGCGCGCTGCTGGCCTCCAGTCAGCTCACCGTAGTCGACGCCCCCGACGGCGCGTGGTGGAGTGCCGCTTTTCTGGCGACGATCGTGCTGCTGCCGAGTGCTTTCGCTGAAGAACTGTTTGCACGCGGCTACATTTTCGCATTGCTGCGCGAGGCGGCCGGATGGAAGCTGGCGCTCGCGATCACCAGCATCGGGTTCGGGATGGTGCACGTGACGAACCCCGGCGCCAACTGGCAGTCGCTGAGCGTGGTCGTGCTCGCGGGGTTCTTCCTGGGCGCCGTGGTACTGGTTACGGGGAGCCTGTACGCGGCGACTCTCGCCCACTTCGCGTGGAACTGGTTCATCGCCGCGGTGCTGCACATGCCGGTCAGCGGCGTCCCGGTCGTGGGCTCGCCCGACTACCGGGTCGTCGAGACGGGACCGGACTGGCTGACGGGAGGGAGCTGGGGACCAGAGGGAGGTCTTGCCGCTGGGTTGGGGCTAGGTGTCGGGATGGTTTACTTGTTCTGGATTGGAAGGCGATCACGGAGCAGGAGCAGTTACTAGTCACTAGTCACTAGTCACTAGTCACTGGTCACTAGTCACACTTACAGTCACCGGTTCTCAGGTATGAATGAACGCATCGCCGTCATCGGCGCCGGACAAATGGGCAACGGCATCGCGCACGTGTTCGCGCAATCGGGCTTCGACGTCACGCTCGTGGATGTTTCGGCCGAGGCTCTGCAGAAGGCGCGCGATACCATCGCCAAAAACCTCGACCGGCAGGTAAAGAAGGGCACGATCACCGCCGACGCGCCGGAGGGAATTCTCGGCCGGATCAAGTCGGAGACCGATACCGGAGCCGTGGGCGACGCGGGGCTCGTGATCGAAGCGGCGACGGAGAACGCCGACCTCAAGTACAAGATCTTTCAGGGGCTCGAGACCGAGGCCGCGGCCGACGCCATCCTCGCCTCCAACACCAGCTCCATCTCGATCACCGAGATAGCGCGGCGCACCAGCCGGCCGGAGAAGGTCATCGGCATGCACTTCATGAATCCGGTGCCGGTGATGAAGCTCGTGGAGATCATTCGCGGGCTCGCTACCTCCGACGAGACCACGGCCAGCGTCATCGAGCTGAGCAAGCGCGTGGGGAAGACGCCGGTAGAAGTGAACGATTTCCCCGGCTTCGTCTCGAATCGTGTGCTGCTGCCGATGATCAACGAGGCCGTTTACTGTCTGATGGAAGGAGTCGGCACCGCCGACGCCATCGATCAGGTGATGACCCTGGGGATGAATCACCCGCTCGGCCCGCTCGCGCTGGCCGATCTCATCGGCCTCGACACCTGCCTCGCGATCCTCGAGGTGCTGCACGAGGGGCTCGGCGACCCGAAGTACCGGCCCTGTCCGTTGCTGCGGAAATACGTCGCCGCCGGCTGGCTTGGCAGAAAGACGGGCCGCGGCTTCCACACGTACTCGTGAGAACCGGGCAGTGATGCACGCCGCGCTGCACCCGCTGACGGAAGAGCAGCGCGAGATCCAGAACGTCGCGCGGGAGTTCGCCGCCGCCGAGATCGCGCCGCACGCCGAGCAGTGGGATCGTGACGCGTTCTTCGACGAGTCGCTGGTGGGCAAGCTCGGCGCGCTCGGACTCCTGGGGATGCTGCTCCCGGAGGAGTACGACGGGCTCGGGCTCGACACCAAGACGTACTTGATGGCGCTGGAGGAGATCGCCGCTGCCGACGCGTCCACCGCGGTGCTCATGAGCGTGCACAACTCGCTGCCGACGCAGATGATCCTGCGCTTCGGCACCGACGAGCAGAAGCAAAAATTTCTGCCGCCAATGGCGCGGGGCGAGCTGCTCGGCGCGTTCGCGCTGTCGGAGCCGGAAGCCGGATCCGACGCCGCCTCGCTCACCACTCAGGCGGTCCGGGACGGCGACGGCTGGATCCTGAACGGCACGAAGAGCTGGGTAACGGCCGGCAGCCATGCCGGCGTGATCGTCGCCATGGCGCGCACGGACTCCGCCGAGCTGCGGCGCGGCGCGCGCGGAATCGGAGCGTTCATCGTGACGCCGGAACTGCCCGGGTTCAGCGTCGGCAAGAAGGAGAACAAGCTCGGCCTGCGCGCGTCGCCCACGGTGCAGCTCGGATTCGACGACATGCGTGTTCCCGATTCGCACGTGCTCGGCGATCCGTCGCACGGGTTCATCTACGCGCTGCAGTCGCTGGACAACGGCCGACTCGGCATCGCGGCGCAGGCGCTCGGAATCGCGCGGGCGGCGCTCGACCTATCGCTGGCGTACGCCGCCGAGCGGAAGCAGTTCGGCCACCATATCAGCGAGTTTCAGGCGATACAGTTCAAGCTGGCCGACATGGCGATGCGGATCGCCGCCGGCCGGAGCCTTCTGTACGCGACGGCGGAAGCCAAGGACCGCGGCGAGCCGATCAAGCACTTCGGCGCGATGAGCAAGCTGTTCGCGAGCGAGACCGCCATGTGGGCCACGACCGAGGCCATCCAGATTTTCGGCGGCTACGGCTACGTGAAAGATTATCCGGTCGAGCGCCTGTTCAGGGACGCGAAAGTGACCGAGATTTATGAAGGGACTTCTGAGATCCAAAGAGTGGTGATCGCCCGCGAGCTGTTAGGCTCTTTGTAGCTGCTGAAATCGTCACTAGTCACTTTTCCTAAATGGAACTTTTCAAAACGATCCGCGAAATGGGCCACGAACAGGTGGCCATCTGCAGCGATAAGGCGTCCGGCTACTGCGGGATCATCGCCATCCACGACACGCGACTCGGTCCGGCGCTCGGCGGCACGAGGTTCTGGAACTACGACACCGAGGACGAAGCGATAATCGACGCCTTGCGGCTCGCGCGCGGCATGACGTACAAGAGCGCGGTGGCCGGCCTGAACCTCGGCGGCGGAAAGTCCGTGATCCTCGGCGACAACAAGACGAAGAACCGCGAAGCCATCTTCCGCGCGCACGGCCGGTTCGTTGACACGCTCGGCGGCAGGTACATCACCGCCGAGGACGTCGGCACCAGCCCGTCGGACATGGACTACGTCCACATGGAGACCAAGCACGTCGCCGGGCTCGCGTCCAAGTCGGGCGATCCGTCGCCGGTGACCGCGCACGGAGTCTTCCGCGCGATCGAGGCCGCGGCCAGGTACCGCTGGGGCTCAAACGACCTGCACGGCCGCACCGTCTCGCTGCAGGGCTGCGGCCACGTGGGACGCTACCTGGCGAAGGAGCTGCACGCCGCCGGCGCCTGGCTGATCGTCACCGACATAGACCCCGAGAAGGTCCGCCAGGTCGTGGCCGACACCGGCGCCACCGCGGTCGCGCCCGACGACATCTATTCGGTGGACGCGCAGATCTTCGCGCCGTGCGCGCTCGGCGGAATCATCAACGACGAGACGATCCCGACGCTCAAGGTCGAGATCGTCGCGGGCGGCGCGAACAACCAGCTGCTGGAAGAGCGGCACGGCGACGCGCTCGAGGCTCGCGACATTCTGTACGCGCCGGACTACGTCGCCAACGCGGGCGGCGTGATCAACGTGTACAGCGAGCTCGCCGGCTGGGACCTGGATCGCGCGTTCAAGAAGGCGGACGAGATCTTCGACACCGTGCTCGGGGTGTTCGAGCTGGCGAAGGCGGAAGGGATTCCGACGTACCTCGCGGCGGACCGCGTGGCGGAGCGCCGACTCGGAGATCCGCGGGAAGTGCGCGCGTCCTGGGGCGAGTGGCCGCCGCGCAACGGCAACGGAAAGTGATGACGGCCCCGGAGACGGGCGGGGAGAGAATCCCCATCGGCGCGGACCATGCCGGCTTCGCGATGAAGGAACAGCTCAAGGAGGACCTGCGGCAGCTCGGCTATGAGCCGGTGGACTTCGGGGCGAAATCGGAGGAAGCGAGCGACTATCCCCCGTTCGCGCACGCAGTCGCCGAGCAGGTGGCGAGCGGGCGGGCGCGCAGGGGAGTGCTGCTGTGCGGCAGCGGGATAGGGATGGACATCGTGGCGAACCGGCATCCCGGCGTGCGCGCGGCGCTCGCATGGCAGCCGGCGATCGCCGAGCTGTCGCGCAAGCACAACGACTCCAACGTGCTCGTGCTCCCTTCGCGGTTCATGTCGCAGGCCGACGCCTCGGCCGCGTTGAAGAAATGGCTGGAAACGGAATTCGAGGGCGGCCGGCACCAGCGCCGCGTGGAGCAGATCGACACGCGCACATCGGCGGGAAGCAAATGACCGAGAGAAACGCAGAGGCAGGCGGGTCGCGGCTGCGCGCGTTGCGCGCGTACGACCCCGACATCGCGCGGCTCATCGTCGAGGAGACCGACCGGCAGCGGCATGGGCTGGAGCTGATCGCGAGCGAGAACTTCGTCTCGGAAGCGGTGCTCGAGGCGATGGGCACGCCGCTCACCAACAAGTACGCCGAGGGGCTGCCGTCCAAGCGCTATTACGGCGGCTGCGAGGTCGTGGACAAGGTCGAGCAAATCGCGATCGACCGCGTCAAGCAACTGTTCGACGCGGAGCACGCCAACGTGCAGCCGCACTCCGGCGCGCAGGCGAACGCCGCGGTGTATCTCGCTTTTCTCAAGCCGGGCGACAAGGTGCTGGGGCTGGACCTGTCGCAGGGCGGGCACCTTACGCACGGATCGCCGGTCAACTTCTCCGGGCTGCTGTACAACGCCGTTCACTACGGCGTGAAGCCGGAGGACGGGCGCATCGACTATGACCGCATGCGCGAGATCGCGCGCGCGGAGCGGCCGCAGATGATCATCGCCGGCGCGAGCGCGTACGCGCGGATCATCGACTTCCCCGCGTTCGCCGAGGTCGCGCGCGAGGTCGGCGCCAAGTTCGTGGTGGACATGGCCCACATCGCCGGTCTCGTCGCGACGGGACTGCACCCGTCGCCCGTGCCGCACGCCGACGCGGTGACGAGCACTACGCACAAGACGCTGCGCGGTCCGCGCGGCGGGCTGATCCTGTGCAAGGCCGAGCATGCGAAGGCGGTGGACAAGGCGGTGTTCCCGGGGACGCAGGGCGGCCCGCTGGAGCACGTCATCGCGGCGAAAGCCGTCGCGTTCAAGGAGGCGCTGGACCCGTCGTTCAAGACGTACTGCAAGCAGGTGATCGCCAACGCGCAGGCGTTGGCGAACGCGCTGATGAGTCGCGGATACGACATCGTCTCGGGCGGGACCGACAATCATTTGCTGCTGGTGGACCTGCGAAACCGGAACCTCACGGGCAAGGTCGCGGAGCAATCGCTGGACAAGGCGGGTATAACGGTGAACAAGAACACCGTACCACGCGAGACGCAGTCGCCGTTCGTGACGAGCGGGATCCGCATCGGAACTCCGGCTGTGACCACGCGCGGCATGAAGGAACCGGAGATGGAGCGGATCGCGGAACTCATCGAGCGCGTGCTGGCCGCGCCCGACGACGAAGCAGTGTGCGAAAAGGTACGGGCGGAAGTACGGGAATTGACTGGCGGGTTTCCGCTCTATCCCGCATCATTCGTGTCGCAGGCCGACTAGGAGATCGCTTTGGTAGAGTTGGCGTTTCGGGACGGCATCATGGACAGGATCAGGCTCCGGGAGCCGCGGTTCGAGGAGGGCGCGTACCTCTTCGTGCTGGCCGGCCTGGAGTTCTGTCAGTCCCGCCTGCCGGAGCGTCGCCATATTACGGGTGCCGAGCTGGCGCACGCCTGCCGCGATCTCGCTCTCAGGCGGTTCGGTGTGATGGCGCGGCTCGTGCTCGAAGGCTGGGGTCTGCGCAACACAGGCGACATCGGCGCGGTAGTGTTCACGCTCGTAAGCGAAGGTCTGCTACTCAAATCTCCGACAGATAACCCGGGTGACTTCATCGGCGTGTACGATTTCGCCGGCGCGTTCGAGCGCGACTACCCCTGGGGCTGCGCCAGCCCGGCGTAGCTTTTTCGCCGCGATCGCGGCGACGTCCGCTGCGGGACTACCACCCACATGACCGTGCTCGTGACCACCGCCGCGGAAGCGGCGGCGCTGGATGCCGCGACCATAGCCGCCGGCACGCCGTCGCATGAGCTGATGCGGCGCGCGGGCATGGCGGCTTCCGCCGAGATCGTGCGCCTGCTCGGCGAGCGCGTGAGCGCGGGAGTGCGGGTGCTCGCCGGCGGCGGCAACAACGGCGGCGACGGATGGGTCGTGGCGGAAGACCTCGCGCGGCGCGGCATCCCGGTCGCCACGATAGAGAGCGCGGAAGCGCGCACGGAAGACGCGAAGGCGGCGAAGGCCGCCGCCGTGCCGGCGCTGGCCCGCGCGAAGGAGCCCGGCGACGGCGCGGCGATCGTGGACGCGCTGCTCGGAACGGGATCGTCCGGCGCTCCGACCGGCGCGATCGGAGCCGCGGTGAAGGCCATGGCGAAAGCCCGCGCGGCCGGCGCGTACGTGATCAGCCTGGACCTGCCGAGCGGGCTGGATGCGACCACCGGCGCGCATGACGGAGCTGTCGCCGCCGACGCGACGCTGACGTTCGGCACCGTCAAGCGCGGCCAGCTCGTCTCGCGCGCGAGCTGCGGCCGCATCGTCGCGCTCGACATCGGCTTGCTTCCGCCGGAGGCGGAGGCGCAGCTACCCGAGCTACTGGGCGCGGGCGACGTGTATCCGTGCATCCCCGCCATCCCGGCGCGCGCGCACAAGGGAACGCGCAGGAAGGTCGCGATCGTCGGCGGGAGCGAGGGAATGGCAGGCGCGGTCCTGCTCGCGGCGCAGGCGGCGTTCCGGAGCGGAGTGGGGCTCCTGCGACTGTGCGTCGCAGAAGGCAGCGTGTCGGCGGTGCACGGCGCGGCGCCGGCCGCGCTCGTCACCGAGTGGCAGCCCGACAGCGAATTCAACGACTCCAACACCGCCTGGGCGGACGCGGTGGTGATCGGCCCCGGGCTCGGCAAGACCGCGCGCGCGAAGCGTTTCGCGGAGCACGTTCTCAAGGGAGAAGCGAAGCTGCTCGTGGTGGACGCCGACGGGCTCAACATCTTCGCCCGCGACGCCAACGCGCTCGTGGAGCTGTTGGACGGCCGTCCTTCCGTGCTCACGCCGCACCCCGCCGAGCTGGGACGATTGTTGGCATGGGACGCTCAGGAGATAGACGCCGCGCGGTTCGAGGTCGCGCTGGAGGCGGCGAGATACTTCGGCGCGGTCGTGCTGCTCAAGGGCACGCCGACCGTCATCGCCGCGCCGGACGGCGAGGTGCGCGTCAGCGCGGCAGGCACGCCGGCGCTGGCCACGGGCGGCAGCGGCGACGTTCTCGCCGGCATGATCGGCACGCTGCTGGCGCAGACGGGAGATCCCTTCGTCAGCGCGTACGTCGCGGCGTGGATCCACGGGCGCGCCGCCGAGCTCGCCACCGGCGATCGCAACTCGCGCGGCACGACGCTCGACGACGTGCTTCGCATGCTGCCCGAAGCGTGGCAGCCGGTGAAGGAGAAGCTCGCTCCCGGCGTGCTTGCCGAGCTTCCCGTGATCCGATGACGGAGCACGGTGGCGCGTCCCGTCACATCGCGCTCGGGCCGGGCGGCGAGTTCGACATCATTCGGATGATGCTCGAGCGATGGGGCGAGCTGGCGCGAAGCATCGGCGACGACGCCGCGGTCGTGCCGCTGCCGCCGAGTGGTCAGCTCGTAGTGAGTACCGACACGAGCGTGGAGGACGTGCACTTCCGCAGGGAGTGGCTCACCCATGCCGAGATCGGCTATCGCGCCACGGCCGCGGCGCTGAGCGATCTCGCTGCGATGGCGGCGAAGCCCGAGGGAATCTTTCTCGCGCTCACACTCGCCGAGACCGACGTGCCGCTGGCGGGCGAACTCGCGGACGGCATCGGCGCGTGCGTCCGATCGGCGGACACGGTCATACTCGGCGGCGACGTCACGCGCGGCGCCGGGCTGTCGTTGACCGTTACGGTCATCGGATCGGCGGACGTGCCGCTCATGCGCAGCGGCGCTACGGCCAGGGACAGGATTTACGTAACCGGGCGGCTGGGCGCGCCGCTGTGCGCGCTGCGGGAGCTGCGCGACCGGCGAACGCCCGCCGCGGCGCACCGCGACCGGTTCGCGCACCCGGTGCCGCGGCTGCGCGAGGCGCGCTGGCTGGCGGAGCGGGGAGCGCGCGCCGCGATCGACATCTCCGACGGCCTGATCGCGGACGCGCGCCACCTCGCGGTCGCCAGCGGCGTCGCGCTGCACCTGCTGAGCGAGAGGGTACCCACGTTCCCGGGAGCGACGTCAGACGACGCGCTCGCGAGCGGGGAAGAGTACGAGTTGCTGGTTACGTCGCCCGAGCCGCTGGACACCGCCGCCTTCCGGAAGGAATTCGGCCTCGACCTGACGGAGATCGGGGAAGCTCAGGGAGACGAGGCCGAGGTCGTGCTGACCGCCGCGGGCCGCCGCGTTGCACCGCCAGCGGGCTACGATCACTTTACGGCGCAGTGAGACTCATACTCGTCGCGATCGCGGCGCTGATCGCGACGCCCGCGATGACCCTGCTGCTGGTTGCCGCCAGGCTGCTGCGCATTCCCGACCGCGCGGGCTCGGTGTACGACGGCATCCCGCGCTGGTGGGCGAAGACGCTGCTTTGGGTAGCCGGGGTGGACGTGGTTGCGCGCGGCACGGAATTCATCGGTGAATCGCCCCGGATCTTCGTGGGAAATCACGTGAGCTGGTTCGACGTGCTCGCGTCGGCGACCGTGCTCCCTCGCGGCAAGTACGTCGCGAAGGCGGAGCTGTTCCGCATCCCCGTGTTCGGGCAGGCAATTCGTTGGGTCGGCATGATCGAGATCGAGCGGGAGAACAGGAAGGCGGCGTTCGAATCCCTCGAGCGCGCCGCGGCGAAGATCAGAGCCGGAAATCCCGTCGTCATGTTCGCGGAAGGGACCCGCGGCGAAGAGTACGCCCTGCGCCCGTTCAAGAAGGGCCCGTTCGTCCTCGCGATCACCGCGGGCGTCCCCGTAGTGCCGATGGTCATTTACGGCACGATCGAGCGCATGCGCCGCGGGAGCTGGAAGATCACCCCCGGGACAATCGAAGTAACTTTCCTCGAGCCGATCCCGACGGCGCAGCTCACATACGATGACCGCGTCGAGCTCGTCGAGCTCGTCCGGTCGCGCATGGCGGCGGTGCTGCGGGAGCGTTACGGAGTAGCGGGCGAGCTAGCAGCTAGCAACTAGCAGCGTAGTGCTGTTATCAGTAGTGCTGTTATCAGTTACTAATCACTAGTCACTAATCACTAGTCACTTCAGTTCCATGCCTACCATCGTCGACATACGCGCCCGCGAGATCCTGGATAGCCGCGGCAATCCCACCGTCGAAGCCGACGTCACGCTCGTCAGCGGCGCCTTCGGCCGCGCGGCCGTGCCGAGCGGCGCATCCACCGGAGAGCACGAAGCGCTGGAGCTGCGCGACGGCGACGACGAGCGGTACGGCGGGAAGGGAGTGCAGCAGGCGGTGCAGAGCATCGTGGAGCGGATCGCGCCGGCGCTCAACGGAATGGCCGCGGCGGATCAGATCGCGATCGACCGACTGATGCTCGAGCTCGACGGCACGCCGAACAAGGGGAAGTTGGGCGCGAATGCGATTCTCGCGGTGTCGCTCGCGGTCGCGCGCGCGGCCTCGGAGGACACGGGGCTCCCGCTATACCGATATCTCGGCGGTCCTATGGCTCGGACGATGCCCGTGCCGATGATGAACATCCTGAACGGCGGTGCGCACGCGACGAACACCGTGGACCTGCAGGAGTTCATGATCGTGCCGATCGGCGCCGACACGTTCTCCGACGCGCTGCGCATGGGCGCCGAGGTGTTCCATTCGCTGAAGAAGGTGCTGGTCAAGCGGAAGCTGTCCACGGGCGTGGGCGACGAGGGCGGCTTCGCGCCGAATCTGGAGAACGACGAGGAAGCGCTGCGCGTGGTCGTGGAAGCGATCGAGAAGGCGGGTTATTCGCCGGGGACGGAGATCGCGATCGCGCTCGACCCGGCGGCATCGGAGTTCCACAAGGCCGGCAGCTACACCTTCAAGAAGAGCGGCGGCGGGAGCTACGACGCGGACGGGATGATCGAGCTGTACGGCGGATGGCTCGACAAATATCCCATCGTCTCGATCGAGGACGGCCTCGCCGAGGACGATTGGGATGGGTGGGCCAAGCTCACCGCCGCGCTCGGCGACCGCTGCCAGCTCGTCGGCGACGACCTGTTCGTGACCAGCACGGAACGGCTCGCGCGCGGGATCGAGGGCGACGTCGCGAACGCGATTCTGATCAAGCTCAATCAGATCGGCACGCTGACCGAGACGCTGGAAGCGATCGAGCTGGCGCGCGGCAACGGCTATCAGTCGGTGATCTCGCACCGGTCAGGGGAGACGGAGGACACGTTCATCGCCGATCTCGCGGTGGCGACCGGCGCCGGCCAGATCAAGACCGGCTCCGCGAGCAGAACCGATCGCGTCGCCAAGTACAACCAGTTGCTGCGGATCGAGGAGCAGCTCGGGCCGCTGGCGGAGTATCCGGGCGGAGCGGTGTACGGACTCTGAAAGAGCTATTGGCTGTTGGCTGTTGGCTCTTGGCTAACAGCTCCCTGGGTATCGCGTGATGCGTAAGCCGCCGTGGGCGCGGGTGGCGCTGCTGCTGTTTCTGGGGGGCGCGTTGTATTTCGCGATCCAGGGTGGAGAGTACAGCACGGCGGACGTAGTGCGGCAGTTCGTAGCCAAGCGGCGGATGCAGGCCGAGGTGGATTCTCTGCAGCGGCTGGTGGATTCGATGGGGAAGACGCTCGAGGCGATCGAGACGGATCCGGCGGTGCAAGAGCGGATCGCGCGGGAGGAGTTCGGAATGGTGCGCGGGGAGAAGGAGCTGCTGTATCGCTTTGCCGAACCGGACTCGGCGCGAGCGCCTTGAATACGACTGCGGATTGCGGACCCTTGCGGCCTCAGCAGTTGTCTTAAAAGTCAAGAGGTGGCAGTCGCGATCTGAGCCTGCCACCGCGTGTTCGTTTTCATCATGGCGTTGAGCACTACGAGGAGCTTCCTCATGCATGCGACCAACGCCAGC
>JBPPMH010000022.1:0-7828 GCA_051305945.1 Gemmatimonadaceae bacterium
CGCCGCGGAAGATCCCGGTCTTGAGGCCGTAGTAGCGACCGTACTCCTGCGCCATCACGTCCGCGGCGACCTTGGACGCGCCGAACAGAGAGTGCAAGCACTGATCTATGCGGCAGGACTCGCTGATGCCGTCGAAATCCTCGGGCCGTGCGTAGTCCCACCGCGTCTCTTTCTCGACGAGCGGCAGCTCGTTCGGCGCGTCGCCGTACACCTTGTTCGTGCTCATGAAGATGAACACGGCTTCGGGCGCATGTTGCCGTGTCGCCTCGAGCAGGTTCAGGGTGCCCACGGCGTTTACGTCGAAGTCGTCCAGCGGAATCGCGCCCGCCCGGTCGTGCGACGGCTGCGCGGCACAGTGAACCACCAGATCGAACGGATGCGTACGGAAGAACTCCATTACCGCGGCGCGGTCACGGATGTCTATCGCGTGGTGGCTGAAGTTCGACGTCGCGGCCTGCAGCCGCCGCAGGTTCCACAGCGTGTCGCCTTTCTCGCCGAAGAACTCGCGCCGCATGTTGTTGTCCATGCCGTGGACTTCGTGCCCGGCCCTGTCGTAGTGCTCGACGGCCTCCGACCCGATGAGGCCGCTGCTGCCAGTTACGAGAACTCTCATGATGTCAGAAATCGTGGATTAGCCGACGCGCACCGGCGTCGGCGGCGTCTCGCTGCCGCGCCCGAACGTCTTCACGCCCGTGAGCTCGCCCGCGAGAAACAAAAGGTACAACGGGTTGAGGTACAGATACCTCTTCCAAAGGCGCCGCGGTTCCTGTCCGAGCCGGAACAACCATTCCAAACCTGACCGTTGCATCCACGCCGGTGCCTGCGGGATGGCTCCGGCGTGAAAATCGAAGGCCGCGCCGACGGCCACGAGCGGGAGCCCGATCAGCGCCGCGTTCTCGTACGCCCAGATCTCCTGGCGCGGGCAGCCGAGTCCGGCGAACACGATCCCGGCGCTGCTCTGCCGGATCTCCGACGCTATCGCTTTCTGCTCGGTTTCCGACAGCCTCCGAAACGCGGACGGCTTTGAGCCCGCTACGATCAGCCGCTGAAACCTGCGGCGCAGATTGTCGGTCAGCGGCTGCAGTATCTCGGTCCTGCTGCCGTACAGAAATATCGGGATCCCTTCTTCAGCGGCGCGCGCGCAGACCGCCAGCATGAAGTCCGGTCCGTACACGCGATTTTCCAGCTTGACTCCGTGCCGCCAACCGAGCGCCCATCGCACCGGCTGCCCGTCGGGGAGGACAAGGTCGAGCTCATTGAGCCGGCGCCGGTGCTCCGGGTCGAGCGCGCCTTCCATCACGCTGTGCACGGCGGAGCAGCTCACTGTCAGCGCTCGCCGCTCGCGAGCGGCCTCGATCACGACCTCGACCGCGGCATCGGCTTCGAGCGGGCTCACTCCGACTCCGAGTATCGGCAGCTTCTCGCCCGTGCCGCCGCCGCTCAGACGAGCTCCCGGTACGCCTTCATCGTCAGCTCGGCGGTGTTCGCCCAGGTGAATTCGGCGGCGCGCCGGCGACCGGCGACCACAAGCGTGTCCCGCTCCGCGAAGGCGCGCTCCAATCCCTCGGCGATGTCTTCAACGTCGAGCGGATCCACCAGTACGGCCGCTCCGCCCGTGACTTCCGGAAGCGCCGCTGTGTTCGCCGCGACGACCGGCGCGCCCGCCGCCATGGCCTCGAGCGCGGGGAGCCCGAACCCTTCGTGCAGAGACGGAATCGCGAGACACGCGGCACCGGCATACAAGCCCCGCAGCTCTTCGTCGCTGACCTTGCCGAGCTTTCGAACGAACGTGTCCCCGAACTCGACGCGCCCCCAACTGTCGGCGCCGGCGGTCACGAGGATGTGCGGATGTCCGCGCGCACGCAGGATCGCGACCGCCTTCTCCAACCGCTCCAGATTTTTTCGCGGCTGCTCGGAGCCGATGAAGAGCACGTACGGCTCAACGATGGGCGCAGCGCCCGTGACAGACGCGAAGAACACGGGCTCGACACCGAGCGGAGTGACCCTCACCCGCTCGGGCGCGACGCCCAGGAGGCGAACGACGTCGTCGGCCGTGTTCCCTGAAATGCAGAGCACGAGGTCAGCCACCCTTGCCTTCCTCTTTTGCGTCGCAACGTCATAGTGTCGGCGCCAGCGGGGGCTCAGCTCTCGATATAGGATGGGCACGACATCGAACACGGTGACAACGATTGGCACCCGGCCACGTGTCAGCGGCCCTTTGAACCCGAGCGAGTGGTATACGTCAGCGCCTACTGCAGAGGCACGCAATCGTCCAACGAAGGGATGCCAAAGCAGGTCAGTGCCGATCGTCAACAGGCGTTGCCTGACCGATCCCCGTGGTACGGGCGGACCTCCGCCGATCTCCGTGATATCTACGTCCCCGCGGTCACGCAACGCGGACGTGAGCTGACGTGCATACCTGGTGATGCCACCGAAAGGCTGCCTTTGGTACGTGGCGTCGAGCACGATCCGGAATGTCATCGCCAGGAAGGGAGCAGCCGCTTGCCTCGGCCGTGATCAATCACCGGGCAGACCTCGGCGGGGCGTTCATACCAGCTCATGGTAAGCATCTACAGTAAGGGCGGCGGTGCGCTCCCACGTAAACTGTGCGGCATGCGCGCGACCAGCAGGAATTATCGTATCGCGCTCGGCGATTGCGCATTGAATCCCGTCCGCGATGTCGTGCGGGTTGAGCGGATCCACGAGCACGGCCGCCCCGCCCGTGACTTCCGGCAATGCCGAAGTGTTCGCTGCAACGACTGGAGTGCCGATTGCCATCGCTTCGAGCGCTGGAAGGCCGAACCCCTCGTGCAACGAGGGAATCGCCAAACAAGCGGCGCCCGCGTACAGGCTTCGCAGCGTGTCGTCGCTCACTTTGCCCAATTTGCGTACGAATGACCCACCGATTTCGACACGGCCCCAGCTATCGGCGCCGGCGGTGACGAGAACGTGCGGACATCCGCGTGCCCGCATCAACCGAATGGCCGCCTCCAGTCGCCCCAGATTTTTTCGGGGTTGCTCGGTTCCGATGAATAGCACGTACGGCTCGCCGATCGGCGACGGCTTTTGGATTTTCTCGAAAAAGGCGGCATCTACCCCAAGGGGGGTTACGCGTAATCGGTCCGCGGACACGCCTAGGATCCGCTCCACGTCATCCGCGGTATCCTGCGAGTTGCATAGCACCCGGTCTGCGATCCGTGCCATGCGCCTCTGTGCAAGGCGGGCGTGACCTCGTGTAAGGCGCGACATAAGCTCAGGATTCCGCCATGACAGGAGATCGTGAATGGTCACGACTATCGGCATGCGTCCGTGCGTGAGCGGTCCGCGGAGGCCGGGGCAGTGGTAGATGTCCGCGCCCGTCGCGGCCGCGCGCATCCGGCCGAGGGCCGGATGCCAGACCAGGTCGATGCCCACGGTGATGAAGTGACGGCGCAGGGTCCCGCGCTTCTGGGTCTGGCCCCCGCCGATCTCGACCACCTCAACGTCGCCGCGCGCCCTGAGCGCCGCGGAAAGCTGGCGGCCATAGCGCGCGATGCCGCCATCTGGCTGTCGTTGATACGTGGCGTCAAACGCGATTCTGAGGGTCACAGGTGCGCTGAAATTAACGCGTTCGGGAGTGCCTGGTCGTGCGGCGACTTGGCGGCTTGGAAGAGCCGGACAGTTGAAGTTGAGGGTGGGTCCCCTGAAGGCGCGTGATAGCGAAGCGTAGCGCCGAAAGGGGACCCACGCTCAATTTCAACGCGCCCGGATGCTAAACTCACCACCTGAACGCAGTCACAACCGGGCATACGCCTTGCCTTAACCCGCAGCACATTGCGCTTTTCCGTCCTTAACGAAGCGGCAAAACAGAGAGTCCTCTCGCTGCAGGAGTACTTCGTCCTGTCGGCGAAGTCCATCGGCTTCATCTTCCGCAGGCCGTTCTACACCACGGACCTGGTGCAGCAGATGGACGCGATCGGCGTCCAGTCGCTCACCATCATCCTGCTGACGGGCTTCTTCACCGGGATGGTGCTCGCGCTGCAGACGTCGGTTCAACTGCAGGATTTCGGCATGACGATGTACGTGGGCCGGCTCGTTACGGCGTCCATGATTCGCGAGCTTGGGCCCGTGCTGGCCGGACTCATGGTGGCCGGGCGAGTCGGGTCCGGCATCGCCGCGCAGCTCGGGTCCATGCGCGTGACCGAGCAGATCGACGCGCTCAACACACTGGGGACCGACCCGATCAAGAAGCTGGTGACGCCGCGGGTCCTCGCGGCGCTCATAATGGTTCCGGTTCTCACGATCATCGGCGACGTCGCCGGCATCGTGGGCGGCAACGTCATCGCGAGCACCTACCTCGGCCTGCCTGCGTCGTTGTACTGGCAGACGGTGTGGGAGCAGATCGCATCGGGCGGGTTCACGCTCAAATACATCCCGATCGACTTCGTCCACGGCTTGGTCAAGCCGTTCGTGTTCGGCGGGATCATCGTGACGGTCGCGTGCTACTTCGGGTTGAACACGAAGGGTGGCACCGAGGGCGTCGGCATCTCGACGACCAGGACGGTGGTGTTCTCGAGCATCACGATCCTGATCGTCGACTACTTCATCACGCAGATCTTGTTGGCGGTGCTATGAGCGAGAAACGCCTGCGGCAGGATCCACCCGGGACCGACACGCCTGATCCGGACCCGTCGATCGTGCCCGAGCTCTACACCGGAGAGGCCGCAGCGCTGGCGCGCCATCCGGTGGATGAAGAGGCCGCCGAGGAGCGGCGCAAGCTCGAGCGCGGGCCGTCGCAGAAGCCCCATCCCGAGGCCGCTCCGATCGTCCAGGTGGAGGGAGTCTCGCTTGCGTTCGACGAGCCGATCCTCGAGAACGTCTCGTTCCAGGCGAACGAGGGCGAGACGGTGGTCGTCGTGGGAGAATCGGGCACCGGCAAGTCCACGATCCTCAGGCTCATTCTGCGCCTGCTGGTGCCGGACAAGGGTCGCGTGCTGATAGACGGAGAGGACATCGTGGACCTCAGCTTCAACGATGTGCTGGAAGTCCGGCAGAAGATGGGGATGGTGTTCCAGTCGGCCGCGCTGTTCGATTCGCTCACCGTCTTCGAGAACGTGGCCTACCCGCTGCGGGAGCACACCGACCTGAAGGAGGACGAGATCGCAGCGCGCGTGCGGGAGAAGCTGGAGTTCGTGGACCTGGAGCCGGATAAAGTCATGACGCAGATGCCGGCCCAGCTCTCTGGCGGAATGCGCAAGCGCGTGGGGATCGCGCGGGGGATGGCCAACAACGCCAAGGTCATGCTGTACGACGAGCCCACCTCCGGGCTCGACCCCCTGACGACGGCCACGATCACACATCTGATCATGAAACTGCAGAAAGAGCTGAACGTCACAAGTGTGGTGGTTTCCCACGACATCCGGTCATCTTTCAGGATGGGCACCAAGGTCGCCCTCCTGGCCGAGCGTCGGATCGTCTATTTCGGAACACCGGAAGAAATGCGCAAGCAGGACGACGAATACATTCGCAAATTCCTGGGTGGTTACTGACACATGAAACGATCGACGTTCATCACGTGGGATCAGCTCAAGGTCGGCCTGGTGATTCTGGCCGCCCTCGGGCTCATCGTCTTCGCTGTCATTCAGCTCGGCCAGACGACCGGTCTTTTCGCCAAGCGCTACAACCTGATCGCGTTCCTGCCTTCGGCCAGCGGGCTCGTGGAGGGCGGCGGCGTGACCGTAGCGGGGCAGCAGGCGGGCGTCATCGAGAAGATCGAGTTCCTGCCGGTGGACGCGGACACCATGCGGAATCTCAGGATCGTTGTCGCCGTCGAGGAGAGGCTGCGTGCGCAGGTGCGCGGCGACTCGAAGGCCAGGATTCGCACGCTCGGGCTGCTGGGCGACAAGGTGTTCGACATCGCGCCGGGCACGCCCGGGTTTCCGGTGCTGCGGAACAACGACACCATCCAGATCGCGCCGGGGGCCGATTACGAGGCCATACTGGCGCAGGCGTCGGACGCGGTGACCGACGTGGTCGTGCTGACGCGGGATCTGCGGAAGATCACATCCGGCGTCGCGCGCGGAGAGGGCACGATCGGACAGCTACTCACGAACCGCGAGCTGTACGATCAGTTCAACACGACTTTGTCGCGGGCCAGCTCGGTGATGGCCCGGCTGCAGAATCCCAACGGCACGTTCGGGCGGCTGGTCGACGATCCGGCGCTGTACGTGAACATGACGCGGATGCTGGTGTCGCTGGATACGCTGCTCACCACGATGAATACGTCGGACGGGACGCTGGGCAAGCTGATGCGGGACGACAGCCTGTACACGGCATTGGTGAGCACGGTGACGGGAGCGGACCGAATGGTGCGCGCGATGTCGACGGGGGAGGGGACGGCGGCTCGCCTCATCAACGATCCACAGCTCTACGACCAATTGGTAAAGACGGTTACCGATTTGAATGCGATACTTGCCGACGTGAGGCGGGATCCGAGCCGGTACACCAAGGATATGATCAAGGTCTTCTAGGAGTTCCCACTTACCGCGGTGCTCCGCCTATTTTCCGAAGGTGGACTACTCGCACGAGCTGGACGTTGTGGCCGTCAGGGGCGGCTGCGTGGAATCTTGTCACCGTGTTCATGCGGCCATAGTCGCCGACGACGATACGCTCATCGGCGGAGCGCGGAACCCGCAGGAAGTCACCTTCTGGCGCTCGTGCTCCAAGCCGTTCCAGATAATCCCATTCATACAGGCCGGCGGGCTCGACGAGCTCGGCTGGGGATCCGACGAGCTTGCCGTCGCGTGCGGCTCGCACGGCGGCGAGCCCGAGCACGTCGCGATAGTCGAGCGGATGCTGCACGACGTCGGGCGCGAGGAAGGCGACCTCGCGTGCGGCCCGCACGAGCCACTCTCTCCACGCGGCGCGAAGCTGGTGCGGGAGTGCGGCAAGACGCTCAGCCGGCTGCACAACAACTGCTCCGGCAAGCACGCCGCGATGCTGGCGCGCGCCGAGATCACCGGCTGGCCGACGCACAGCTACGACCGGCTCGAGCACCCGGTGCAGCAGGCGATTCTGGCGTACATGACCAAGTGGACGGACCTCGCGCCGCCGGAGATGCTGCTCGCGATCGACGGGTGCGGCGTGGTCGTGTTCGGCGGCCCGATCGAGCGGATGGCGCGCGCGTACGCACGACTCGGTACCGCGTCGCGGAGCGGGGAAGAAATCCCGCAGCTGATCGTCTCAGCGATGATCGAGCACCCGTTCCTTGTGGGAGGGACGGAGCGGTTCGACTCGGTACTAATGGAAGAGACGGCCGGCGCAGTGTTGTCGAAGACCGGCGCGGAAGGCGTGCACTCGCTGGCGATCCCCGAGATCGGCGTGGGCGTGACGATCAAGGTCGAGGACGGGGCGCAGCGCGCGCTGTATCCCCCTCTGCTCCGCATCCTGCAGAACCTCAAGGTTCTCCCCGATACTCTGCCACCGCGGCTTGCCGACTACATGCACAAGCCTCTGAAGAACTCGCGCGGCGAGAAAGTCGGTCAGGTCATGCTGGCCGCGGATTTCTCTTAGGTCGGTGTGCGGTGGTCAGGCTTCGGGGTCGGCCCCGGGGCCTACGCGAGCAAACTCCGCTCGCTAACACGGCCCCTTGGGCCGACCCCGAAGCCTGCCCAACGCTCAAGGTTTAGAGACCGCGGCCAGTGCGGGAACGGACTTGGAGGCCGCGCGGAGCTTGGCTTCGGCGCCGGGCGGAGGCGGAAGGTGGGGAAAGGCGGATTCGCGAGTAGTGCCGGTCGCGAGGGTGCCCTTGCTGGCTCGGGACGGGCCGGGGTGCGGGCGAGGCCCCGTC
>JBPPMH010000023.1:0-11506 GCA_051305945.1 Gemmatimonadaceae bacterium
GCTCCCCTAGCGCCCGTGGTAGCTCGCGTAGTTTGCGAGCGTAGGGCGCGAAGGGAGCCTCTGCACAGCCCGCGACCGCGGCACGATGCCGCGCCCGCGCTTGTCGTAAATCCCGACTGAACGTCTAACGCGCGCGCACTAGGGCGCGAAGGGGAGGGGCGGGAGGTTGGCGGCCTGGGCCTGGGCGCGCGCGAGGTTCTTGCGGTTGTCCTTGATGTCGGCGACGTCGCGCAGATTGTCGTTGAACTCCTGCAGGCGCTGCTGGCGGTAGGCGCTGAGCTGCTGCTCCTTGAGCGTCGCCTTCTGGGCCTCGAACTCGGCCCGGTTCGATTGCGTGCGGCGGTCCACGCGCATGACGAACACGCCGTCTTCCGTGCGAACGGGAGCGCTGACCGCGCCCGCGGGCAGAGCGAACGCCGCGCCGATCGCTTCATTCAAGCGGCCCAGCCCCTGCGCCGGCGACGTGCGCGTGAACAGGTCGGTCTGACTTACCTGCATGTTCTTCGCGGCCGCGGCTTGCTCGAGCGTGCTGGAAGCGGCAGCCGTCGCTAACGCCCGCGCCTCGTTCACGAGGAGATCCAACTTCTTCTGCTGGGCGATTCGCGCGCGGATTTCTTCCTTCACGGCGTCGAGCTTGGGCACGCCGCCTTCGACCAGCGAGTCGAGTCGGGCGATGGCGTAGCCGTCCTCCCAGTCGAACAAGTCGCTGATGTCGCCCTGCTCGGCCCCGCCGGTCGCCCACGCGCCTACGCTGGGCACATACTCGCCGCCGATGGTCAGCGGCTCGCCCTCGATCACCGCGCCGCGCGTGATCGGAATGCGCAGGGTGCGGGACGCCTCCTCGAACTTCGCGGGATCTTCAGCGGTCGCGGCAATGCGCGCGAGCGAGTCGGCGCGACGGTCGGTGAACACAGCGGACTCTTCCCGCTGCTCGATGCGCAGCAGGATGTGCCGCAGCGACAGCGTGTCGCCGTTACGCGAGTCCACCTTGATGATGTGGTAGCCGAACGGCGTCAGCACCGGGTCGGAGATCCGGCCGGGCGCCAGCGCGTACGCCGCGCGCTCGAAATCGGGGACGAACCGGTCGCGGCCGCCGCGGCCGAGGTCGCCACCATTCGTGCCGGATGCTGTGTCCGCTGATTCCGTGCGGGCCGCTTCCTCGAACGTGCGCTCGCCGCTCTCGATCGCCTGCTTGAGCGCGACTGCCTCGGCGCGAACGGCCGCGCTGTCTTCCGCCGAGATGACCCGCGGGCTCGTCATGACCGACACGATGGCCCGCGCCGGTCGCTCCATCTCTTTCTTGTGCTCGTCGAAATACGCCCTGATCTCGGCGTCGGTCACGGTGACGCGCGCATCGGGCACGGCGTCGGGGCGGAACGCAACGAAGCTCACCTGTGCCGAGTCGTGCGTGTCCTTCCAAAACGTCCACAGCCGCTCGTCGCTGACGTACACGTCGCTTACCACCTGCTCGAACAGCTTCTGCTTGGGAATCTCGCTCCGGTAGTAGTTCTCGAGCTGGACCAGCACGCCCTGCTGCCGCGCCAGCGGGCTGGACAGGAACCGCTGGTACTTGGCGGGATCGAACTGACCTTCAGTCTGGAGCTCGGGGCTCTGCATGAGCTGCGGCGGCGGGCTGTAGCGCGCGGCGTTCTCGATCTCTTCGTTCGTGACCTTGATTCCGCGCCGGCGGTATTCCTGCCTGAGCAGGACTTCTCCGACAAGCTGCTCGTACGCCTGATCGGCGAGGCGCGTGCGCTCCTCCAGCGTGAGCGTGCGTCCGCTGTTCTGGACCTCTTCCGTCTCGAGCTGCTGAGTGATTGTGTACCACTGCGTGGCCAGGATGTCTTCGCCGTTGACGGTCGCGACCGGCGTGGTCGGAGTGATGGCCGATCGGCCAATCAGCCCCGAGGTGTCCATGAGCAGGAATCCACCGACGAAAGCGGCAGCGATGAAGATCCAGACCCATTTTGTGGCGGCGCGCATTCCCTGCAGCAAGGCAAGCTCCTTAAAGATGCTGAAACAGCCTCAAAAGTTATCGGCCGCAACGGCTTATGAGAAGTGTCGGCCGCATGCTTCCGGGGCGTTGGTTTGTCCTGTCGTTTGCGATTTCGGATGGAGGACCCTTGCGGCCTCAGGACCAACGGCCATCGCGGATCGACGATTATTCGAGGGCTGAGAACTGAGGATGGGGCGGAACGGCGGGGGAAGGTACGCAGGTGCTTCTCTCCGCGATCCGCGATCCTCGATTAATCGTCGATCCGCGATTGTAGTTAGTCCTGAGGCCGCAATCCCGGTAACTTCAACCGGTGCCGGATACCGTGCGGACCCCATAGTGGCGAGACTCGAAGAGCTCGAACGCAAGTTCGAGGAGAATCCGCGTCGGTACTTCGCCCCGCTGGCGAACGAGTACCGCAAGGCCGGCGACGCGCAGCGCGCCGCGGACCTCTGCCGGGCGCAGCTGCCCGAGGTACCGGGCCACATCAGCGGCCACATCGTGCTGGGCCAGGCGCTGTACGACGCCCGGGATTTCGACGGTTCACGCGCGGCACTGGAGACCGCTCTGGCCCTCGATCCGGAGAACATCGTCGCGCTGCGCTATCTCGGTGACATTGCCCGCGACACGGGCGACGCCGCGGAGGCCGAGCGCTGTTATTCCCGAACGCTCGAGGCCGACCCATACAACGAAGCCGCAACGACAGCGCTGCAGATCCTGCGCTCCGCCGTAGAGCCGGAGCTTTCGGAGCCCGTCGAGTCTCCTCCGGTCGTGGAAGCCGCGCCGCCTGTCGAGATCGCGGACGCTGCTCTGACCGAGAGCGTCCCGGAGCCGGTAGTGGAAGCGTTTGCAGAAGCCTCGGAGGCAGTCGAAGCCGTGCCAGAAGGCGCGGCCGAGATCGAAATACCAGCGTCCGGAGTTCTTACGGTAACCGGTGAGTTCGCGGGCGATCTTTCTGTCTCCACTGCGCCGGAAACGGAGCGCTTCGACGTCGCGGCCCATCAGTCGGCCGAGCAGGAGGCCCCCGAGGAAGCGATGCAGACGGAAGAGGGCGTTCTGGAGTCGGCCGCTCCGTTCGTCACCGAAACGATGGCGGAACTCTACCTGGAGCAGGGCTACCCGCACGAAGCGTTGGAGCTTCTACTCCAGCTCGCCGAACAGCGGCCGCAGGACGAGCAGCTCCGCGCGAAGATCGAGCACATAGAGTCGGTCATCCTGGCGCGGCGCGACGCGGCGGTGGCCGCGGCCCGCTCCGAGCGCGCGGAGACCGCGGAAGCGGAGGCGGAGGCGGTAACGGAGCCGATCTCCGTCCGGGAGTTGTTCGCGCGGATGGATCGAGCGCGGCCGCCCGCCGCAAGCTCCGTGACACCGCGGCCAATCTCCCGCCGCCGCTCCGACTTCGCGCCCATGCCCGAGGGGGAAGCAACCGCGAGCGAAGCTTCGGACGACCCCTTCGCATTCCCGAGCCCGCCCGCGCCAAGTCCGGTGCCGCGCACGTCCGGCCCGCAGCAGATGTTCAATCCCTCCACCGCTGACCCCGACGACTTCAACGCGTGGCTCAGGGGACTCAGGGGCCCGTGAAGATCGCGATTATCAACGGCCCCAATCTCAACCTGCTCGGCAGGCGCGAGCCCCACATCTACGGCCACACCACGCTCGGGCAGATCGAGAGCACCCTGAGTGAGGTCGCCAGGGAGCTCGACGTCGAGATCGAGTGCTCGCAACACAACGGCGAGGGCGACCTCATCAGCGCGATCCACGCGCTCACGGAATCGGCCGACGGGATCGTCATCAACGCCGGGGCCTACACCCATACGAGCCTGGCAATCCGCGACGCGCTGGTCGGCGTGAACCTGCCGTACGTCGAGATGCACCTGACGAACATCTACGCGCGCGAAGAGCATCGGCGTCGATCGATGCTCGCCGAGGATGCGCTGGCCGTGGTTTGCGGCTTCGGAGCATACGGCTACGAGCTGGCGCTCCGCGGCCTGGTCAATACGCTCCGCGATCGTGGCTGACATGCGCGAGCGGCGCATCGCCGCGCTGCGCGACGACATCGCGGGCGACCTCGACGCGCTGCTCGTCACGAGTCTGCCGAACATCCGGTATCTGACGGGCTTCTCTGGAACGAGCGCGCTGCTGCTGGTGACGCAGCGCGAGCTGCACCTGATCACCGACTTCCGCTACGCCACGCAGGTGGTCGAAGAGGTCGGTGACCTGGCGAAGGTGAGAATCGAGCCGGTGAGCCTGTGGAACGGGCTGTGGGCGATCTTGCCGTCGCTCGCGAACGCGACGGCAGTCGGCTTCGAGTCGGCGCACGTCTTCCATCGCGACTTTCAGCGGCTGCTGGAGAACAGCAGCGGCGGGGCACGGCAGTGGCGCGCGCGCGTGAGCGCGGTCGAGCGGCTGCGCGAGTCGAAGGACGCCGGGGAGGTCGAGCTCATCCGCCGCGCCGCCGCCATCGCTGTCGAAGCGTTGGAGCGCACGATCCCGCGGATCGCGGCCGGCATGACGGAGCTGCAGGTCGCGGGCGTACTGGAGAAATCGCTGCGCGACGCGGGGAGTGAAGGTTTCCCGTTTCCCTCCATCGTCGCATCGGGGCCGCGCGCCGCGCTGCCGCACGCGCGCTCGTCCGCCCGCGTGATCGAGCCGGGCGATTTCCTGCTACTGGACTTCGGGGCCGAGTACCGTGG
Organism: Gemmatimonadaceae bacterium; assembly: GCA_051305945.1. Lineage (GTDB taxonomy): Bacteria > Gemmatimonadota > Gemmatimonadetes > Gemmatimonadales > Gemmatimonadaceae > JACDCY01. The sequence goes on from JBPPMH010000023.1 coordinate 4,687, forward strand.
GTACTGTTCGGACATAACGCGGACTCTCGTCGCGGGCAGCGCCACGAGCGAGCAGCGGGCGGTCTATGACGTTGTGCGGCAAGCGAATGCGCTCGCGGCGGGTTCCGTTCGGGCGGGGATGACGGGACAGGATGCCGACGCCCTCGCGCGGGGCTACATTGAGCGCGAAGGTTTTGGGGAAGCGTTCGGTCATGGTTTGGGGCACGGCCTCGGGTTGGAAGTGCACGAGGCGCCCCGGCTTGCCCGGACAGCCGAGGGAACTTTGGCCCTCGGCGCGGTGGTGACGATCGAGCCGGGGGTGTATCGCCCTGGATGGGGCGGGATCCGAATCGAGGATGACGTTCACCTCGGTACCGGTGGTCCGGAGATTCTCACGGACTTTACGAGAGAGCTAATCGAGGTCGCCTGACGGAATAGGCGGCCGGTCCCTAAACAGCCGACATGTTCGATTTACGATACGTGAAGAAGTTGGTGGACATGCTCGACGGGTCCTCGGTGGACTCGATCGAGATCTCTTCCGACAAAGGCATGAAGATCCGGATCTCGAAGGCGCAGCAGCAAGCGGTCGTGCTGTCGGCGCCCGTCGCGGCCCCGGTTGCGGCGCCGGTCGCTTCCGCGGCTCCCGCGGCTCCCGCGGCAGCGTCCGAAGCGACGCCGGCGCCCAAGCCCGAAACGCCGAAGGAGAATCTGCTCGAGGCAAAATCGCCGATGGTGGGAACCTTCTACGCAGCGCCCGAGCCGGGCGGAAAGCCGTATCTCGCCGTGGGTGACCGGGTGAGGAAAGGCCAGATCATCTGCATCATCGAGGCGATGAAGATCATGAACGAGATCGAATCGGAGTTCGACGGAGTGGTGCGCGAGATCGTCGCGAAGGACTCGCACCCGGTGGAGTACGGCCAGGCGCTCTTCAGGATCGCCCCGAATGGCTGATCCCGCGCAGATGACACCGCCGGAGGGCGCCGCGGCTCTGTTCGACTACAAGGCGATCCTTCAGCACATGGTGCACAAGGGGGCTTCGGATTTGCACCTCAAGGTCGGCCGCCCGCCGACGCTCCGCGTCAACGGCGAGCTGGTTCCACTCGAGCTGCCGCACACGCGGCCCGAGCAGCTCCGCTTGCTCGCGGAACAGACGATGACCGCGAGGCACATGCAGGAGTTCACCGAGCAGCACGAGGCCGACTTCGCGCTCGGCGTCCCGGGCATCGGGCGCTTCCGCGTCAACGCGTATCACCAGCGGGGCACGATCGCGTTCGCCTTCCGCATCATCGCGTTCCAGGCGCAGACGATCGAGGAGCTGCGCCTGCCCAAGGTCTGCGCCGACATCGCTATGCGGCCGCGCGGTCTCGTCCTGGTGACCGGAATCACGGGCTCCGGAAAATCCACGGCGCTCGCGGCGATGATCCATCACATCAACCTGCACCGGCGCGCGAACATCATCACGATCGAGGACCCGATCGAGTTTCTGCACCGCGACATCAACTGCCACATCAACCAGCGTGAAGTCGGCACGGACACGGCCAGCTTCGCGCAGGCGCTGCGGCGCGTGCTGCGGCAGGACCCCGACGTGATCATGGTCGGCGAGATCCGCGACATCGAGACGCTGGACACGGCGCTCAAGGCGGCGGACACGGGCCACCTGGTCTTCTCGACGCTGCACACGACCGACACAACGCAGACGATCAACCGGGTACTCTCGTTCTACCCGCCGCACCAGCAGGAGGAGGTGCGATTCATTCTCTCGAGCGCGCTACATGCGGTGATCTCCCTCCGGCTGGTGCCCCGCGCCGACAAGGCCGGCCGCGTGCCGGCCGCGGAAGTGCTCATCAACACCGCCGCGGTTCGCGACAACATCCGAGACATGACGAGGTCGCTCGACATCCCTAACCTGATCCGTGAGGGCACCATCCAGTACGGGATGCAGAGCTTCGACCAGTCGCTGATGAACTGGTACTCGCAGGGCATGATCTCGTACGAGAACGCGATCTTCTACGCGACCAGTCCCTCGGAGTTCGCGCTTCAGGTCCAAGGCATCGCGGGGACCAGTGACACGAGCTGGGACAAGTTCACGTCAGGCATTAGCCCGTGATTTGGGGTCCGTGTGGTCAGTCGCGGGCTGGGCGGGTATCCCATGCTGGCCCTACGCGAGCAAACTGCGCTCGCTAACACGGGCCTGCATGGGACACCCGCCCGCGCCCGCGCCCGGATCGCCCGGTCCTCGCCCGCACGAGAGTCGCAATGTTTAAGAAAGTGCTGATAGCGAACAGGGGCGAGATCGCACTGCGGGTGATACGTGCGTGCAGGGAGCTCGGGATACAGACCGTGGCCGTGTACAGCGAGGCGGACAGGGAGTCGCTGCACGTGCGGTTCGCGGACGACGACGTGTGCATCGGGCCGCCGCCGGGGCGCGATTCGTATCTCAAGATCCCGCGGCTCATCGCGGCCGCGGAGATCACGGGCGCCGACGCGATCCACCCGGGCTACGGCTTTCTCGCCGAGAACGCGGAGTTCGCCGAGACGTGCGCGGCGTCGAACATCGAGTTCATCGGCCCCACGCCCGCGCAGATCCGCGTCATGGGCGACAAGGCCTCGGCCCGCAAGGCGATGCTGGACGTCGGCGTGCCCATCATCCCCGGCACGCCGGGGCCCGTCGAGGACGTGGATGAAGCGCTGAAGTACGCGAAGGAGATCGGCTTCCCGGTGATCATCAAGGCCTCTGCCGGTGGCGGCGGGAAGGGGATGCGCGTCGCCAAGGACGCCGACGATTTCGCGCGCTCCTTCCAGCTCGCGCGCTCCGAGGCGCTCTCCGCGTTCGGCAACGCCGACGTGTACGTGGAGAAATACCTCGAGCGCCCGCGACACATCGAGTTCCAGGTCGTGGGCGACCGGCACGGCCACGTCGTCCACCTGGGCGAGCGCGACTGCTCGGTGCAGCGCCGCCATCAGAAGCTCATCGAGGAGGCGCCGAGCCCGGCGCTCAACGCGGAGCTGCGCGACAAGATGGGCGACGCGGCGGTGCGCGGCGCCAAGGCCATCGACTACGTCGGCGTCGGAACGATCGAGATGCTGCTGAACGAGGACCGCTCGTTCTACTTCATGGAGATGAACACGCGCATCCAGGTCGAGCACCCCGTCACGGAGATGCTGACCGGTATCGATCTGGTCAAAGAGCAGATCCGGGTCGCCGCGGGGGAGAAGCTCTCGTTCAAGTCGCTGCCCATGCTGCGCGGACACGTGATCGAGTGCCGGGTGAACGCGGAAGACCCCGCGAAGAACTTCCAGCCCTCCCCGGGGAGGATCGACACGTTCCATCCGCCCGGCGGCCCCGGCGTCCGGCTCGACACGCATGTGTACGCCGGCTACACCGTGCCGCCGTACTACGACTCCCTGCTCGCAAAAGTCATCTGCCAGGGGAGAGACCGGCAGGAGGCGATTCGCCGCATGCACATGGCGCTGGAGAGCTTTATCATCGAAGGCGTTACAACTACGATTCCTTTCCTGGCGCGAGTGATGGAAAATCCGCTGTTCCAGTCCGGGAACGTGGACACGAAGTTCCTGGAGCGCGAGCCGAATCTCATGAAGGACGTCGTCAAGGAGACAGCGTCGTGAGGCTCGACGTCTTCTTCGGCTACCAGCAGCTCACCTCCGCCGACGTAGCTGGCAGGGTCGTGGCGGTCGTGGACGTGCTGCGCGCTTCCTCGACGATCGCGGCGGCTTTGGCTAACGGCGCGCGCGCGGTCGTTCCGTTCCTCACTTCGGACGACGCGGTTGCCCAGTCGAAGCAGCTCGGGCGCGAGAGCGTGATCCTCGCGGGCGAGCAGAAGATGCTTCCGATCACGGGCTTCGACCTGGGCAATTCGCCGGGCGAATTCGTCGCCGACAAGGTTCAGGGAAAGACGGTTCTGCTCACCACGACGAACGGCAGCGGAGCGATCCTGGCGGCGCAGGGCGCGCGTGACATCGTGGTCGCGTCGTACGTCAACTTTTCGGCGGTGGCGGCGATGTTGCGGGCCGCCGTGAGGGCCGAGAACGACATTGTCATCCTGTGCTCCGGGCACGAGCGGCGCTTCACTCTGGAAGACGCGGGTTGCGCGGGACGTTATGTTCGCGCTATTCAGAAGGGACTCAACGGGGTCGCGACCAACGACGGCGCTACCGCCTGCGCTCTCATCGACAGGAAGTATGGCGAGAACATCGCGAGGCTCCTCCAAGACTCGAACCACGGGCAAGCGCTCATCGGCGCAGGATTCGGCGACGACCTCGCCTTCTGTGCCACGCTGGATTCGTTCTCTGTGGTCCCCGTTTACAGCGACCGGCAGATCGTCCCCCTCGGAGCAGGACGGGACTGACATAGACGGGCAGAGGGCTCCGTCGCATGCCGACGAGGTGCGGCGCGAGGTCGTGGCCATCGCGCTTTTACTTTTTGCGATATTCATCGGCGGTGCGCTGGCGGTTCACGGCTACGCGCTGCTGACGGCCAACCCCGACGCCCAGGCCGATCTGCGCGGCAGCTTCGGCGCGCTCGGCGCGGCCCTCGCCGCCCCCATCACGTCCATGTTCGGCTGGCCCGCGGCCGTGCTGATTCCGATCGCCCCCGCCGCGCACGCCATGACGCTGTTCGGCCGGCTCGACCGCGGCACCGACCGGTCGTGGCTGGTGTTCCTCCTCGGAATGGTCGTGCTGCTCCCGATCGCGTTCGGCTTCTCGCTCGGCGGCGCCGCCGAGCAGAACGCGCTCACGGGAATGTGGGGGGCGTTCGCCGCGTACTATCTGCTGCGCTTCGCCGGAGCCGCGGGCGCGTGGATCATCTGGCTGCTCGCGCTGAGCGCGCTCATGGCCGCCACGCTCGCGTGGAACCCGGTTCGCGTGCTGGTCGGGCGGAGGGTGCGTGCACTCGACGGCCTCGAGCCGTCAAACCCGGAAGACGCGTTTCCTCAGCGGCAGCGGGGCAGGACCGTCAAGCAGCCCGATCCGCTGCTCGCGCGCGCGCTCGAGCCGTCGCCGGAAGAGATGCCGGCGCTGGACCTGACTCTGCTCGAGGATTCACCGATCGTTGCGACGGACAACGCGCCCGCTCCGCCGCGCGCACCGAGGGAAAGGAAGCCAAGGCCGGTGTCGACAGCGACTCAGGCAGCCGCCGAGAACGGCTTCGGAGCGCCGGCCGTCACGCCTGCTCCGTTCGTGCGCGACGAAGCCGACGACGCTCTGCCGCCGGCGGAGCTCATGGCGGCGCTGCCCGCGCGCAATGCCGACGTCGGCAAGCGCGAGCTCGACGCGATGGGCGTTCAGCTCATGGAGGCGCTGCGCACGTTCAAGGTCGAAGGCGAGCTCGTTGGGCGCACGACCGGACCGGTCGTCACCCAGTTCGAGGTCGCGCCCGCGGCCGGCGTAAAGGTCCGCCAGATCGCTAACCTCTCCAACGATCTCGCGCTCGCGATGCGCGCGGCCAGCATCCGGATCGTCGCGCCGATTCCGGGACGTGGCGCCGTCGGCGTCGAGGTGCCAAACCCCACGGCGGAGATGGTCGGCTTCCGCGAGCTGCTCGACAGCAAGGATTTCCAGAACGCGCGCGCCGCGCTGCCGATGATTCTCGGCAAGGACCTCGAGGGTAATCCGGTCGTCGCCGACCTCGCGAAGATGCCGCACCTGCTGATCGCGGGAGCGACGGGCTCGGGCAAGTCGGTGTGCGTCAACACGCTCATCACCAGCCTGGTGTACCGGCACACGCCGCAGACGCTGCGCTTCCTGATGGTGGACCCGAAGATGGTCGAGCTCAGCGTGTACAACGTGCTGCCGCACCTGCGGCACAAGGTGGTCACCGAGAACCGCGACGCTGCCGCGGTCCTGAAGTGGGCCGTGCTGGAGATGGAGGACCGGTACCAGCTGCTCGCCGCGAATGGCGCGCGCAACATCCAGGACTTCAACCGCAAGTTCCAGGAAGGCGCGAAGCTCGTGAAGCCCAAGCGTCCCGACGTCGCGTTCGAGAACCTCGAGTACACTGGCGGGCTCCTGCCGTACATCGTGCTCGTGATAGACGAACTGGCCGACCTCATGATGACCGTGCAGGGCGAGGTGGAGCGTCCGCTGGCGATGCTGGCGCAGAAGGCCCGCGCGATCGGGATCCATCTCATTCTCGCGACGCAGCGGCCGAGCGTGAACGTCATCACCGGCCTGATCAAGGCGAACTTTCCGAGCCGGATCGCGTTCCGCGTCGCGTCGCAGGTGGACAGCCGCACCATTCTCGACGGGATCGGCGCCGAGTCGCTGCTCGGCAACGGCGACATGCTCTTTATTCCGCCGGGCAAGGCTGAGCCCGCGCGAATCCAGGGCGCGTTCATTTCGAACGAGGACACCGAGCGGCTCACGGGCTGGTTCGAGGAGCGAACGCGCGCGCGCAAGGAAGCGCTGATGTCCGGATCGGTCGCTACGGAAGAGGACATCCTCGAATTCGTGCGGCAGAAGGAGATCGCGGAGCAGGGGGGGGCGGAGGGCGAAGACGGTGAGGACGATGATCGTGACAAGCTGTTCCGCGAGGCGGCCGAGACCGTGATCCAGCACCAGCAAGGCTCGACGTCGCTGCTCCAGCGCCGGCTCAAGGTCGGCTACTCGCGCGCGTCGCGGCTGATGGACAAGCTCGAGGCGATGGGCGTGGTCGGCCCCTTCATGGGCAGCAAGGCCCGCGACGTGCTGGTCGACGAGACCCAGCTCGAGGAGTACGAACGCCATTGAGGTGCGACTCGTGAGCCTGCGCCACACCCGCGTCAGCGCGGCCTCCGTCCCCGCCGGGAAGGAGGCGCCGCGCCTGGCGTTCGTCACCCTGGGT
>JBPPMH010000024.1:0-7994 GCA_051305945.1 Gemmatimonadaceae bacterium
GTGTGCAGCTGAAGGGTCGTGTGCTAATTGATCTGGACAGACAGTCTCAATCAGACGCGGTCAGCAGAACCAACGGAGGTCTATGGATTCGTCCAGAGACTCTGACTTAACCGTGAGTGTGGCATTGTGCATCAAACCGTGCTCAGATTCCGGTGCTTCGGCTTTCGCCTCACAGTGACAACAGCAGTGCCAAAAGACACTGACGCACGCTGACGGAGCGGGTTCTGTTAGCGACCTGAAGACGCTCTTAACTCCCGAAACAGCGCCGGAACGCCGTCATTCAGCGTCAGTCGGGCGAGCTTTTCACCCCTGATAAGCGTGAGGTCGGTAGTTCAACTCTACCCAGGCCCATGAATCAGCACCTATTGCCCCGCTTATGGATTCTGTCGTAAGCGGGGTTTCTGCGTCTAGAGCAAATTGCGGCTGCTGTCGATTCGTACTCTCGGTTGGGCTACCGTGTCGTTTAGCCCGCGCCGGGCTCCTAGCCGTTGTTGCAATATGACGAGGAGCACCTATAGTTCGCCCTCGGATCTTCGCAACCCACCCTGGCGGAGCTGGCGATGAAATTCTCTTCAATGCTTAGAGCGGCAATTGTCCTCGCACCGGCGTTAGCGGGCGCGCAGGCGCCAGCCATTCCGACGTGGCCGGTCGCCGAGGGGGCCCGGGTTAGAGTCTCATCACCAGTCCTCGGTAACGAGCCGCGAGTTGGAGTGGTCGTTTCAGCAACCAGAGACACTCTTTCGTTTCGCGCAGAAAGGCAGCCCGCCTACACTTCCTTAGGGACTTCGGACATCCGGCAGCTTGAGATTTCCCAAGGCACTCGCAGCCGCCGGCTGCTGGGGGCGGTTGTCGGATTCCCCGTCGGTGCCGTCGGCGGTGGCTTTATCGGCGCTGCAACCGTCGAAAGAGGAAACTTCGACAGGCGGTTCAGTGCTGGCGCAATCGGGGCACTCGCCGGCGGGTTGCTCGGCGCCTTCGCGGGAGCACTGACAATTGGTCGGACGGTGGACACCTGGGTACCGGTCGCACTTCCCAATCGTTAATGGGCATGTTCAGAACGCTTTGAGGGGAGGCCTCGGGGCACAAATATCCGGGATCATGGCGTCACGCCCTAGCAAGTCGCGTCCATAGACTCATCCCGAAAGTGTCCGTTGTGGTGTCCATTCAGACGCGTACAATGTTCGCGGAAGCGCACAAGCTGTTCTCGAATGCGCGAGATGCTGAGCAGGTCGTTGTGAAAGGCAGGCCAGTTAGAACGTCTGAACCCAATTCATGTTCATATTAACCGGCCTGATAAGCGTGAGGTCCGAGGTTCAACTCCTCGCAGGCCCATTATTGAACTACTGGAACCCGCATGCCGCCGACGCGCACGCGGGATTCTTGTTTTCGCGAACGTGTGAGGACATATGATCGGTCCCACCGGCGACCTCGACCTCGAGCGGCGGCTCGCAACCGTGGAGTCGACTCTGTCCGCTCTCGCGGAGCGAGTGGAGCAGATCGCTCGAATGCGTGAGACCGGTACGGCTCGTGGTTGGTACGCGCCGGATAGAGGCCACGATCGACCCTCGGCGGAGCGCGCCACCGCCCCGGTTCGTCCACCCGCTGGTCGTCCCGCGCCGTGGTTCACCCGGAAGAGCGCCGAGTGGTGGCTGGGTCGCCTCGGGATCGTATTCCTCTCGCTCGCTCTGATTCTGCTCTACCAGTACGCTGTGGATCGGAATTGGATCACGCCGCTGTTGCGGGTGGCTGCTGGGATGATCGTGGGTGGCGGACTGGTGTACGCGGGAACCCGGGTGAAGCGGGCGCAGGCGGGACGAGCCGGCGATGACGTCGGCTTGCGGGAGCTGCTGCTTGGTGGAGGGCTGGCCGCCTGGTACATCACGGCGTATGCAGCTGCCGTCTACTACAGCCTGATCTCGGTTCCGACGGCTCGTCTCATCTTCCTGGCGCTGAGCATTATCTCCGCGGGGCTGGCGCTTCGCGAGCAACGTGCGCTTTTCGGGCTGATTGCCGTCCTCGTAGGATTCGCCGCACCGATCCTCCTGCCGTCGCCGGTCGGGTCGATGCTTGCGTTCTCGCTGTACGTCGCGGCGCTGACGTCGCTGGGCCTCTTTCTCTATCTCTTCCGGGGATGGCAGTCACTCCTGTGGGCGACGTTCCTCGCCACGTGGGGCACCCTTGCGGCAGCGACAAGTGACACCATCGCCCGTGGATCTATTTCGTTGACGCTGTTGGTCATCGCCGCGGCAGCGGCGTTCGTTCGTGTGCCTGCTATCCGTCGCAATCTGGTCGCACTCGGATCCACGCAATGCCGTCCGGCGCCGCCATCACGATTCGCCGACCGGCTCGTGCAGATGGCGAACGGCCTGGCTCGAATAGTTGGCGGCCGGGTTACTCGCACCGACTCTCCGGCGTTGTGGATCATGACGCTTACGAGTCCGCTGTTCATGCTCGGGCTGGAGTCCCGCCTCTGGCCAATGGTTTCGGGAATCGCGTGGGGAGCAGCCGCGTTCGCGCTGGGTCTCGCCGCCTTCCGCCTCAGCCAATGGCCTTCCGCGCGCGATCCGGAGGTGACTCACCTCGAGCTAACCGCCGCGGCTGTCTGGACTTTGGCGGGGCTGCTGTGGAGTGCCGATCGAATCGGTATTGTGCTTGCCGTCGATGACGGCTCGCTCGCACTCGCGCTCGCCGCGCTGCACGCGGCCGTGATGATCAGCTTCACTCCAACGAGCTCGTTTCTGGGGCCGCGTACGGTCGCTTCCGTTACCGCCGCCTTCGCCCTGCTCGCGATCCTGAGGAGCGAAATCGCGATCGCGGAGAACACCTCGATTCAGTGGGAGTGGACCGCGGCCGAGCTGGTGGCGCTGGTGGCGCTGGCGTCCATTTGGAAGCGGTTCCGGCTCGACGCGGCGCACAGGCCAATCGCCATCGTCTTCGGGATGGGCGCCTATCTCGCGTCGCTGGCGGTAGCGGCGCGTGTGCTCGGCGACATTTGGCAGCCGCTGGTCACGATGAGTTATGCAGTTGCAGGAGCGGTCGTGTTGGTGTCGAGCAAGCACGTTGAAAACGGGGGGATTCTACGCAAGCTGGGCAGCCTTACGATGCTGATAGTGTCCCTACGCCTGTTCGTCGTCGATCTGGCGGGCGTCGAGACGATCTGGCGGATCCTGCTCTTTCTGGTATGCGGCATTCTCTTTCTGTATAGCAGCTACTGGTTGCGGCCGAACCGTGCGACAGACGGAGCGTAGAGGCCGCAACCCCCCCCTTTCCCGGCTCCGAAGTACGAGTGTTCGCTGCGGTCCGGACAATGAGTCAAGCGGAGGTTTCTGCAAGGCGAGACCCGGTGCTCGGCACAATCACGCGTAATCCGTGGCGCGAGGCTCACCGCGACCCGTAGTAAGCGCTCAACAGTGCCAACGGCAGTGACAAACCGTGCTGACGCGGGCGGACGGTCACGGACGCACCGCCCCGCTAAGTCGTTGTCGTTCATAGGGGCGAGCGTCAGTTAGACGCGATCCTCTCCCCTGATAAGCGTGAGGTCCGAGGTTCAACTCCTCGCAGGCCCATTAACTCCAAAGCTCAGTATCGGAAGCCGGATTGCGGGCGCCCTCTAAGGCCCCTCATCCGGCTCCGGCAGCGGAGATAGGCATTTCCCGTTTCGGTGAGGGAGATGTGCTGTCGCTCCCCTTCCTCCAGTGTTACCGTGGATCCGAGCAACGCGAACTGCTGCGCGATCTGCCGTGCTCCATCCGTCGGCTCGGGCGCATCCCACAAAACCCGGGCTCGCACGAAGTAGGTTCCGGGCGGGAGTTGCGTAAACCTGAAGTTCCCATTCGCGTCGGTTACCGTCGTGCGGCGGGTGCGTAGAAACAAGTCGTCCGGTGACACCGACGAATCAAAGCTGCCGCATACCATCCCGAGCCGATCGTACCAGCGCCGCGCGGAAGAGGTCGCAGGATCCAGGGTTACGGGCTGGCCCGCCGCGGCGTGGTCTGTCCCTCCTTCCCTGACGAACGCCCGTCCTGTCAACGACGACTTGCCGGCGGCGCCGAGAAACCGTGCATATTCGAGTTCGCTCACCTCCGCTGTTGAGCGCAGCTCGTCGCGGGAGTTCGGATCGTCGAGCGATCCGAGAAAGCGGATCAACGCCATCGTCGCAGAGTCGAACGACGCGCGGCTCATGTCGCCGATAGTTTTGTTTCCATTATGAAAGACGGATGACTCCGACGAGGTCCGAATCTGATCCACGAAACGGCTCCCAGGCGACGCGCGGCGATCATGAACGAACACGTCGATCTCGGTATGGCCGATCCAGCGGGATCGCGGTTTTGAGGGTCCATATCGCATCAGGGTCACCGCGACGGATATGCGGGGCGGTATGCTCGCCGTGTCCGTTGGCGTTTCCAGGACAACCGCCGCCGGAAATGCCGACCGTACGGAGCCGGCGATCGCGGAGCGAAAGACGTCGTCGCTGACGGACGGGCTTTCTGAGCGATTGACGACTGTAACCATCAGCGTGTCGCCAGCGAAGCGAGACGGATCGCCCGCCACCGGGATGACCCCCGGCTGCATGTTCGCCGGCATCAGGTTGACGCAGGCCGAAAGGGCCGCGCACAGGGCGCAAAGCATGGCCCGCGTCAGGCAGCTCGCATCCATAGAGGGCGAGAGTAGCCGTTTGGAAGCGCTCATGCAACTCTACCCCTGCGTGCAGCTCAAGGATCGCGTTCGGCGTTTAGTGACACAGTGCGTTGCCAAGGTGACGGTAGGGCCTTGACACTCAGTGTGATAACACGTATTCATCCTCGCATGACGCAGACGCTCCGGGACGAGATCAAGCAGAAGAAGGCCTTCAAGAGCATCTATGAAGAGGCGGCCCTCAACATCCTGCGCACCAGCGCCATGCTCAGCGCCGACTTCGAGCAGGTGTTCAAGCCGTACGGCATCACCGCGACCCAGTACAACGTCCTGCGGATCCTGCGCGGGGCCGACGACAAGGGTCTCTGCCGAAACGACGTCCGCGACCGGCTGCTGAACAAGATGCCGGACGCGACCCGCCTCCTCGATCGCATGGAGAAGGTTGGGCTCATTTCCCGCTCCCGCGAGCAGGAAGACCGGCGTCTCGTTGCCACCAGGCTTACGAAGAAAGGAAGGGAGCTGGTCGACGAGCTCGACCCGGTCGTCGCCAGGCAGCACAAGACCCGCCTGGGACACCTCTCGGACAAGCAGCTCGCCACCCTCAACACGCTGCTGACGCTCGCGAGGAACCCAGGATGACTTTTTTTGCGCTAAAAGGTGTTATCACATCAAATAGTATGACACATAACCAGGCCACCATTCACCAAGGAGCACAAATGTCCTCTCTCTTCAGCTCTCCCTCGCAGCGCCAGATCGACATCGGCCTGACGATCCTCCGCGTCGTACTCGGCGTGATCTTCATCGCCCACGGCGGGCAGAAGCTGTTCGTCTACGGCTTCGAGGGCATCACCGGTGCGTTCGGCCAGATGGGAGTGCCCGCGCCCGGCCTCGTCGGTCCCGCGATCGCTCTGATCGAGTTCTTCGGCGGCATCGCGCTCACGCTCGGCCTGCTCACCAGGGTCGCGGCGCTCGGTGTAGGATTCACCATGATCGGCGCGATCCTGCTCGTGCACCTTCCCGCCGGGTTCTTCGCGCCCGCCGGAATCGAGTTCCCGCTGGCGCTGCTCGCGGCGGCCGCAACGCTCGCGGTCACCGGCGCCGGCAAGTACTCACTCGATGCGCTGATCGCCGGCCGGCAGCCGGTTCCGGCTCCGAGCGCCGAGCTTCCTGCCAGGGTTCGCCGCGCGGCCTAAGGCGCAACCCTTTGGTGGTGTCGAGGGTACTTACAAAGAGTCCGGCCCGGATGCACCGGGCCGGGCTCTTCTCACACAGGCCTCAGCCATGAAAACGATCCTACTGCTGTCCACCGCTGCCATGCTGTCGGCTGCTGGCGCCCGCGCCGCGGACGCCCAATCCGCTCCGGCAGAGCGCACCGTGTGCGACTCCGTTCCGGCGGACTGCGTCAAGCTCTCCGCTGCCGCCGACTCGGCGGTGCGCGAGCTGGAGCGCGCCGCCACCGAGCTCGCGAAAGCCGTGGAGCTGACCGTCCGCCAGACGGCCAACGACCCGCAGCTTCGCATCACGGCGATGAAGCTCGCCGCCGGAGCACTGGCCGTCGCGCAGCAGACGTTGATCCAAAACGCGGATACGATGGAGCGGATGCTTGCCGAAGCCGCGCGGCAGATCGCGTCCGCGCAGGCCGCGCTGGAAGCTCGCGCCGAGGCGACGAAGAAGCCGTAGCACCGATTCTTGCGATCCCGTTGCGCGAGGACAGCGCGCACGATAATTCACAAGGATCGCCATGAATCGCACACTTTTTCGTAACTTCGCCGCGCTCGCGTGGCTCGCCGCCGCGCTGGCATGCGCGGATTCGGACGAGCGTCGCGCGGAGGCGGCATTGCTGACGGCGGACAGCGAGGAGGGAGGAGTCCGGGGGCTCCTCTCTCTCAACTACGAGATCACGTCCGACGTCTTCAAGAAGTGGAAGCGGGCGCAGCTGGCGCTTGACCGCGAGCTGGGCCGGAGTCGGTCGCGCTCGCTCAAGGCCGCCATCATCGGCACGCGCCCTACGCGTGAGGCGATCGAGCGCTCCGTCGCGAGCATCGAGGACAACGGCGCAGCGAAGCGCGCCATCGAGCAGGCGGGGATGAGCCCGCGGCACTATGTCGTTGCGACGGTCGCGCTCTTCCAGGCGACGCGCGGCATCGACCCTCTTACGGGTGAGGCGTTCCGCGGGGTGCCGGTCCGCAACGTCGAGTTCGCGCAGCAGAACCGGGAGGAGATCGAGTCGGCTGAGGAGGCGCGGGAGTTCCAGGACATCGCGGACAGCATTGCCGCCGCGCGCGCTGAGATGGCCGCGCAGGACTCCGTGGAGGTCATCGCGGACACCGTCCCGCGGGTGCCTGTGCCTACGCCGGTACCCATGCCGACACCGGCGCCGACGCCAACGCCGCAGCCGACCCAGCCGCCGCCGAGGCCCACGACGGATACCACACCGGCGCCGGCGGATCAGCCATCTTTACGGTAGCAGAGTCAATCGGAGATTCTTGATGTACAACAACATGAAAGTTTTCGCGCTGATGGCCGGCATGACCGCGCTGCTCGGCGCCATAGGCCTCTATATGGGCGGCGACGGCGGGCTAATGACAGCGCTGCTGTTCGCCGGCGTGATGAACGTCGCGATGTACTTCTGGTCGCACAAGATCGTGCTGAAGATGTACCGCGCGCGCATCGTCACGGCCGCGGAAGCGCCCGAGCTGTACGCGATGGTGGACCGGCTGCGGCAGCGCGCGAACCTGCCGATGCCGATCGTCGCGATCGCGCCGCACGAGCAGCCCAACGCTTTCGCGACCGGGCGCGATCCGAATCACGCCGTGGTGTGCGTCACCGAAGGCATCGTGCGCCTGATCAGCAAGCAGGAGCTCGAGGGCGTGATAGCGCACGAGCTGGGACATATCCGTAACCGCGACATGCTGCTGCAGACCGTGACCGCGACGATGGCGGGCGCGATCTCGTTCCTCCCGCGGCTGGCGCTGTTCGGCGGCGGCAACCGCGACCGGAACGTGCACCCCGCGATCACGATCGCGCTCATGATTCTCGGCCCGCTGGCGGCGATGATCATTCAGGCGGCGATCAGCCGACAGCGCGAGTTCAAGGCGGACGCCGCCGGCGCGGAGATCTGCGGCCGGCCGCTCGATCTCGCGAGCGCGCTCCGCAAGCTGGAAGCGGGAGCCCACCGGATTCCGATGAACGTGTCGCCTGCGGCGGCGCCGCTGGCGATCGTGAACCCGCTATCCGCCGCGCACGGCGGCGCGATGTTGAAGTGGGTCTCCACGCATCCGCCGACGGCGGAGCGGGTTCAGCAGCTCGAAGCGATTGCGGCGGGGACGCAAGTTGCCGCGTAACGCGAGCCGTGGCAC
>JBPPMH010000025.1:0-2826 GCA_051305945.1 Gemmatimonadaceae bacterium
GTTCGCCTGTCCACCAGAGGGTGGGCCGAGTTGCGGCTCGTCAGCAGCCTGGAGCCGCGGTCGTCCAGCAGCTGCGCCAGCGTCTGCTCCGTAGCGCGCGCGCTGGCGAAACCACGGTCGAACAGGTCACCCTGCCGCTGCAACTCTCCTCCCATTGAGAGCACCGACAGGGAAATACCAGTCACCGCGTCCGGCAGCGCGATGCGCTCCAGCTCGCTGCGCACGAGCCGCATCCACGCCCGCTGGCTCGCAGTAATACGCGCCGGCCGCAGCCTGTGCTCATACGTGGAGCGGTTGGCGAGAGAGAACACGAGAGCAATCTCGCGCGCGCCGGCGCCTCGGTCTCCGAGCTGCTCGCACACGCTGGACATCAGCCCGTTAATGACGAACAGGAGTCGCTCCGGCTCGCTTAGCACGTAGTCGAGCCACTCGAACGAAGCGCCCGGCAGGGTTCGCTGCAGCGGCGGAAAGAGCCGGCGCCTGTCGTCGGCGCGGGCAAGCCGCCAGATGCGGCTCCCTTCGGCTGCGAACCGCACCTCCACTGACTCGTGGTCGAGCGCGGCAAGATCGCCGCAGCGCTCCACGCCGCTGCCGCGCAGCAGCGAGCACAGATGGGGCGACGGTCCCAGCACCTCAATAGGATGCGTTGCAAGGAATCCGGCATCGCCTCCCGGCGGCACAATCGTTACTGCTTCGCCGGGTCCGGTCCCGTTTACTACGGACGCACGCACGGCTGCCGTCATCGCCGCCACCTCTGCGGCGATCGGAGTACGCGCGACTCCGGCGTACGCATCACTTATGGCGGGTGCGTCACCGTGTCCGCGCACCAGCTCGAGTCCGCCGTACGCCACACGCGACGCGTCGAGCCCCTGCGCATCGCACCACATGAGCCCGCGCGGCTCAACGACGACCCGCGGAGTGAGCGCGACCAGTCGCGGAGCCACATCAGACAGTTCAGCAATGCCGGCAGTTGGTGAAGCGAGGCAGACAATCACGGAAGCGCCATTAGCTTCTTCTCGTGCGCGTCCACGTGAAAGTCTGCTGCATGCAATCCACGGAAGAAGCTCTGCTCGCCGTCGAGCACGGCGTGTCCGCGATCGGACTCGTGTCCGCGATGCCGAGTGGTCCCGGTCCGATACCCGAAGAACGGATCCCCGAGATTGCCGCCGCCGTCCCGCCCGGAATCGAGACATTCCTGCTCACCTGTCTCACCGATCCGGTAGAGATCGTCGCGCAGCATCGTCGCTGTGGCACCAGCACCATCCAGCTCGTTGACGCTGTCGAGCACTGGGCCTTCCCTCAGCTGCGCGATGAACTCCCGGGCGTATCGCTCGTGCAAGTCATCCATGTGAGTGGTACGCAGTCGATAGACGAGGCCACTGCCGTAGCACAGTACGTGGACGCGATCCTGCTCGACTCCGGCAACCCCTCGCTCGCAGTCAAGGAGCTCGGCGGCACCGGCCGCATGCACGACTGGAACGTGAGCCGCACGATTCGCGACAGCGTTGACGTGCCTCTCTGGCTCGCCGGCGGACTGAAGCCGGAGAACGTGGCGCGTGCCGTGGACGTCGTGGAGCCGTTCGGCGTCGACGTATGCAGCGGGCTCAGGCCGAACGGTCACCTGGATCCCTGGCGGCTGGAGCAGTTCATGGACGCTCTCCGTGCTTAGTCCTGCCGCCGCGGGATCGGCCGGCCGTTGTCCCCCGCCTGTCCACGACACCCGCATCCAGCGCCATGCGCGCGGCGGGATGCCACACAGGGATCGTCACGACAGTCGCGGCGCTCCAGCCGAGCGACTGCGCACTCACCCGCACCCGCACGTCTTCGGTGAGCGCGGGATCGCCGAATGGGTCCTCCCGCCAGCGGTAGTCCTTCGGTACCACGCGTGAGACCACGCGCAGATGAGCCATCGCCGTCTGCGAGGTCAGCACCACGAACGCGCCACCGCCCTCACGCACAGCGCGGGAGAGACGCACCGTCTCCTTCGGATGCGGCTCCACCCCGGCAAGCACCACCAATGCGAAGCCTCCGCAGCGCAGCATCTCCTCGGTCGCGCGAAGCGCGTTGCGACGGTCGCGCGGTCGGAGCAACAGCGGACCGGCAACCCAGCTCTCCCCGTTGATCGTGTGCGCGCCGTCTATCCACACAGCACGCTCGGCGCTGGCCACCGCCTGGCGGCAGGCACATGTGAGGAGAGCGGTCGCTGCGCCAAAAGGCCGCCACACCGTGAGCCGCGCACGTGGGATTCCCTCTCCCGGAAAGATCCTGTCAAGCTCGGTAATTCCTGTGGCAACAGCCGGCGCGGTTTGGTGGATGACCGGAATCGCATCGGGAAATCGCCGTTCAAGAAGCTCGCGCAGGGCTGGCAGTGCCGACATCATTGGGACCGGTAGAAGCTCTCTCCCTCAGCATATCCCGAATAAAACCCGAAAGCAATAGGATGCCTGACCTGGGACCCGTGGCCCTGAGGCTCCTCCTGGAAGCGGAGATGCTGTTCCGGGTGATGCTGGCCGGCCTCTTCTCGGCGGCACTCGGCTGGGAGCGGGAGCGCGCCGGCAAGCCGGCTGGTTTCCGCACTCACATCATCGTCGGCATGGCCGCGGCTCTGTTCGTCATCACGGGAATCATGACAGTGGAAGAGCAGCTGCTGCGTGGCGCGACTATTAACCTGGACCCGACACGCACGATTCACGCGATCGCCGTCGGAATCGGGTTCCTGGGCGGTGGAGTCGTTTTCGTGTCGCGGAAGAGTGACCGGGTCGAAGGTCTGACGACCGCCGCCTCGGTATGGGCGACAGCCGGAGTCGGTGCTGCCACTGGCTACGG
>JBPPMH010000026.1:0-2829 GCA_051305945.1 Gemmatimonadaceae bacterium
GTGTTAGCGAAGCGTAGGTGCCCGACGGGGACCCCATTTCCCGACCGCACGCCAAGAACCGAGACAGACCATGATTTTCAGAACGAGCCAGCCTGAAGCAACTGTGTGGAAGCGGTTCCGGTCGGGGACCGACGGGTTCACATTTGTGCAGCGAGACGGCGTGTGGGAGGCGCACGTGGCGGCGAACGCCGAACGCGTGGTTGACCTGTTCTACACTTTGAGCGAGCACCTCCCGCCCGCGATCGATGTGTCAGTCGAGGATCGCCGCACCGACCGCGTGTGGACGGGCGAGGGAATCGCGCTCCCCGACTTCCGCGACGCCATCGCCCGGCTCAAAGTCCCGCTCGCCACGTACGGCGGCGTTGAGATCTCCGCGTTTACCGGCGAAGACCAACTCACGCTCACCCCGCAGATCGAGCTCTTCGCGTACTCCAAGACCGACCGCTGGGCGTACTTCCTTCAGGCCCGCGGCCTCGAGGAGTTCGGCGCGCTGGCTGAGAAGCCGTGGCGCGCGCCGTCGTGGGACAGGGCGGCCGCGCCGCTGCTGTCCGAGTCCACCGTCGCGATGGCCGAGCGTCTCTCGCTGACACCCGCCTGAAAAACGAGCTATTGGCTATTAGCTCCTGGCTGTTGGTAGTTTTCGCAACGTGAACGTAGATCTCGTAGCGCTTGGCTACGCCGTTCTCGCCGGCGCGGCCAACATCCTTGGGGCCGCCGCCGTCACCGCGCGGACGCGGTGGAGCGAGAGCGGACTCGACGCGCTGCTCGCTTTCTCCGCGGGCTTCATGGTGTCAGTCGGACTGCTGGATCTCATTCCGCACGCGATCGAGGAGGGCGGCTCGCGCGCGGCGTTCGTGGTGCTGCTCGGCTATCTGCTGGTGCACCTCACGCAGCACACGCTCGCGCCACACTTCCACTTCGGTGAAGAGAAGCACGCCGTCACGCAGGCGGTGGGCTGGTCCGCGTTGGCGGGGCTGCTGCTGCACACCTTCATCGACGGCGTCGCGATCGCCAGCGGGTTCGCGGTCAGCAGCACGCTCGGCATCCTGGTGTTCTTCGCGATCCTGCTGCACAAGATCCCCGAAGGAGTGGCGATCTCCAGCCTGTTCCTCGCGGCCGGCGCCGGCCGCGCGCGCGCGGTGACCGCGGCGACGGCTCTCGCCGCGGCAACTGTGCTCGGTGTGTTGTTCACCGGACTTGTCGAGCCGCTGGCGCAGCACGGACTCGCGCTCGCTGGGGGCGTGACCCTGTATGTGGGCGCGTCCAACCTTGTGCCTGAATTTCAGGCGAAGCCGGGGTGGCGGCTGCCGGTCGCGTTCTTTGCCGGGTGCGGGATCTACCTGCTGGCGCGGCAGATGCTGCCGGGGTGACGCCGGCCTAGCGATTCAGACGTCGGTATGACAAATTGTCATACTGGAGGGCGCCTATGGCAAAGACGAAGGTCGCCGTGACCCTGGACTCCCGCCTGTTGCGCGAGGTGGACGAGCTTGTCGATCAGGACCGATTCCCGAACAGGAGTCAGCTGGTGGAAACCGCGCTGGTCGAGAAGCTTGCCCGAATCCGCGGAACCCGGCTGGCGATCGAATGCGCGAAGCTGGATCGCGAGGAAGAGGTCATGCTCGCGGAAGAGGGTCTTTCCAACGACAGCGAAGCATGGCCCGAGTATTAAGAGGGGAGATCCGCTGGGCCGAGCTCGGCTCCACGCGCGGGGCGGAGCAGGCCGGACGAAGACCCGTGCTGGTGCTCAGTAACGATGTCTTCAACGCCCGGTCCGGAACCGTGATCGCGGTAGCTCTGACCAGCCAGGAGCCACGCGCGGGATTTCCACTTACTCTCGAGAGTGCGGCACCGGGACTCCCCAAGCGATCCTGGATCAAGATCAGCCAGATCCGAACGCTGGCCGCCGACCGGATCGGCGCGCGGCTCGGCCGATCCGCGGAGGAGGAGTTGGCGCGCGTGATCGAAGGGCTGAACGAAATAATCAGCTGAGCGAGCTCGCCTTCAGCCCCCTGCATCAAGGGCAGCCCGCTGCTGCTCCGCGACGTCGTGCAGCGCTTCCAGCTCCAGGACTTCGGTTTTATCCCGCGGGCGCCCGGTTGCGAGCTTCGACCGGATCAGGGACTCGAGCGAAAGCACGTCCACACTGAAGTCTCCGAGCGAAACTGAATCCGCGGTGCGGATCGCATCAGAATACGCGCCGATCCCAGCAACCCGCTGGAGGATGTCGAACCATCCATAATCGGTGTCGAGGGTCAGCACCTCCACCGCCTTGATCGTCTTCGCGTCCGGGATGAACGGAAGTCCGCGCTCCACGCCACGGAGGTACGCGTGCCAGCGGGTGAGGACCTCGGCAAGGCGACCGAGGTTGTCAGCGCTGGTGTCGTATAGGACGTCGAGGTCTCTCGTAACGCGCGGGGAACCGAGCAGCTGGGCCGCCACTCCGCCGATGACGATAAAACGGACTTGGGCCGACGCCAGTTCGCGCAGCATCTCGACGGTGGGTGCGTTCGGGCGGGTGGCCGGAGCATTCGACGCCGCATCCTCACCGGGCCGTTCCCGGATGCGACTGGCGCCCGGTGACGAGAAAATCGGCTGGGCGCTATTGAGACGCCGCAGCGGACTGTATGCGACGGAGCTCTTGAACAGGCTGATGTCGTAGCCGTACTCCCGCGCCGCGACGATCGCAGGGGTATCCACGAGGCGATAGCTTGTGACTATCGCTTTCACGCGCTCGAATTCGTCGAGAGGCGGTGTGGCTGTGGACCGGTCGTCGCCCATGATTGCCTCGCCTGTATGACCGAAGTATACCAGCCTAGAGCTCGTCTCCGC
>JBPPMH010000027.1:0-5582 GCA_051305945.1 Gemmatimonadaceae bacterium
GTTCTCGACGGCGCGGAGCGTCTGGACGCCGTAGAGCACGTGCGCGGGCACGTCGCGTTCGCCGAGCAGGTCGTGCTCGCGTCTCGTCGGCTGGTCAGCTTCTGGATTCGTCACGTGGCGGGAAGCTAGTCAGCGCTCGTACTTTGCTCCAGATAGTGGAACCACTCTATAAGCATTGGAGCAAAGACGGGCCTTCCCTCACACCAGAGCATTCCATGACGCTTACCAGGCGCGATTTCATCGGCGCGGGTGCTGCGGCGGCCGCGACGGCCGTTGTTTCGGGCAAAGCGGGCGCTGGCTTGGTTGAAGTGGTGGACAGAAGCCTGGTGACGCGGGGTACCGCCGCCTCGCGACCTGTGGTCGTGGCGTCCAGCAACGGACTGCGCGGGGTGGCGCGCGCGTACGAGATGCTCACGGGTGGAGCGGATACCCTCGACGCAGCGATTGCGGGGGTGAACATCCAGGAGCTGGATCCGGGGGATCAGTCGGTGGGGCTCGGCGGGCTCCCGAACGCCGATGGCGTGGTGCAGCTCGACGCGTCGTGCATGCACGGGCCCACGAAGAGGGCGGGCGCGGTGGCGTGCATCGAGGACATCGCGACGCCGTCGCTCGTGGCGAAGGCAGTGATGGATTACACGGATCACATCATGCTCGTCGGCGCGGGCGCGAAGAAGTTCGCGCTGCAGATGGGATTCACGGAGCAGAACCTCCTGACCGAGGAGAGCAGGCGGGACTGGCTCCGCTGGCGTGCGTGTCTCAGCAGCGGTGACAACTGGCTGGACCACACCGATCCCGTGGTCATCAAGTTCCACACGGGCACGATCAACATGATCGCGCTGAACGCGGCGGGCGACGTCTCGACGGTCACGACGACGAGCGGGCTGTCGTGGAAGATCCCCGGACGCGTGGGCGACAGTCCGATCATCGGGGCGGGGCAGTACTGCGACAACCTCGTGGGCGCCGCCGGCACGACGGGACGCGGCGAGGCGGTGATCAAGGCGTGCGCGTCGTTCCTCACGGTCGAGCACATGCGGCAGGGGATGGCGCCGGAGCAGGCTTGTCTCAGAACGCTCGAGCGCATCGTCGCGATGACGGAAACGCGCCTGCTGGACGAGCGCGGCCGCCCGCGCTTCGACGTGGATTTCTACGCGGTCAGCAAGGACGGCCGCTTCGGCTCCGCGTCCATCTACTCCGGCTCCCGCTTTGCCGTAGCCGACGCGACGGGCGCGCGGCATGTCCAGTCCGCGTATCTGTATCCGCGTGAGGAACGTCCCCGCACGCCGCGGCCGGCGTGCGTGCGGCAGGCTGGTTAGCCCTTCGGGGGCAGGGTACGAGGCACCAGTCCCCTTCGCGCCCTACGCTCGCAAACTGCGCGAGCTAAGACGGGCGCTGTGGGGGCAGGTTCCTCGAACCCTGCCAACAAGGGCACCTGCCTCCGCACGCCCTCGTGCTGCGTTCGCGGGCTCGGCGCATCCCACGCGCACAACTATCGGAACATCTTCATCCAAACGCGACCATCAGGCCCGACGTAACCGCGGGTCATGCCCTCGGCATTGAACGGCATGGCGACGTGGCCGCGGGAGTCGAGGGAGATGACGCCGCCGGTGCCGCCGGTGGCTTGCAGGACGTGCATGATCACTGTGTCGGCGGCGGAAGCGAGTGACATGCCGGCCAGCTCGGTGCGCGCGCAGATCGAGTGCGCGATCGTCCAGCGAATGAAGTACTCGCCGTCGCCCGTTGCGGATACCGCGCAAGTCGGGCTCGCGTACGTGCCCGCGCCGATGATCGGCACGTCGCCCACTCTACCGAAGCGCTTGTTCGTCATGCCGCCGCTGGACGTCGCGGCCGCAAGACGGCCCTGCCTGTCGAGCGCTACCGCGCCGACCGTGCCGAAGCGAAGCGTAGGATCAGGAGCCGCGGCGGTACCGCCGGGATTCGCGGCCTGACGCTCGTTCTCGATGGCCCGGCGCAGCGAGCGCATGCGCCGCTCCGTGTGGAACCAGCGCGGATCCACCAGCTCGATCCCGCTCTCCGCGGCGAAACGCTCGGCACCGTCGCCGATCATCATCACATGCTTGGAGCGCTCCATTACGGCGCGCGCGAGCGTGATCGGGTTTTTCACCCGCTGCAGCCCCGCGACCGCGCCGGCCCGGTACGTGTGCCCATCCATGATCGCGGCGTCGAGCTCGTTGATGCTGTCGTTGGTGAACACCGCTCCGCGCCCCGCGTTGAACAGGGAGTCGTCCTCGAGGATCAGCACCGCCGCCTCGACCGCGTCGAGACTGGAGCCGCCGCGGTCGAGGATCGCATGTCCGGCCCGCAGCGCGGACTGAAAGGTCGCCTGCATCAGCGGCAGCTCGGCGGCGGTATAGCTTGTCCGCGTCACCCCCGCGCCCCCGTGTAGCACCATCCCCCACTCGAGCCTTGGGTGCTCTTCGTTGATCGGGGCGGGGGCGTTGCGCGGTGCGACGGGCGCGCACGCAGCGGCGAAGAGAAGTACGGCGATTCGGCGCATGACGATGGGCTCCTGGGGGTTCGTACGAATGATAGTGCGGAGGTAGGAAACGCGGAGCGCGGCGTGCGGGGGGATGCGCCCGCGCAGAATCGCCGTTGTCCATGATACCTTACAAGACTATGGGCAAGATCCCGCAGGAGCCGGTGGACCGGTCGGATTTTTATGACTCGGCGTTCGTCGAATCGAAGTGGCAGGAGCGGTGGCTGGTCAGCGGGACCAACCACACCGACCTCGCCGGCGCCACCCAGCCGTTCTACGCGCTGATGATGTTCCCGTACCCGTCGGCCGAAGGGCTGCACGTCGGGAACCTGTTCGCGTTCACCGGGAACGACATCTTCGCGCGCTTCCAGCGGCTGCAGGGCTACGACGTGTTCGAGCCACTCGGCTACGACGCGTTCGGCATCCATTCCGAGAACTACGCGCTGAAGGTCGGCGAGCACCCCAGCGAGCTGATCCCGAGCAACATCAGGAATTTCCGCCGCCAGCTCGAGCGCGCGGGACTCATGGTGGACTGGCGCTACACGCTCTCGACGACCGACCCAGAGTACTACAAGTGGACGCAGTGGGTCTTCCTCCAACTGCTCAAGCAGGGGCTGGCGTACAAGAAGTCCGCGGCGGTGAACTGGTGCCCCAACGACAAGACCGTGCTCGCCAACGAGCAGGTGATCGCCGGCGCGTGCGAGCGGTGCGGCGCGATGGTCGAGCAGCGGCAGCTCGAGCAGTGGTTCTTCAAGATCAGCGACTACGCGCCGCGGCTGCTGTCGAACCTCGACGACCTCGACTGGTCGGACAGCACGCGCACCGCGCAGCGGAACTGGATCGGCAAATCCACCGGCGCGGAAGTCGAGTTCGTCCTGGACGTGGACGCGGACGAGCCGCTGTCGGTGAAAGTCTTCACGACGCGTCCCGACACGATTTTCGGCGCGACGTACCTCGTGCTCTCGCCCGAGCATCTGCTGGTGGACGTCGTCACGACGCGCGAGGAGTTCGATTCGGTACGCGAGTACCGCGAGCTTGCGGCCAAGCAGGATCTCGTGTCGCGCAAGACGAGCCGCGAGAAGACCGGCGTGTTCACGGGGTCGTACGCGACCAACCCCGCGACCGGGCAGCCGATCCCGATCTGGATCGCCGATTACGTGCTGATGGAGTACGGCACCGGCGCGATCATGGGCGTTCCCGGCCACGACGAGCGCGATTTCGAGTTCGCGACCAGGTACGATCTTCCGATCGTGCGCGTCGTCGCGGGCGAAGGGCAGGACGCGTCCACCCCGCTCGACGCCGCGTACGTGGACGACGCCGACGCGGTGCTGGTGAACTCCGGCGAGTTCGACGCGCTCCCGGTCAGCGAGGGGAAACAGCGGATCATCGCGATGTTGGAGGCAAACGGCCACGGCCGCGGGGTGAACATCTACCGGCTGCACGACTGGTGCATCTCGCGGCAACGGTACTGGGGCCCGCCGATCCCCATCATCTATTGCGACGCGTGCGGCATCGTGCCCGTTCCGGAAGCGGATCTTCCCGTGCTGCTGCCGTACGTCAAGGATTTCAAGCCCGACGACAGCGGCATTTCGCCGCTCGCGCGGCACGAGGAGTGGTACCGCGTGGCGTGTCCCAAGTGCGGCGGAAAGGCCCGGCGCGAGACCGACGTGTCCGACACCTTCCTCGACAGCTCGTGGTATTTCCTACGCTACCCGAGCGTCGGCGTGGACGACCAGCCGTTCGAGCCCGGCATGACGAAGAAATGGTTGCCGGTGAACTCTTACATCGGCGGGAACGAGCACGCGGTGCTGCACCTGCTGTACTCGCGCTTCATCACGATGGTGCTGTGCGATGGCGGGCACTTCGAGTTCGAGGAGCCGTTCACCAGGTTCCGCGCGCACGGGATGATCATCCGTGATGGCGCGAAGATGTCCAAGAGCCGCGGCAACGTCGTGAACCCCGACGCGTACATCGAGCGGTGGGGTGCCGACACGTTCCGCACCTATCTCATGTTCCTCGGGCCGTTCGAGGAGGGCGGCGATTTCCGCGACCAGGGGATCTCCGGCGTGCGACGCTTTATCGAGCGTCTCTGGTCCTCGGTGCGCGCGAGCAAGACCGACGGCGACACCGACCCGTTAGTGCTCCGCAAGTTGCACCAGACCATCCGCAAAGTCGGCGAGGACACTTCGCGTCTGAGCTACAACACCGCGATCGCCGCCATGATGGAATACATGAACGTGCTCCGCCGCGGCGAGCGCGTGCCGCACCGGGCGGAGGTCGAGCCGATCGTGCAACTGATCTCTCCATTCGCGCCGCACGTCGCCGAGGAGCTGTGGGAGCAGCTCGGCCACACGGAGAGCGTGTTTGACTCCGGCTGGCCGGGCTTCGACTCGGCGCTTGCCGCCGAGGAGACCATCGAGCTCGCCGTGCAGGTGAATGGCAAGCTCCGCGGCACCCTCCAAGTCGCTTCGAGCATCACGCAGGAAGCTGCGCACAAACTGGCGTTGGAGGACCCCTCCATCGCCAAGTTCGTGACCGGCGCTCCCAAGAAGGTCGTCTTCGTCCCCGGCCGCCTGCTCAACATCGTCGTCTAGCCGCGCGCTGTTGGTCTGCATCGGTGGCTCCGGGGTCGCGGTGCGACCCCCGCCCACCCCGCGACCCCGGAGGCAGGCATCGGAAACCATCGCGGAAAGGGGCGTGACCTATAGACCGAACCCATTTCGGATCGGAGAGTCATGCGAACACTGGTTTTGCTCGCCTCGGCGTACTTGGTCGGCGGTACGGTGGAGGCTCAGGCGACGGCGCAAGGTCGGGCCCGGACGGCGGAGGAAGCGCGGCGCGCCGAATCCGAAGCTACGACGATTCGTGATCGTGTCATGCAGCGCGTCATGGTGGTCGACAGCGCCACGCAGAACCGCGCGACCCTCGGCCTCATGCTCGGCGGCTCGCCCACCAAGCGTGACACGCTGGGCGTGTTCGTGGACGGCGTCGCCGAGGACGGGCCCGCCGAGCGCGCGGGGATATATGAAGGGCACCGGATCGCGTTCATCAACAACGTGGACGTGCGCGCCAGCGCCGCGGACGCGGG
>JBPPMH010000028.1:0-20965 GCA_051305945.1 Gemmatimonadaceae bacterium
GTCTGCATGAAGAAGAGCGCGTAGAACTGTCCGGTGTACCAGACCACCGCCTGCCCCGCCGTTGCGCCGAACAAAACCAGCAGGAAGAACTTCCACCGCGGCCAGGTGCCGAACGAATCGGTGATCGGCGCGGTAGAGGTTTTTCCGGCCTGCTTGAGGCGCGTGTACAGCGGCGACTCGGCCAGCCGGCTCCTGATGTAGTACGACAGTCCTACGAGCACGATCGAAAGGAGGAACGGAATTCTCCAGCCCCAGTCCCGGAACGCCTCCTCGGACATGGATGCGCGCACGATGAGGATCACGCCGAGCGAGAGAAAGAGGCCGAGCGTCGCGGTCGTCTGGATGAAGCTCGTGTAGAAGCCGCGCTTCGCGTCCGGCGAGTGCTCAGCCACGTAGATCGCGGCGCCGCCGTACTCGCCGCCAAGGGCAAGACCCTGAAGCAGTCGGAGGATCACAAGCAGGATCGGCGCGGCCATTCCGATTTGTGAGTACGTCGGAAGGAAGCCGATCGCCGCGGTGGCCCCGCCCATGATCAGCAGCGTGACCAGGAACGCGAACTTGCGCCCGACCAGATCCCCGATCCTGCCGAACACCAGCGCGCCGAATGGGCGCACGGCGAAGCCGACGGCAAACGTCGCCAGCGTCTTGAGAAAGTTGAGTGTCGGGCTCCCCGCGGGATAGAAATGCGTGGAGATCACCGCCGCGAGAGCGCCGAAGATGTAGAAGTCGTACCATTCGATCATCGTGCCCGCGGAGGACGCCGCGATCACGTTTCGCAGCGACTTCTTGTCTATCGTGAACCTCTCGCCGGCGGCGGCAGTCTCACTCATGGCCGGTTGTCGGTTCGGGGGGGCGCGGCGTCACCGGCCCACCGGTCCAGTATCGTGACGGCCGCCATGTGGCCCGTGACGTTGGTCGTGGTGCGGAACATGTCGGGAATGGCGTCGAGAGCGAGCAGCACGCCGATCCCCGCGACGGGAATTCCGACTGCCGCGAGGACTGGAGCCATGATGAGAATCGTTCCTCCGGGAATGGACGGCACGCTGAACGTCAGCAGCGCGGACGTGACGGCGATGGTCATGAGGTCGGCGGCGCCGAGGTCCACGCCGTACAGCCGCGCCACGAAGATGGCGCCCGCGGGAATCGCCACGGCGCTGCCGGGGCGAAAGATCGAAGCGGAGATCGGCAGGAAGAAGCCCGGGAGATCGCGGTGCACGGAAAGTCGCGCGCGGGCGCCCTCGAGCATAGCCGGCAGCGCGGCAAGAGAGGAGCGCGCGCTGAAGGCGAGCGCCTGCCCCGCCGTGGACGCTGCGGCGAAATCCCGCACTCTCGTAGTCGAAGCGACCGCGACCAGCGGATAGAACGCGGCGATGGTCAGCACGCACAGCACCACGACCACGCCCACGAAGACGCCGAGCGCGCCCACCGCGCTCGCCCCCAGCCGCGCGGCCAGCACGAGGGACAGAGCGAACACGCCCACGGGCGCGAGCCAGAGCACGAACTCGACGATCCGCAACATGGTCTCGGAGATCGCCACGGTCAGCTCGCGGAGCCGCTCGCGGCCAGCCTCCGCCAAAGTCGTGGCGGCGAGACCGAACGCCACTGTGAAGATCAACAGCGGGAGCATCGCGCCGTCGGCGGCGGCTTTGACGGGATTCACCGGAATCAGGCTGACCAGCCATTCGCCTATGCCGGGCACTTTCGCGGGCGGCCCGGTGGTGGCGAGCCCGGACGCGGCGGCGCGCGCGTCGTCCAGCGAGAGCCAGGCGAACGCCGAATGCGCGGCGAGCACTGACAGCGACGACAGCACCAGCGCGATCACTCCGAGCAGCGCGGCGGCGCGCCAGCCGAGCTGCGCGAACAGCGCGCGCGATCCCGGCGCGAGCAGCGCCGCGAGCACGGTGGACACGACCAGCGGAATCACCGTCATCCGGATCGCGTTGACCCAGAGCGTGCCCACTGGATCTGCCAGCGCAATAGCGGAGTCGGCCAGCGCCGGATCGTACGCGCGCAGCAGCGCGCCGATTGCAAGGCCCGCGATCAGAGCGAGGACCAGCGCGAGCGACTTGTTCACTGGAGCTTGATCGCCTGTCCGGTGACGTTGCGGCTCGCGCTCGAGCAGAGAAAGAGCACGGCCTCGGCGACGGCTTCGCGCTCGACGTAGGCGGCGTCCGCGCCCATCCCCGCGACGTTCTCCGCAGTCCTGATCTGCGTAGGCGCCAGCGCGTTGGCCCGCACGACGCCGAGCTCCTCGGCGGCGACCGAGCGCATGAGCGCGAGCACGCCTGCTTTCGCGGCCGCGTAGCCGCTGATGTTCTTCGATGCGCCGTCGGGGAGAACGGAGGCGGACGCGAAATACACGATCGCGCCCTTTCCCTTCCGCAGCAGAGGCAGGAACGCGCGCGTCGCGAGATAGGCCGTCGTGAGGTTGATCGCGATCTGTTTGTGCAGCACGGCTGGATCGCTGTCGGCGACCGGTCCGCTCATCCCGAAGCCGCCGGCGAGATTGACGAGCGCGGCTATGGACCCGCCGCTGTCTGCGCCAATCCGGCTGGCCGTGGACCCGACTTCCTCCGGGTTCGTGAGGTCGCACACGTGGGCGGACGCGCTGCCGCCGAGCTCGGCGGCGCGCGCTTTCACCTGGTCATCGCGGTCGATCAGGGCCATCCGTGCGCCGGCGTCGGCGAAGGCCCGGGCCACGATCTCGCCCACCTGGCCGGCGCGCCCGACCCCGGTGAGGACCACGGTCTTTCCCGAAAAATCGGCTTTGCTCACGGCCCGATATTACGCGATGCGCCCACCGCGCGGCAAATTAGTCGTGAAACGGGGCTCACACCCGCGACGTAGAGAGTCTCATAACAGTTCGGTTACTCACACCCAAGAGCTACATGCAGGCCGCACCCACGCAACGAACAATTGATCGAGAGCAGCTCCGCGAGCAGATCCGGCAAACGATCGAGGATGCCACCGCCGCACAGAATGAAGCAGGCAGAGTCACGGTCATCGCCCCTGCCGCTCCGGGAATCGCGACCACCGCACAGGCGCCGCCGTGGATACCGCCCGACGACATTCCACCGCGCGTGCAGGAGACCGCGTTCGCATTCTTCATCACCTTCGCCGTGATGATCATCGGCTATCCCATCGCGAAGGCGATCGGGCGGCGCATCGACCGGACTGGCGCCGCGCCCAAGGTGCCGCCAGCGGTCGCATCACAGCTTGCGCAGCTGAACCAGGCGGTCGAAGCGATCGCGGTGGAAGTCGAGAGGATATCCGAGGGGCAGCGCTTCACCACCAAGCTGCTGTCCGAACAACACAAGCTGCCGGCCGCGAGTCGCGAAATCTCCTAGCACGGGGTGGAGCACTCGCGCGCGGCGTGGGTCAATTCCGGTGCTGTTGCCCGGCGATTGCGCAAAACCAAGCGACGAAACTGACCCCCACTCTCGCGCGCTAAGCCGACTGCTCCCTGATCCTGGTACCGATGACTTCGGCCTTCTCCCCGAGCGCGCGGATTTCCTGCGCGCGAAGGGTCTCCCAATTGGCCGGGATCGGCGACAGCCGCCGCCTCTCATGATCCGACTTGAACACGAGCCAACCCTCGGAGAGCAGGTGACTCAGGCGCAGCCGGACTTCGCTATGCTGCCTGCGATCATCCGCCACCCGGCGCTCGAGGCCGGCCCACGGAGTCGGACGCTCATGCCGGCGTTCCCCGTCCCGCCGCTCGACGCGCTCGGGACGAACGTCCCAGACCTCCCAGCTTCTTCCGCGGTCGTCCGCGAACGTCCTGTAAGGCATCGGTGGGCTGACCTCCACCTCCGTACGTTATCAAACACAGTGCCAGGTCCGCACCAGCAGGCCGAATGTCCTGGCAAAAGGGCTTATTCGACGTGAGTCTCTTGCCGGACCTTATGGAAGCTCCAGCGCGAAAGGATCGAAATCGCGAAACCGATCGGATACGAATAATCCCATGCCCGCGTTCCTGAAGCCCACCGCCTCGAGCCGCTTCAAATACCAGCGCGCGGAGCGGAAGTGGCCGGTCATGTCGCTGGCATCCTCGTCCACTTCGTCCTCGCGCGTGACGACGTGGAGGTACAGCACGCCCCGGCACTTCTTCGCGAGTCGCAGGATCGCCTTTTTCGCCTCCGCGTCGGGAACGTAGCGGAGAACGTCGCGGCACACGACGAGGTCGGCCGGTCGCCCGCCGAGCTGCTCGATGGAAACTCGCCGGTGGCCGTAGAGCCGCGCGGCATCGGCGCTCGCGTCGTACGTCTCGATCTCGCGGCAGCGCGGATATTGCCGGGCAAGCTCCTTCGCCCACCAGCCGGTGCCCGCGCACGTCCGCGAACTGGCGGATGTCCACGCCGATGTGCCCGCAGAAGGCGAGCACGAACCTCACCTCCGCGCGCCGTTGCGCCGGCGTCACGACCGCTGTGG
Source organism: Gemmatimonadaceae bacterium (assembly GCA_051305945.1). Taxonomy (GTDB): domain Bacteria; phylum Gemmatimonadota; class Gemmatimonadetes; order Gemmatimonadales; family Gemmatimonadaceae; genus JACDCY01. The sequence continues at coordinate 4,432 of JBPPMH010000028.1, forward strand.
ACCGATTTTCGTAGTACCGGCGGTAGTATTCCGCGGTGAACCCGGTTTTCGTCATCGGAGAGACTCTACCACAATGACTCGATGAAGACACGGCTCGTTCGGATGCCTACCCCGTGAAGCAAGCGCCCGCGACTCCGGCCGAAGCCGACGTCCGCCCCGAGGACGTCCCGCTGCACGAGGACGTGCGCTGGCTCGCCGCTTCCCTCGGCAACGTCATCCGCCGTCTCGAGGGCGAGGGGGCGTTCGACACCGTGGAATCATTGCGCCAGGCGTGCCGCGCCAGGCGTCGCGGCGAAGCCGGCGCCCCCTCGCTCGACACGCTCCTGGCCCGCGTGGACGCGCTTCCGCTCGAACGCGCAGCGGTCACGGCGCGCGCCTTCACGCTGTTCTTCCTCCTCATCAACACGGCCGAGCAGGTCCACCGCGTCCGGCGCGCGCGCGCGTACCGGAGCGTCGAAGACGCGGAGCCCCAGAGCGCGTCCGCCCGGTGGGCTATGCGCGAGCTGCGGGCTCGCGGCCACGACGCGGCGGCCGTCGCCCGGGCGATGTCGGCGCTGGCCGTGCGCCCGGTGCTGACCGCACATCCCACCGAATCCACGCGGCGCACGCTGCTCGCGCTCCAGGCGAGGGTGGCCGACCTGCTGCTGGCGCGCGACGGAGCGCCACACGGGGAGCGGCGCGCCATCGAGGAAGCGCTCGACGGCGAAGTCGAGCTGCTGTGGATCACCGCCGAGGTGCGGCAGGACCGCCCCACCGTGCGGGACGAAGTGAGCACGGTCCTGTGGTACCTCGAGACGAGCCTGCTCGACGGCGCGATGCGCGCACGCGAGGCGCTCTTGCGTGCCTTCGAGGACGAGCTGGAAGGAAGCGGCGAAGCCGTGCGGGAGATCGTGCCGCTGCGGATAGGAAACTGGGTCGGCGGCGACCGCGACGGCAATCCGTTCGTCACACCCGACGTGACGATCGCGACGGCGCGGCGCGCGAGCTACGCGATGCTCGGGCGTTACGCCGAAGCGCTCACGGACCTGGTGGAGCGGCTGTCGGTTTCCGCCACGATCGCGCCGCCCAGCGACGAACTGCGCGCGTCCATCGAGTCGGACAGCGAGCTCCTCCCGGACGTGTACGAGGCGAACCGCGCGCGCAACGCCGACGAGCCGCTCCGACTCAAGCTCTCGCTCATGGCCGCGCGGGTGAAGGCGACCAGGCGGCTCACCGCCGCGCGCGACGCCGGGCGCGACGCCGACGAGCCCGCTGCGTACCCCGACGCCGCCGGGCTGGAGCGGGACCTCCTGCTCGTGCGCGAGAACCTCGTGGCTGCCGGCGCCGAGCACACACGGCGGGTGACGATCGACCCGTTGCTGGCCATGGTCCGCGCGCACGGACTGCACGGCTACCTCATGGACGTGCGCGATCACGCCGACGTGCACCGCGCCGCGGTGGACGATCTCGCCACCGTGCTGAACGTTCCTCCGCTCACGGGGGAGGCGCTGCGCGCGGAGCTCGGCGGCCGGCGCCCGCTGGTGAATCCGCACCTCGAGTTGGCCGACGATACGCGGCGTGTGCTCGACACGTTTCGCGCGGTGCGCGACATCCAGGAGGAGATCGGCGAAGCGGCCGCGAGCACTTACATAGTGTCCATGACGACCGGGCCGGACGATCTGCTGCGTGTGCTGCTGCTCGCGCGCGAGACCGGGCTCACCGATCTCGCCGCCGATCCGCCTGAGTCGCGCCTCGACGTAGTGCCGCTATTCGAGACGCTGGACGATCTGGAGCGCGCGCCCGCGGTCATGCGCGCGCTGCTGGCCGACCCGACGTATCGCCGGCAGCTCGCCGCGCGCGGCAACCGGCAGGAGGTGATGATCGGCTACTCGGACTCGGGCAAGGACGCCGGGATTCTCGCGTCGTCGTGGGCGCTGTACCGCGGGCAGGAAGCGCTGGCCGAGGTGTTTCGCGAGGCGGGCGTGGAGCTGCTGCTCTTTCACGGACGCGGCGGGAGCGTCGGCCGGGGCGGCGGGTCGCCGGTCGCGCGCGCGCTGGCGGCGCTGCCGCCCGGCACGGTTAACGGCCGCATCAAGATCACCGAGCAGGGCGAGATCATCTCGCAGCAATTCGGCCTGCTTTCGATCGCGGAGCGCACGCTGGAGGTGATGCTCACGGGCGCGCTCATGCAGGAGTTCAACGAATCGCCGGCCGACGCGACCGCGGACGAGATGGCGGAGTTCCGGGCGACGATGACCGACCTCGCGGCCCGCGGCCTGGCGGTGTACCGCCGGTTCGTGCACGAGGACGACGCGCTGTTCGCGCTGTTTCGTGCCACGACTCCGATAGACGAGCTGGCCGACGCGCGGTTCGGGTCGCGCCCGGCGTACCGCCCCGGAGCCGGCTCCGGAATCAGCGGGATTCGCGCGATTCCGTGGGGCTTCGGCTGGACGCAGATCCGGCTGATGCTCCCCGGCTGGCTTGGAGCCGGGACAGCGCTCGCGCACTACGCATCGACGGACGAGGGGCTGGACGTGCTCCGCCGGATGGCCGCGCGCTGGCCGTTCTTCGACGACCTGCTGAGCAAGATCGAGATGGTGTGCGCCAAGGCCGACATGGAGATCGCGCGCGCCTACGTCGGCAACCTCGGCGGCGACACCGCGCTGCTGTCACTCCTGGAGCGGGAGTACGCGAGCGCGGTGGACGCCGTGCTGCGAATCCGCGACAGCGCCGAGCTGCTGCGCGACAACGACGTGCTGCAATCGGCGATCGCGCTACGCAACCCGTACGTCGATCCGCTGTCGCTGCTCCAGATCGCGCTGCTACGGCGGAAGGAGTCCATGTCTCCGGGGGATGATTCCCGGCCGGCGGTGGATGCCGCGCTGGCGACTACGGTGAGCGGAATCGCGCAGGGACTGAGGAATACCGGCTAGCGGCGCGTCAGTTCCGTATCCAGCGCGACGTACCCACGATCTCGTCGATCCTGCGCTCGAGATCGTACAGGCGCTGCGGCACCCCGGCGCAGCCGAGATCGTGCTCGACTCGCTTCGTGCGATCCCCGATTGTGATCGACGTGATCACCGTCGGCGCGTCCATGGCGTAGGGCCGGCAGTTGGCCTCGCCTTCAGCGTACCTGTCGTCCAGCGCAAAGTAGCCGTGCTCCTCGAACACGCGCGCCAACTCGGCCACGCGCTGCGCATCGATTCGCGCGGTGAAGCGGCCGATGGAGTCGACGTGCTGCAGCCCCTCGAACACTACCGCACCGTCGTCGGCTACCGCGACGCCGTACACCGGGCACGTCCCGTAGCAGGGCTTTCGCTCGAGCGTCACGCGTGTGGGCACTGGAGCAGTGCTGCTGACCGCCGCCGATGAATCAGCCACCGCGTTACCGGTCCCGCATGCCGACAGCGCGACGGCGCACAGCGCCAGGGCGGCGCGCACGCACCTCGTTCGCGATCCGGCGAATGGCCGCGTCATCGCGGCGCGACCCGAATGCGCTGGCGGTTCGAGCTCACGCCGTCGGAAAACGTGACATCCAGCTCCTGGCCGGGAACGCCGATGTCGAGCCTGCCGCCGCGAGCGAAGGAAAGTATCTGCCCTGTAGCTGGATCGCGGACCATCGCCATCGGGTAGGTGCGGACGTCCCACTCCAGCCGCGAGCGCGTACCCCCGATCCTGCTGAGCCGTGCCGCAGCCGGAGGCATCGGCGCGTTGCCGAGCGCGCCCGTAAGCGCGGAGCCGCGGATTGCTTCGCGGCCGTTAGCCGAGAGCCGGATCGCGGCCGGTCTCGCCTGACCGGTGGGCAGCGGCACCACGAAGGCAAAATGCCTGTGGTTGGGCAAGTGGTCGATCTCGGTTCCCGTGAACGAGAAGTTGAACATTTCGCGGCCGGCGGCATCCGTGCCCCGAATTCTGTAGGGACCGGCTCGCTCCGGCAGCGACGGACGCGCGTCTATCTCGAATGACGGCTCGAGCACGACTCCATCCGGCCCGATCCGTCCCCACACGAGCAGCGACCGCCGCGAGCCGCCCGAGCTGCTGGAAACGCCGGCGCTCGTCGTCCCGCGACGGTCCATAACGGCCTTGTACGTGTAATCGCTGATCCAGACTGGCTGGCAGTACGACATGAACTCCTTGAAATCCCCGGGGGGCCGCAATGCGCCGCTTTCGATGTCATATCCATAGACCCCTATGGTTTGCGGGTCGTAGGGATAGAACGCGTCGATGCCGGTAGGGCCGCCGCAGGCGACGTGGCGGCGGTTGAAGTTGTGGCCCCACTCGTGCGCGGCCGTCATCGCGCGAATGTTGGTGCCGGGCTCGCGCGCGGTCGTCCAGTCCACGCCGATCGCGGCGCCGAGTCCGATGTAGCCGAACCCCGTGCCTCCGCTGGTGTACGCCGGCTTGAGCACCCCGTAATAGAACCGAGCGGTATCGACCAGGTGTAAGTTCGCCATCTCGGCCAGGAGCTGGGACCAGGTCGAGTCGTAGCTGGAGGACAGGTTTCCGCCGAAGGTGTATGGAGCCCGCACCGCCGCGTCGTAGCTGGAGATCGGATACACCCGCCAGGCGTAGTCCATGTAGCTGTCCTTGTTCGCCACCGTGACATCCCCCTGCAGGCCGTTGGGGGACTGAATCACGGGAACCAGCGTGACCCTGAAGGTGCTGGCCTGGCGAACGTCGAGGCTCAGCGGCGTGCCGGAGGCGGGGAACATGTTGTCCGTCTCGCTGCCTTCGCTGATCACCCCGGACGGATCGACGTCGGCGAGGATCGAGAGCCCCGGCTGCATCACGCTCGCCGGGACGGCCACGTTCCAGGATGACGAAAGCGAGCCCTCTTGGATGACGGTCGGAACGGCCGAAGTCGGCGCGTTGATCGTGTACGTCTGCACGAGATTGCCCGCGCGGTACAGCCGTACCCTGACGACGGGCATCATCGTGTTCGACCGCGACGCCTTGGCGAAGACGCGTATCAGTCCGGGCCTCCCGGCGACGAGCGGCACGGTTCCGCCATACGTCTGCGTGGCCTGGATGACGTACAGGCCGTCGATCGTGAGGTTCGGCGGCGACACCAGTGCCGCGAAAGTGCTCGACGTAGCCGTCGCCAGCCCGGGGGCGGTAAAGCGAAGGCTCACAGTGCCATCGCTGGTGAGACCGGATATTACGAGGTTGGCGAATGTCGCGACGCCGGCTACCGCGCTCACCGTGACGGCTCCGCCGAGCGTGCCTGCTCCGCTCGCTAGCGCCGCCGTCACGCTGGTAGTCGCTGTCGTGACGAGATTGCCGTACGTGTCCTGCACGTGCACGACGGGTCCTGGCGCCAGGGTAACGTCCACGCCGGCCTCCGACGGCTGGCTGTGGATACCCAGCCTGGTCGGCGGGCCGACGACTGCGATCGCCGTGAACACCGCCTCACCGAGGGCGCCTGAAGTGACGGTCAGCTTGTTCAGCCCGGGAGTCGTCCCCAGGGTCCAGCTTCCCAAGGTCGCGATCCCGTCGGCGCCGGAGGTCGCAGATTCGCCGACAATCGAGCCTCCGCCCGAGGTCACCTCGAATGCAACGACGGCGCCGGAAATCGGATTACCGCCTGCGTCCGTGATCATCACCGACACTGGCTCGGGAACCGCGGCGCCGACGATGGCGGACTGAAAGTCGCCGACCTTCACGATGGCGGCGGGCGGGCCGGCCTTTCCGGTCGCCGCAAATGTCAGCGGCGGCAATCCGGAAACCGACGCCGTCAGTGCATTCTCTCCCGCCGTCGCGCCAAGCACCCAACCGCCGACCGTCGCGCTCCCGCTGGCATCGGTGGTCTGGCTTGCGCCGGTGACAGTGCCGCCGCCTAGAACCGCCGCAAACGTGACGGCCAGGTTCGGCATGGGATTCCCACGCTGGTCCTTGACGAGGACCGAAGGCCTTTGCGACACCGCAGTGCCCGCGATCGCCTCCATGGATGTCGTCGATTGCGCCGCGATACTCGAGGCGACTGGCGGATCCAGCTTGTCGCCACCACCGCACGCCAGCGCGAGCTGCGCGGCGATGATTGCGATCGATGCCGCACGCGCTCTCTTGGACAATGTGTTCAATGCCATCCCGGCCTCGTAAATAAATGTTTTCAGTGGCCCATAACATCGCGCTTTCGGCCGGTTTACGCCACTACTTACGAATCCGGTCCGGGAGGAACAGCAACCGGAGCCGGCGAGCCGACACGATTCGCGTTCGCCTAGCGACGGAACTGGTCGGCTGGGACATCGCCATGGCAGCGATAGCGGCGACACGTTGAGCGGAACGTCGTGTTACCGCACTGACGTGATCGTGGTGGGAAGCGAGAAGAGGAGTCCGCGCGGAGCTACACCATTGCGGCAAGGTGTTCGCGCGGTGAGAATAGGCGGGGCACGGCAAGGTCTTTTACCAACGAGTGGTTCCGCGCATGCATCCTGAGCACGATCGGCTGGCGTCCGAGCTGGCCGACCGCTATCAAGTCGAGGGCGAGCTCGGCCGCGGCGGGATGGCAACCGTCCTCGCGGCGCGCGACCTGAAGCACGACCGCCGAGTCGCCATCAAGGTTCTGACGGCCGACGCCGGCGACGTGGTCGACGAGCGCGCGGACATCTACGCGCTGGGATGCACGCTCTTCGAGATGCTCTCGGGAGACCCGCCGCTCACCGGCGCGAATCCGCGCGCGATCATGGCGCGCCACAGCCTCTAGTTCGTCCCTTCGCTCCGCATCGTGCGGCCGGCCGTGCCGGAGGAGCTGGAAGCGGCAGTCATGGGCGCGCTCGAAAAGACCCCTGCCGACCGGTTCCGGACGATGGACGGATTCAAGCGCGCGGTGCTTGGCGAAGCCTCGGCGCGCGCGGTGACCGGCACGAGCAGGCACACGGCGCGGTATCGCACCGCCGTAGCCCCGCCTCCGTCGAGATTCAGCCGTCGAAACATCGCCCTCGCCGCCACAGCGGCAGGCGTGATCGTGGCGGCACCATAAAGCGTGACGCTACCGATCCGGTCATCGGCTACGCGGGTAACGCGGGCACCTACACTGTAGATCAATCCGTGGCGATCACGTGCTCGGCCTCCGACGCAATGTCGGGCCTGGCGTCCGACACTGTGCTCGTGACACCCGGCATCCTCTGCACGCTCACGCGGCGCTTCTCCAGCTCCGCGGGGATCGGTAATTCGCTGTGCGCCAAGCTCGGCGCGTACGCCGCGTCCATCGCTCGCGGAAGCTCGGTTTCGGCCGCAGGACAGCTGGGCGCTTACATCAACGAAGTCCGGGCACAGTCGGGTAAGGCCATTTCTGCTGACAAGGCGGCGATTCTGACGACGCACTTTATCCGCCGGCTGGAGCGTGTACGGATGGTGATGTCCGCATCCAACCGACACCTGAACCGACACCTCCCTAAAAGGGATCAGCGGTTGGTCTACATCGACGCGACTATAGTCTGGAATCGCGGTAGGTCACGCAGCGAATCCAGATCGGAGTCATGCGCCACCCACTCCTTCTGGCCGTAACCCTTGTCGACAGCTCTCTCCAGAGCGCTCAGCGACTCATCCGGGTTACCCAGCAGGGCGTACATGCAAGCGACGTTGTAGAGAAGCAGAGGGTCATCGGGATCGATCGCCAGCGCGCGGCGCGCATAATCAATCCCGGCTTCTGCCTCTCCGAGCGCTGAGGAATTCACAGCACCGAGCTGGCATGCGCGCGCATCGTCGGGGTTCAGCTCGAGCCGCTCCTCTATCAGTCTGAGCGCCTTCCGGTACATCGCCACGCTTTCGGCTTTCATATCCATGCCGAGATAGCAGCGCGCAAGAAAGGAAGGGGCCTGGAAATCCTCTGGCCGCAGCGCGCAGGCTCGCTCGAAGAGTTTGGCGCCTTCAGCAAACTCCCCCTGTGCAATTCTTGCTCTGCCGTAGTGATAGGCAGCTTCAAACAGCTTGGGGTCGAGCCGCAAGGCGTGCTCAAATTCGCGCTCTGCCTCAGGGAATCGCTTGCTGAGTGAGTTCGCCAGTCCGCAAGCCACGTGCGACTCGGCGAGATCCGGGCCCAATTCGAGCGCCTTCTGGCTGGCGGCATTCCCCTGCGCAAGGTTCTGCTCGCGTGCATCGCAGTTCATGTAGAGCAGCGAGCAGCTGTCGGCGAGACCGGCGTACGCGAGCGCGTATCCCGGATCAATTTCGATCGCCCGCCGGAACATCTGCCTCGCGTATTCCAGACTCTTGCGGCTCCACTGATGGATATACTGACGTCCGCGCAGATAGTATTCGTACGCCTGGACGTCCACCGTGCGATCCCGCTCGATGGCCCGCTTCTCTCCCTCACTGAGGATCACGCGAAGGGCTTTGAAGATCGCCTGAGAGATCTCGTCCTGGATGGTGAACACATCCTCCATCTCCCGGTCGAATCGCTCCGACCAGAGCTGGTATCCATCGGCGACGTTCACCAGCTGCGCCGCGACGCGTATCTTGTTGCCGACCTTCCGGACACTGCCTTCGAGCACCGTCGAGACCTTGAGCTTGCGCCCAATCTCCCCGATGTCCTCGTGCTTCCCCTTGAAGGCGAACGAAGACGTTCTCGACGCCACTCTCAGAGACTGGATCCTCGACAGGGCGCTGATCAACTCTTCGGCCATGCCATCGGTGAAATATTCGTTCTCCGGATCGGCGCTCATGTTCACGAACGGGAGCACGGCCACCGATTTTGCGGCCGAAACCACGGGCTGAGGGAGCGTGGCGGTGTCCGTGGGTGTCACCATGCTCTGGCTGACGAGCGCCTGCGCGAAAATCGCGGTGGTGGCGAAGCGGCCGGAAGGCTCAGTGGCCATCGCTCTGGTGACCGCTCGCTCCACGTGCTCCGGAACACTTCCGCGCAGGTCACGGAGAGGTTTTGCGTCTTCCTTGAAGCGCTTTGCCAGCACCGCCTGGGCCGTGGATCCGGTGAACGGCCGTTCCCCTGCGAGCATTTCGTAGAGAACGCATGCGAGGCTGTACTGATCGCTCCGGCCATCCAGGTTGGTCTCTCCCGACGCTTGCTCCGGGCTCACGTATGCGGGCGTTCCCACCATCATTCCGGTCTGGGTCAGCGTTTCTGTCGCAGCGGAACTCACGGCCTTCGCGATTCCGAAGTCCATGACCATCGCTTCTCCTTCATACAGCATCACGTTTTCCGGTTTGATATCCCGGTGCACGATTTTCTGCCTGTGCGCGTAATCGAGCGCGGAAGCGATTGCCTTCGCATGGTGAATCGCTTCTTCGACCGGCAGCTGCTTCTCTCGTTCGAGCCTCTCTCGCAGCGATTCGCCTTCGACGTAAGGCATGACATAGTAGAGAAACGCGTCCGCTTCGCCGCTGTCGAAGAGAGGCAGGATGTGCGGATGGTTGAGACGGGCCGCGACCTTGATCTCGCGGAGGAACCGCTCAGGTCCGAGTGAAGCCGCGAGGTCGGGGTGAAGTACCTTGAGCGCAACGACCCGGTCGTGTCTGCGATCCTGCGCGAGATACACGGTCGCCATGCCTCCGCGCCCAAGCTCGCGATCAATGGAGTACGAGCTGTCGAGCGCTGTGCGTAGTCGCTCGATGGGAAGGGTCGCGGTCGGCAAGGGCGGTGGGGAAAGGGTGTCCATACGTTAGAGATGATTACCAAGCCGTCAACTAGGTCAGCTCCTTCCCCTCCAGCAACGCCTTGAACCGCGGGTGGTTCCAGACGTTCGTCAGGTCGGGATCGGTCAGCAGCCAGTCGCGGTGGTGGAACCCCAGCTCCATCGCACGCTCCAGATGATCGATTGCCAGATCCACACGGCCCGCGACTGAGTGCAGGCAGCCGATATTGTAGAGCATCACCGGGTGGCTCGGGTCGATCTGGAGCGCCCGCTGCGCCCATTCCTGCGCGCGCCTCGAATCGCCCAGTCGCTCGAGCACGATTCCGCCCAGATACAGAGCCCTGGAATCGCCGGGATTCAGCGACAGTGCGTGCTCGGCGGCGGCGATCATTCGCCGCGCGGTATCCAACATTTTCGCTTCGCTACCCATCGCATGATGCTGCGCGGTAGCGAACGACAGTGACTGATAGTCATCGGGGCGGAGCGCTACCGCGCGCTCATACATTTCGACGGCCCGCTCCGCTTTTCCCTCAGTCTGAAGCGTGCGGCCGAAATAGTAAATCGCCTCGTACAGCATCGGGTCGATCAGCAGCGCCTGCTCGAACTCCACCTCTGCTTCCTCGAACCTTCGCTGGTGCGACAGCGTCAGCCCACGCGAAGCATGCGCCTCGGCGGAGTTCGGATCCAGCTCGAGTGCCCTCTTGCTCGCGGAATCGGCCTGCGCGAGCGCCTCCTCGCCCCCGCCATGGTACGCGGCGCGGAACGCCGAGCAGTCGGCGAGACCAGCGTACGCCAGCGCGTAGTTCGGGTCGAGGGCGATCGCCCGACGGTACATGTCCTCGGCTGCATCCAGCGTCTCCGGGCGGCGCTGGTGGAAAAGCTGACGTCCGCGCAGATAATACTCGTACGCCCGAACGCTCTGCGTCGGCACTTTCTTGATCGCTGCTTCCTCGGCACCGCTCAAGACGACCTTGAGCGCGTTGACGATGCTAGTCGCGATTTCGTCCTGAATCTCGAAAACATCCGCCAGCTCACGGTCGTAGCGCTCCGACCAGAGGTTATTTCCCGTCGCTACGTCCACCAGCTGCACGGTCACGCGGAGGCGGTTCCCCGCCTTGCGTACGCTGCCTTCGAGAATGTTGCGCACCTTCAGCCTGCGCGCGATCTCGTCCACCTCCTGCGTCTTTCCCTTGAACGCGAACGAGGCCGTCCGGGAGGAGACGTCCAGTGCGCGAACCTTGGTAAGCGCGTTGATGATCTCTTCGGTGATACCGTCGGCGAAGAACTCGTTCTCCGCGTCGGTGCTCATGTTGGTGAACGGGAGGACCGCGACCGACTGTTTCGATCCTGTGTCGGGCTTGCCCCCATGATCCGCGGCGCCGGAGGCGCGCGATAATGCCGTCGCAAATTCGGTCAAAGTTGTAAACCTGTCGGTGGACTCCAGGGAAAGTGCACGAGCCACTACTTCGGAGACCTCGACCGGAGTGCCAGGGGCCAAGTCCGATACGGGTTTGGGTTTTTCGGTGAACCGTTTAGCGATGAGCGCCTGGGGAGATGCCGCGGTAAACGGCGGGGTACCGCAGATCATCTCGTAAACCGTACAGGCGAGACTGTACTGATCGCTCTTCCCATCGAGCTGGGTTTCGCCGCTGGCCTGCTCGGGGCTTAGGTAGGCAGGCGTACCTACCGCGATTCCCGTCCGAGTGAGATTTTCTCCTCCAGCCGCCGAGATCGCCTTGGCGATTCCGAAATCCAGTATGAGCGGCTCGCCCTCGAAGAGGATGATGTTCTCTGGCTTGATGTCGCGATGCACCACGCCGTGCCGATGCGCGAAATCGAGCGCCGCCGCTATTCGTGAGGTGATACGCGCAACTTCGAGGAGCGGAATTCTCTTTTGGCGGACGATGCGCTCGCGAAGTGTCTCGCCATCTACGTGCGGCATCACGTAGTACACGTTTCCGTCGTGCTCTCCGGAGTCGTGCACCGGCACGATATTCGGATGACTGAGCCCGGCGGCCGTCGTGATTTCCTGAAGAAAGCGACTCGTGCCCAGCGATGCGGCGATGTCGGCGTTGAGCACCTTCACAGCAACTCGACGATTATGCCGCTGGTCGTGGGCGCGATAGACGGTGGCCATTCCTCCGCGCCCCACCTCGCCCTCAATAGAGTAGCTCGCCCCAAGATTCGGCGTGGAGCCCGAGGGAGTGGTCACGGCTTCGTTGGTTCAAAGCGGAAAGCATTCACAGCCTCAAACATAAGGATGGGTCGAAACTTCCGCTTCGCGCGCCTGAAATGCGGCGCTATCGCACGCCTAGGCAACAGGTGGGATGTGTCGCGGGGAGTACGGTAAAACCGGGACCGCCGCAAGGAGCGTCCGTGTATACGGATGCTCCGGCGCCGCGCTCAGGCGCGCACGAACCGACACCTGGACCGACACCTGCTCTCAGCAGGCTGTGCTTGCAGGTAGGACTCGCAACGTTAGCTCAGGCCAGGCCACGAGGTGTAGATTAGACCATTGCTTTGGAGGGTTTTCATGATGTCGTCTTTGCCCAATCCCCTGATCACGAGTTCGCCCGACCGCCTGGGGGGAACGCCGGTGTTCGGGGGAACGCGAGTGCCAGTTCAGGGCCTCATTGATTACCTCGAAGGTGGTGATTCGCTGGATGTATTTCTCGATCAATTTCCGAGCGTTTCACGTGAGCACGCCATCGCCGTACTGGAGCTTGCAAAGGACGCACTAACGGCTTCGGCGACGGCAGCATAAGCGGACCCGCTCAGCTAACCGATGCGCGTGCTACTGGATGGCAATTTGCCACGGGCGCTAGCCCACCAGCTCATCGGCCACGAAGTCGTGACGATCCACCAAAGACGTTGGTCCGACCTGTCGAACGGCGCTCTGTTGGACGCCGCAGTCGGCGAGTACGAGGTCTTCGTGACGCTGGACCAGAGCCTTCGCTATCAGCAGAACCTCGGTGGACGCGGTATCGCGGTCGTGGTCCTGCGCGCCCCCAGCAATCGGCTCCGGGATCTCGAAGGTCTCATTCCGGAGCTGCTTCAGACCCTTGGAACAGCGCCAAAGGGCGAAGCTACTCTCGTTGGCGTCTGACGGACCGTTGTAGAGGGGCACTTCTAACGGATGGGGTGGGATTCGAACCCACGGTACGCTTTCACGTACACACACTTTCCAGGCCGGAAAGTATAGGCAGGGATTGGGACCTGATGTCCGCATTTACCTATGGCGGACCGCGAAATGTCCTGTGCACCCCTGCTCCAATGTCCGGTGATGTCCGCATTCAACCGACACCTGAACCGACACCAGGCTTCTTACCCCCCCTGGCTGATGGCTAGGCTACCTCGAGTCGGTACACAGGCGTGAAGGGTGTCGCCGGGACATCGAGAAACCGCGCGATTACGGCGGGCCCATGGTGGCGCCCATCGTACTGCCCGCGGGCCGCTAGCTCCTCGATCCAGCGTGCGTCGTCCAGCTCATAAAGTCCCTCGTTCACGACATGATCGATTCGCAATACGTTTGGGTTCAATAGTCGCGTCTGAGCCCACACGGCACGCTCTTGAGACTGCAGGATGAGTTTGATTAGGCCGCTCCCGTAATGGAGCAGTCCGCCACGCTCCGCGAACCGGGCCGGCGAAAAAGGCTCGCTGGTCGTCCCAATGCTTAACAACTCAATGTCTCCGAATGGCACTCCTAGCACGCCAATCGCCTCAAGAATTGCTGAGACGGACGGAGAGTTAGCCCAGAGCCCTCCGTCCAGAAACCGTTGCCCCCACGAACTCTTGAAGAGCGGGAGAAACGTCGGTGCCGCGCTCGTCGCGCGCGCGACCTCAACGGCCGACCGCTGGTAGTCCTCCCGAAATCGCCTGTCGTGCGCCGTCTTAAATACATGGATGTCACTCGCGACAGCATCAAAAGACGGAATGACCAGGCGCTGCCGAGACTCACCAAATAGGCGAGCCCCGAACACATCCACCAATGCACGGTTCAAAGGATCCGCGGAATGCTTCGGCGCGATCGCTCGGCGTAACTGCTGGCGGAACCTGGTCATGACACCAGTCGACGGGAAGATTTCCGCCCCTCGTTCGCGGTAGAAGCGCAAGATCTCGCTGGCGGACATGCCCAGTCCGAGTCCGATCGCGATGATGCCCCCTGTGGACGTGCCCGCAATCAGATCGAAGTGTTCGGCGAGACGCTTTCCGGAAGAGGCCTCAAGCGTGGCCAGAACTGCGGCGGTGTACGCGCCCTTCACACCACCGCCATCGAGGCTCAAAATCCGAAAGCGCCCGGAATGGCTCATGCGGCGTCTTGGCCCTGCTCGCTCTTCTCTCCCTCGCCATGGGAAACGCCTCCACCAAGCCACACCTCGTAATCCACAAGCCACCCTAGAAGCCAAGGCATTATGGTCATTGCGATCGACATGCTCGCGGTCCACTCTCGCCCTTTCGGATAGTACAGGCACGGCCTCTCCGATCCCGGCGTATTGAAGCCGTAGGTGTGCGGAATGGGAACGTCAGGCGCCTCAATGCGCCGCGAGAGAGCGGGACGCAACACGGCGGCGCGAGGCACTCCAAGTTCGCGGTACTCAACCTGAACCACATACCGTCGTGTAATGGGCGACGGTTGTACGACGCCGGTAACGCGAAGCACGTTTCCTTCAAGACGCGACTGCAGCGCAGGCCACTCCAGAAGCATGCGAGCGCGCTGCTGGGCGACGGTCAAGCGCGATGACTTAAAAAAGCGCTTAGCTCTTGCCACCGAAATAGCGATTCGACGGGATAGACCGGTTCGCGCCCGACGAGCCGGGTACGATGCCAAGGGCACCCACACCCATGCCGGTAAACTTGAGCGTTTTGGCATCGCGCCCAGCCTTCTGGAGTTCGCCGTAGGCACGCACCGCCTTGATAACCGGTTCCTCCCCGAACAGCTCAGCGAGAAGGCGTCGGAGCTCCGGGATGCCCTCAGTCGTCAGTATCGCCCGCGCCTGCTCTTCAAGCTGTCGCGCGTACCAAGTAAAAGCTTCATAGCGACCCCCTCCAGCGAGCGACTCGCAGAACTCCTCATCAGGGTTCGCAGGGTTGCATACGACAATGCGGCCCGGGGCAGCGACACGGATGCGTTGGGCGATGCCAGTTGCAATGTCGAGGAGAGTCGTCCCAACACTTTCGCTGCCCCGATAATATTCGCCGGCGAGGGTCGTGAGCAGAATCGAGCGCGGCGCAACGTCGGCGTTACTGAACATGACATCACGGCGGCGCTTCATTAGCTGCACGGCAATCGACAGCGCCGATTTCCTGCGGACCGGCGTCTGCCCGGGCAACGCCTCCGCCTTGCGTGCTTCGGAAAGACCCAGCTGCGCGCGGTCCGTAAACCAAGCCACGTACCCTCTCGGATTGCTCGGCGTCCAGTCTCTGAGCGCGCGGTCCGGCACCCAGACGGCGGTACCCCCACGAGTGGGATCCGGCTCAGCTGGGATGATGTCGAGGTGGAAATTGTGCTCATAGTTGATGCGCACGCACCGATTCTTCTTCTCGACCATGCGACCATAGAGCGCGTGTTCCTTCAGCCGACTGTACACGTCTTCGTAAACGCCGAGCGCGGTCTTCCCGCTCGGAAGCATTTCGCACACGAAGTCGAGGTCGTACTCCTCCCTGAGGAGCGGACGGACCGTAGTCTCCAGCGCGGCTGATCCCTGTGGATAGATTCGCGGGCGAAAGCGGGCAAGAGGGCTTGTCGGGTGGGCCAGGAACTCGGCCACGCTCCGGTAGTGCTGCTCCATGAGGCCGAACTGCGTCGGCGAAAGCTGCAGAGCCTCGGCGACCTGCGAGAGCAGGTAGTCGAGGTCTACGTTGGTGGAACTAAAGAGTGCCGTAGCCATAGTGACGCTCGGGAGAGAGGGCGACGGCTACAAACGCCAAGCGGTGCGTCAGGGTCAAGTTGAATCGCCAAAATGGCCCACCGTCCCATCAAATATACACCGAACGCTTCCCGAAGACCAGCGTAATTTGACAACCGCTAAGGTGGTGGTTGACAAAGAGTTACGGGTGGTCCCTTCAACGCCTCTCTGAGCCCGACAAATCGGAGGACGCCCTCGAGCACGCGTCCGCACAAAAGCGCCTGCATCAAGGTTGGGAGCGAGCGCGCACGGACGATGAGGGCGCGATGAAATGAGCCGGCTTACGCTGGGCGCTCGGGGGTCCCCGGCTGGCGCTGCGCGTGATGGTCAAACCCCAGCGGCTTTGGCACCTACAGCTCAGCTTCAAGCAACTGTCCGTTGTCGAGAAGCCAGGCCCGAGCCTGGTCCATCTTCGGGACGTGCGACCTAACAACGTTCCAGAACCGCGCGGTGTGGTTCGCCTCGATCACATGGGCTAGCTCATGCACAATCACATAATCAATCACGAACATGGGCGCTTTTATTAATCGCCAGTTGAACGAAATATTGTCATTGACCGTGCAAGAACCCCATCGATAGCGATTGTCCACGATCCTCGCTCGCTTGAACTCGACGCCGAGCTCGTGAGCGTGGTGCTCAACGCGCGGCAAGATCTTTTCGTGTGCCCGGGCGAGGTACCATTCCCGCATAGAGTCGCGCCGTATCCCGCGCGACGCCGGGATGAGGAATCGCCGTGTGAATTGGACCTCACCCGTGCCATTCGGGATGACTTCGATGCGATATGAGCGTCCGAGATAAAGCGCCGATTCACCCGACACTAATTCCTTTCCCGGTGGATGAGGCAAATCCATGTACTTCTGGCTGTGATGCAACTTCTCAAAAATCCACTGGCGTCTGGAATCCACGACTCGTTGGATTGCTTCGTCGGAAGCACTCGACGGTGCATGTACAACGACGCTTCGATCGCGTTCGACGGTGATCGTCAGCCGTTTCCGCTTGGCTGATCGGCGCACTGAAAACAGTAGTTGCACGATCGGCTATTCCGCGTAGAGAATGATG
>JBPPMH010000029.1:0-24608 GCA_051305945.1 Gemmatimonadaceae bacterium
GAGGACCCAGGATCTTCTGATCCAGCTCGGCAACATCTGTCGAAAAGCTGACGATTGCCGCGTCGAATCGCCCGGTCTCGAGCCGTTCGCGGAGTGCCAGGTTCTCGAGTCCTACAATGTCCATCCTTACACCCACCTGCCGGAACTGGGCCTGAACGTACACTGCCGCCGCTTCCGACCAGGGAACAACGGTTGTCAGGGAAAAGCTCAACTCGCGGCCATCGCGCTCGCGAATTCCGTTGGCGTTACGGTCCCGCCAGCCCGCTTGCTCGAGCAGCTCGCGCGCGCCTTGCGGGTCGTGCGGCAACGCCGCCGGCAGCTCGCGCCGCCAATACTGGCGCTCCGTAAAAACTCCATCCATGGTCGGGAGACCTTCCCACATGCTGAGCACTCGAAGCAGGTCGCGCCGATCTATGGCGAGGGTGAGTGCCCGGCGCACGCGGGCATCGGCCAAGATGGGATTTCGCTGGTTCCAGATGATCGCTAGCTGGCTCCTGATGTCATCCCAGACCTCGTAGTACACGCGAAAACGGGGATCATTCTTGACCGTGATCACATCGCTTCGGACGAAATGACTCACTGCGTCCACGTTTCCGCTCAGCAGCTCCGTCACCGACGGTGGACCGAACTTCACGATGACTCGATTGATCTTCGGCTTAGTCAGCGCGTAATCCGGGTTCGCCTCGAACTCCATGAACGTCTTGGGCACATGCCGGACGTAGCGATATGGACCATTGCCCACTGGCGCTTTCCAGAATTCCCAACTGGCGTATTTGCCCGGGTCGAGCCCCTCCAGGAGATGTTTCGGCAGGATGGAGGGCCAGTGCTCCGGCTCGGTGGGGATCGAGCTGCCGGCGTACGTGATGACGAACGTGCTGTCATCGGGAACGACTGTCGTATAAGATCCCGGCGCTCGCCGCAGAACGTCGGGATGACTCATCAGTTCGAACGTGAACTTGACATCGTGCGCCGTAACGCGCACTCCGTCGTGCCACCGCACGTTCGGGCGCAGGGAATAAGACCACGTCCGGTAATCAGGCGAGTGTTCCCAGCTCCTTGCCAGCCGACCCTGCCATTTCCCGTTCTCGTCCGGAAGCGCGAGCTCGAGGAAGGCGAGGGAGCGCGGCCAGTTCCCCTCGTCACCGTCATACAGTACCGTCAAAGTCGAGCCGGCGGACTGACTTCGCTCGGCTCCGCTGCATTGGATACTTGCAAGCGCGGTCAGGCAAACACAGAAGCCGAACTTGAGACGCGCGGATGTGTCGCGGCGTACGCGCATCATCGGAATTTCCCTCGGTCGATCCAGAGAAGCTCCGCGCTACCCGCCGGATCAATGTGATCACCGTCAATGCCGCGCACGCGCCGGTGAGCCACGGTGACGACGCCACCCTTGGGGATAAACGTGATTGGAAGATCGGCGCTCAGAATCGGCCACGTACGGCGATATAGCGCGTCTACGGCCGCGGGGTCCACGGTCGTATCCGCGGCCTGGAGCGCCGCGACTACTTCAGTAGCGTGATAGCCGATCGGCGATCGCGGGCCGAAGTACCGAATCGGTCCTCGCTCCTGGCCGCCGGGAAACCGCCTGTATATCACGGCGTCAAAGTCGCCATCGCGCACTCGATTGTCGAGAATGCTGAACTGCACGACTTCCAGATCCGCCTGCACTCCTATCCGGCGCAGCTGTGCCTGGACGAGAACGGCCATTCGGTCCCCTGCTTCCGCATTGCTCGTTAGCAACGAGAATCGAAGGGGCTTGCCGTCGCGGTCGCGTACGCCGTCTCCATTCGAATCCTTCCAGCCGGCGCGCTCCAGCAACGCTACGGCCTCAGCGGTATCGAACGGCAACGCTGGTGGCAGCTCACCGAGCCGCGCCTGGCGTGGTGTGTAAATCACATCAGAGATGGTTGGCTCGCCCGGCGAGTTGAGACCCAGATACAAAGCCCGCCTGTCAATCGCCAACGTTAGCGCGCGGCGAATCACCGGTTCCTTGAACAGCGCATTGCGCTGGTTCCAGATGATTCCTCTGTGGAAGCCTGTTCCCTCGGCGCGATACGTGACGAAGCGCGGGTCGCGCGCGATCTCCGGCAGTCGCATCGCGTTGAAGTACGGCAACGCGTCCACGTTGCCGGCAAGCAACTCCGGCACCGGTTGCTCCTCGCCTACGCCGAATCGAAGGCTCACTCGCGCGATGCGCGGCCGGCCCGCGAAGAAATCCGGATTCGCCTCGAATTCCATCATCTGCCCGGGGACGCGGCGGGAGAATCGGTACGGGCCGTTGCCGACGGGCGCCCGCCAGAATTCCCATTCGTAGAAGTCCGCCGGCGCGAGCCGCTCGAGCAGGTGCTTCGGGTAATAGACCGTCCAGCCGTCGAGCGGAGTTCCGACCAGTCCGCGACGAGTCGTGATGCGATACGTGCTGTCGTCGAGCACTTCCACTTGATACGCATCGGGTGATGCTTTTCCGACGTCAGGATGCCGCAGGAGTTCCAGCGTGAACGCGACATCGCGCGCCGTGACGGGCACTCCGTCGTGCCAGCGTACGTCGTTGCGCAGCCGGACCGTCCATGTGCGCCAGTCGGGTGTACGATCCCATGAGCGCGCCAGCCGCGGCACAGGATCGCCGAGCGAATCGAGCGTGACGAGCGGCAGGAAGACCAGGAACTTTCCGTGCATGTCCCACGCGGGGCCCATGGCGTCTTCGGTGAAATACGCGATGCGCAGCGTGGAGCCGGCATCGTCCGCGCGATCTTTTGGCGCGCAAGCGGCGATGAGCGTCGTAAAGGCAACGAGCGCGACCGCCGCGAAATACGCGCGGCGGCTCATTGCTCCACCCATAGAGATTCCATGTGCGTATCGGGCGAAGCGCGAAACGGAGTGCTCAAACCGCGGATTCGCCCGTGGACGAACCAGGTTCTCGAGTACGGGATCAGGCGAACCATCGGAGGATCGGCCAGAAATATTTGCGAGAGCTGTCCGTAGAGACGATCCGTCTCGTCAGGATCAGCCGTCTGCTGCAGGCGATCGAGTAGCTCGAATGCCTCGACGTTCGCGTACCCGAGCGAGTTGCGTCTCCCGAAATCCCTGCGCAATTGGCCAGCGCCGGCCTGCTGAATGAACATCCACGCCTCGAAATCGCCCTCCCGCCGCTTAGTCCACATGATTGACTCATCGAACATCTGGATTTCCATTTGAACGCCGACGCGCCGCAGCTGCGCCTGGACGTACACGGCCAGCTTATCGAGGCCAAATCTGTTCAGCACGCTCGCCGTAAAACGGAACGGGCGTCCGTCCCTGTCGAGGATTCCATCGCCATTGCTGTCATCCCACCCCGCAGCGGCGAGGAGCGTCCGTGCCCTGGCAGTGTCAAATGCCACTGGCTCCGGCCACTCGCGCCGGAGGAGCTGCGTGAACGTGATCACCGCGTCTGTCATGGGGAAGTCGGGCGGAAAGTTCATCACGCGGAGCATGTCCTGACGGTCAATCGCGTGCCTGAGCGCGCTCCGCACACGCGGGTCCCGGAAGAGCGGATGATCGGCCTTCCAGTAAATGGCAAGCGCCGCGGGATCGCCGCCGCGATAAACCCGGAAGCGCGGCTCTTTCTCTATGCGGGGAATCTGACCGGGCTCTGCCTCCATCATGTCCACCTGGCCACTGAGCAGCTCGGTGAGACCCGCTTGTCCCACGAACTTGAGGATGAGACGCTCGATCCGCGGCTTGCCCGCGTAGTAAAGCGGATTGGCCTCAAACTCGATCAGTCTCCCGGGCAGGTAACGAATGAAGCGAAACGGTCCGTTCCCCACCGGGTGCGTCCAGAAATCCCACTGCCAAAACTTGGCTGGATCGAGTGACGCGAGCCGGTGCTCCGGGTAATAGACGATGTCGGCGATGTAGCCGGCATTCCGCGCCCGGATTCGAACGGTCGAGTCGTCCATGACGGTCGCGTTAATTCCGGAATACTCCGCGATCGCTGGATGGGCGAGCAGATCGAGCGTAAACTTGACGTCCCGGGCGGTGGCGGGCTTGCCGTCGTCCCATTTGACGTCCGTGCGCAGGTGGTACGTCCACTCCTTGAAATCGACGGAATGTTCCCAGCTTCGCGCCAGCCTGCCCTCGAGCTCGCCCTTCTCATTGAGTGTCGCGAGCGGAAGGAAGCTAACAAAATCCAAGTCCCACGCGTCCGGTTTCAGTGCGCTCGCGTCCGGAATCGCCATGACTATTGTTGTACCGCGGTCGAGACCCGGGTCCCGCGCGTCGCGACAGCCTGTGAGGCCGAGCAATGCTCCCGCGGCGAATAGAGCCAGCCAGGTTCCACGCAACGACGCGATTGCCATGGCGGCCAAACAACGCTCCGCGATAAAGAGAAATCAAGCAAGCATGCGTTTGGCGACTCGCCACCCGCCCTGAGATTGGCTTACGGTGCGCCCAACATCGCCGTACTTTGGTCCGCCATGATCTTCCTGCGGTCTCAGGCGCCAGAGCACGCATTCGCAATTAGTCGCCGGACCCGCCGGTGGCTTGTCGCGGGCGCGGTTGTAATTGCCGGTTGCGAGGCCGCACCCCCGAAAGACACACAGCTCGCGACCATGACGGTGCTCGTCCCAGGTGGCGAGGAACAAATGCTTGGGCCCGCCTGGGATGACGACGCGAAGATGCTCGTCTTCCTCCCGCTAGTGCGGTACGACGAGTATTACGGCGGCACCGCGCCGAAGCCGGCAGCGGCGGCGCGCTGGGAACCGTCTCCCGATTACCGCACGTGGACAATACACACGAACTCCGCGGTCCGCTGGCACGATGGCGTGCCGTTGACGGCGCGCGACCTCGCTTTCACGATTGCCCTCTGGAAGAATCCGGACGCCAACTACTGGGCCGGGCCCGGTTACGGAGATGTGAGTGTCGTTGACGACTCGACGCTCACGATCACCTACCGGCGGCCCACGCGTCATCCGCTCGGCGGGTGGGATGTGTTCTACCCCGAGCACGCCCTCGCCAAGTTGCCGGCCAAGGGCTTCGAACAGTGGGATTTCTGGACGCATCCAATCGGAAACGGGCCCTTTCGCTACGTCCGGCACATCCCGAAGACCTCCATCGAATTACACGCCAATTCCGATTTTTACCTGGGAAAACCACGCATAGACCGGTTGATTCTAAAGTTCGGCGGCGGCGTCCCGCTCAACGAGCTGTTGGGCGGTGGAGTGGACGTCGCGCGGATCGAAGGCACGCAGGTGCAGAGGATCGAGAGCGACAAGCGGTTCCGCGTCTACCACGACCTGGCACCGGCTCGCTACCAGGTATTCTGGAACCATCGGGATCCGCTGTTCCGGGAAATCGCGGTACGCAAGGCGCTGACGATGGCGATCGATCGCCGCACGCTCCACCGAATGCTCGATTTCCCGCCGGGCGTGCCACTGTTCGACGGTATCTGCACGGGCCGCCAGTTTCGAAACGGTCAGTGTGGCGCAGCGCTCCCGTATGACGCTGAAGCCGCCCGGGTGGCGCTGGAAAATGCCGGCTGGCGCGACGCTAACGGAGACGGGGTACGGGAGAGAGCCGGCCGCACGTTCACATTTTCTCTGCTGGTCGAATCCCAGAACGACCGGGTGCGCACCGCTGTCTTCGTACAGGAACAGCTTCGCCAGATCGGCGTAGCCGCCGAGATAAAGCAGCTCGAGTCCGGAATCCCGCGCCAGCGCGTGCTGGCCGGCGATTTTCAGGCGGCGCTCGGACTCATACCGAACAGCCCCGGGCACCACCTCACGTTTTTCGGCAAGAAATCCCCCCTCGGCTACGCCAACGCTCGTGTGCCCGTGCTGCTCGACTCCGCGATGGTGTCGGTGGATCCCGACGAGGTGGATCGGATTTACACCACGCTGGGGCAGATCTTCGCGGAGGAGGTACCGGTCACCTATCTCTATCCGCGTGTCACGTTCTTCGCTGTGACCCGTCGAATCCGCGGGCTCGAGAGCCCGTTTCGCGCCAATCCGGTGTGGGGGGCCGAGCGACTCTGGATTGACGACGGTTTTTGAAGCGGAGATCGTCCTCAGGCCCATCTTCGCGGACGCATTTCATGGAAGCCGCGGTGGTGCCGTGAAATTCTCGCGCGACCTGCAAACGACGCGTCGTGAACTCGGCGGATGCGTTCACATTGTTCTCGTAAGCTCGACCGGCCCCTTATTTCATCCGGTTGAAAAAATCCATATGGCTCGCCATGACGCCGCGCATCGCGTCCTGATTTGGTTCGAGCGTCCAGACATTCCGTTCGCTTGTGCCGCCGAGCAGAACGCCGTCCTTCCGGGACACCATGTCGCCGGCGATGTCCGCGATATAGTCAACCTCGGGCTGGGGTGGGAGGACCGTGAGTTGCCCCTTCCGTGGAATCAGTTCCTGATCGTTGAACAGCGATCGTGCCCCGAGGCCCGTACAGTTCATAAGCACCGGTTCCGGCAGGGCAAGCAGCGATCGGAGATCGGGGAACTCGCGGACGACGATTCGTCCTCCGGCAAGCTGGAAATCCCGCATCAGCGCGTTCAGGAAAATCGGGGGCTCAATCAGAAGAGTCAGCCACCGGAGCACCCCCGTCGCGGGGAACGGATGGTCTTCGGGTCCCAGCTCTTGGAGATCCACATACAGGTCCCGAAACGGATCGT
Organism: Gemmatimonadaceae bacterium; assembly: GCA_051305945.1. Classification (GTDB taxonomy): domain Bacteria; phylum Gemmatimonadota; class Gemmatimonadetes; order Gemmatimonadales; family Gemmatimonadaceae; genus JACDCY01. The sequence continues at coordinate 6,648 of JBPPMH010000029.1, forward strand.
CCTTGAGGCGCGCGAGGCGAGCGGCCCCGCCATCGGAGTAGTTCTCGCGCCAATGCACACCGTAGTCATCGCCGACAAGGTTCTGGAAGTACCGGTGTGAGAAACGGGCGGCGCGTGCATACTGCTCTCTGTAGCCAGATGGCGCGGTCTCGGGGAGGCCAACGGGTCCCCAGGTGGCCAACGCCACGTTCGATGTCGTGTCCGGGGGCAAATCTTTGGCGTAGATGATCACGTCGTAGCCCCGCCGCTGCAGGAGGCGGGCAGTGGCGAGACCAACCACGCCGCAGCCGATCACCGCGTAGCGCGTATGCAGGGTCTTGCTCGCCTCTTCGACGGCGAGCTGAGCTGTTCCCCACGACAGCGTCACACCGCGGCTGTCATGCCCGTAGTTGTGGATCACGGTTGTCGCGTCGAACTTCTCGGCCTCAACTCGAAACCCGCCCGCTCGCGCCGGTCGCAGACCGACGACGGTGCGGATCACGCGATCCCATGAGACGTTAACTCTCGCGAGGGTTCTCGGGGTTCGCATGCCGCGCACGCGAGACAAGCGGGGCGCACAGGCCGATCCGAGCGTGGCGCCCAAGCTCGCGAGACCAACCGTCTTGAGGAGACGTCGCCGGCTCATAGTTGTTCGATTCACAGATCCTCTCTGGTGATGCTAGGCCGAAATGCATGCAGATCTATCTGCGACGCGAAAGCTCCGGTTTCCGCGCGTGCTCCTGCGATCATCGCCAGTCCGGATGTGCGTCAAAGTACTCGTTGACCGTCAGCCTACTCACGCCAGTCCCGTCTGCGCGCATGGTATAGATCTCGAGATAACGCCGGTCGTCTGCCGCAGCATTGATTGGACGATCGCGGGTCGAGTGAAAAACCAGTGACCGACTGTCCGGTGACCACGCCGGCCGAGCATCGACGCCACCGCCATGCGTCAGGCGAACGATGTTTGTCCCATTGGCGTTCATTACATAGATCTCGAAGTCGCCGTCCTGTATTCGATCGAATGCGATCTTGGTGCCGTCCGGGGACCATGCAGGGCCCTGACTGGCTGTCTTGGGGTCGGGCGCCCGCGTCAACTGGTGTACCCGCCCGCTGCTGACATCCACCGTGAAAATATCCCACGTCAGCTCTCCCATACTGACAAATGCGATCCGCGTGCCGTCGGGTGACCACGCGGGATAGAAGGCTGGCCCGGGCAGGCCGTCAATCCGCCGGACGTTCCCGCTTCTGAGGTCGACAAGGAAAATGCGAGATTCCGGGACTTCCCGTACGAATGCGATCTGTTGGCCGTCCGGCGACCAAGCAGGCGCGCCGGCTCCCGCTGTACCCGGCACAGGCACGGCGTTGCCACCTGTGCACGGCATTACGTAGAGACCGTCACCGTCGGCACGTTTTCCCTGGAAGACGATGTGTTGCCCATCCGGAGAAAGATCCGGCACGCGACTGAACTCGCCGGGCCCGCCGGAGAAGGTCAGCTGTCGGACTTCAGCTCCAGACTTGTGCATCCGGTACACTTCAGATCTTCCCGTTCCTGTTCGACCCGAATCGAAAAAAATATCGCCGTGACAGCTCGCCGGCGATTGTGCAGGCGCTGCGCCGCTAGCGTCCAAAAAAATCAGGAATGCGACTGTAAGGCGAATTGAACCCATTATGTGGCACGCTGATCGGTTGTTCGAGCGTTTCTTGTCAGAAACATTGAGAGAATCATCACCAGTCGGGGTGCCCATCGAACACTTCGTTTTTTGTCAGAGTCCTGAAGCCCGAACCATCGACGCGAATCACGCAGACCTCGAACTGCTCAAACCGTTTGGCCTGGCTGTAAGGGTTGCAACTGTAGGTAATCCGCTGTCCGTCGGGAGACCAAGAGGGACGAAAGCCGAAATTGTCAATCACGTGCCGCTGATTGCTTCCATCAGCATTCATCACATGAAGTCCGACGCAAGAGAAGGCGATCCGCTGGCCGTCGCGTGACCACGCCGGGGCCCCCGCGGTCTCAGCACACTCGGACAGGCGGCGAACGTTTGAGCCATCGCGTGCCATGAGATAGATCTCCAAGTCTCCGTCATCTGTTCCGATCAGCTTGATGTCGACCTCTGCGTGGCGATCGGACATGAAGGCGATCGTCGAGCCATCGGGAGACCAGGCGGGTCTCATGTTTCGGCTGCTCCCGCTCGTCAGGGCACGAGGGTTCGAGCCGTCCGCATCGATGATCCAGAGGTGAGCGTTCTGTCGCGTCCCGTCCGCAGTGATCGCCGCGCGATCGTACACGACGTGCGTACCGTCCGGCGACCACGCCGCATCGTGCTCACTGGCGTTCGGAGTGTCCGTGAGCTGCCGCACGTTTCCACCGTCGGCGTCCATCACGTAGAGATCATCCCAGGGCCCGGTGCGGTTCGCCGAGAAGACGATCGTTTTCCGGTCCGGCGACCAGTCGGCCAACCAGCTCGTGACCCCCTCAACGTGGGCGAGCCGTCTAACGTTCGACCCGTCAGGGGCCATCACGTAAATACTTTGGTTTCCCGTCGCACCATGATCACGTTCCGAGTCGAAAAGGATGTCCTCGCCCGATGGCGCCGGTGGCGGCGTCATACACCCGCCACTCCCAATCACGACTGCGAGTGCCGCGCACAGAGACAGAGATTGTAGCAAGGCCGGCCTCCTCAGTCGTTGCTTTTGAGCGGCCTAACGTTCCGAATGAGCCGCGCGCCGGCGGCGACATGATTGCACAGGACAGTGGGCGCGTCGGCTCCATTCGGTGGTTGGACCGCGCTACCGCGTGCTATTCCGCCAGCCGTCCAGGAACCTCAGAGCCGTCGGGGCAAAGGGCACCAGTGGATCAAAGATCGGAACATGACCGCCTTGCGGAATGATCCAGAGTAGGGCATTCGGAATAGAGCGGTACATTTCGAGCGGAATCTCTACGGGAAAGAACTGATCGCGGTCTCCGTGCACGATCAACGTTCGTGCGGACACCGTCGAAAGATATGGACTCGTGAAGTTCATGTCATCGTAACTATCTTTGAAATCATGAAACTGTTGCTGAAGTTCCCTGATCTGTTCGTCCCCCCGCTTATGGATCTGTCGTCGCCGGTCGTAGGCGTCTGGCGTCAGACCCTCGATTGTGGCCGTCCGCATGATTGCACGCGCCTGGTCGGGAAAATAGATCGTCGCTCCGATCAACACCATCGCGTCCACTCTCGAAGGCTGTTGGGTCGCCATGTGGATCAAGGTCATACCACCTGTGCTGATCCCCATGGCTTTAAACTGCGTTATCCCGAGGGCATCGAGAAGAGCAAATACGTCCAGAGCCGATTGCCGGTGGGTGAACCGCTTGGTCGGATTTGTAGAACGACCGTGACCACGCAAGTCCGGCACGATAACCTGGTATGAGTTAGCGAACTCGGGGATTAATCTGGCCCATGTGGTTCCCGAGCTGAAGAACCCATGAAGCAGCACAAGCGGCTGACCCTTTCCGCTCGTTTCGTAATACATCTCGATGCCGTTGACGCGGAGCATCTTGCCGACGGCAACGGTCTCCTGCGCGAACGCGGCGCCTGCGTTCAGCGCGAAGACGATTAGAAACGACCAGAATGCAGCGAGTCGTCGAGTGCCAGACATCAGTGCCATCGGCTTTCTCCTTGTGCGTGTTGGCTACTGTCCCGCAAACCACTTCAGGATAGACAAGCGGTCTAACTAATGATTAGACGGCGAAAAAGAATTAGACTGTCAGGATAGACTGCGGGCAATTCTACCAGATGCGCCGAAGCCTCGGATACGCTTCGCGAGCCAGCGTTGGATGGTCGTCGAATAATCCGGCACGAATCGCTGCAGTGACGCCATCTCCGTGTTGCTTCCCACTTTCGCCTCTCGAGGACGCCATCGAAGTCACCTGGAAGTTGTGGCGTCTGTGCTAACTCGCCGGAGTTAGGCTTCAGCGCTGAGTGTGAACTATTCACCTAAGTGCTTGGGTCGGCTTCAAGTCCTCGTTAGTCGCGGGCAAATGCTTGAGTCGAAACGGCTGAGCGCGAAACCACGTCAGCGACCGCCACGCCCACTCGATGGGCCCGAACTGGAAGTGCTGGAACCACCACCGGCTGTAAAGGATCTGCACGACAAAGAAGGCATTGATCAAGAGTGTGTTATGCCAACCCTGGATTCCGCTCATGACATCAAAACCACGGTGGCCCAACACCGTCAGGAAGATGATGGGCTGCATGAAGAAGTTCGTGAGGGTCATCCGTCCCACGTAGGCTAGCGGCGCGAGCGCCCGTCGCGCGAGGCGCCAATGTGTGAACAGAAGAGTGACCGTCGACACATAGAACAGGCACAGCCCGATGTTGCCGAGTAAATAGGCCACGTTCCAGCCATTCAGAACCTTCGGCAGTGCGATTCCCTTGCTGGCAAACAAGTCACCGAAGACGTCGAGCGCGTTGCCCGCCAGACCGAACACCAGCGCGACGACGGCCACCCGGACAAAGAAGCGCGTGTGACGCGCAGCGTCGCGAAAGATACGTCTCCGCCAGGCGTACAAACCCAGCAGGACCATGGCTAGCGCCTCGGGATAGCCGCCGAGCTGCCACAGCCGCACGGTCGCTAACCGCTCGCGCAGCCTCACGCTGTTCATACATACCTCTTCACGATACGCGCCCGTGAGACCGGGGATCTGACACCAAGCCGGAGGGTTGGCCCGCGCGGTCGCCCTGCTCAACTGCGTGCTCACCAGTTCGGCCTCCACACGCTCCGGATCGACGCGAGTCCACACATGCCCTTCCGGGATCACCGGGGACATCGTGAACATCAACCACGCCCCCGCGAGGACGAGAATCAGGCTCGGCCGCCACCGGCGCACCAGGAGCAGAACGACCACGAAGAGCGCATAGGCCATCAGGATCTCATTCGTTCGAACGAAGATGTAGTGCACCACCCCGATGAAGAAAAGAATCACGGTCCGCCACAGGTAACGCAGGAGGAACGGCCGCCTCGCTTCCTCCGCACGGATGAGCTGCATCGCAAACCCGAGTCCGAAGAGAAAAGCGAACATCGTGAAAAATGAGCCGTCCGCGAGGAACTCGATCAGGTTGGATAACAACTCACCCGGGGCGTTCTGGTGGTTTACCTGCATCATGCCCAGCAGGGCAAAGCCGCGCAGCACGTCGAGGAGTTGAATGCGCTCGTGTGGCTGCACCGGGCCAGGTTCCCTGGAGGCCGGCGAGGCCGATACGTCTGGCATATAGGACACCGCGATTCCGCTCGGCAAGGATGCGTCACTCACGCGAGCTACCCGTGGTGTTGGCCGCGCGCGCTCCCGCGGTGGTCGGCCATGTGTAGCGCAGCACGATGCCGTTGAACCCGGTGATGATGGCATGCCCCGAAGCGTCAACGATGACGCCCGAAAGGTGGCGCGTCATCCCTGCCTGCTCACGCCGCCACGTCAAACCACCGTCGTTGGTCGTGAGGATCGTGCCGAGAGAGCCCACGATCAGACCGCGCGAGGCGTCGGCGAACGCCACGCCGCGGAGGAAGAGCGGCGTGCCTGACTCGCGTCGCGTCCACGTCGCGCCGCCATTAAGCGTGTGAAGAATGACGCCTTGCTGGCCCACCGCGACCGCTGTGCTGGCGTCAAGGAGGGCCACCGACCACAGGACATCCCACGTCAAGCCGTGCTCCAGTTGTGTCCAACTGCGGCCGCCGTCGGTGGTCTTGATCACGACACCCAGGCCGCCCACCGCGACGCCGATTTCTGACGAGAGCATAGCGGCGGCAGTGAGACCACCTATTCGCCCACCACCGACATCAGTCGCACAGAGTTGGCACGGCTGCGCGTGCCACGTAAGGCCGCCGTCCTCGGTACGCACGATTCCGGGCACGGGCCCAGCCACTGCGATACCGTGTTTGCCGTCAGCGAAAGCCGCGTCCGTGAGGTTGAGCTCTGTGCTGCTCTCTACCGGCGTCCAGCTCTTCCCCCCGTCCACTGTCCGCTGAATCGTTCCCGCACCCCCCACCGTTACCCCGACGAGCGGGTCGAGGAACTCGATATCATGCACCGCCTGCCTACCCGGCGACTTGCTTTTCTCGAATGTGCCGCCGCCCGCGGAGCGAAAGATCGACCTACCAGCACCAATTACGAGCACGTCGTCGCCAGCCCACGCGACAGCGCTCTTGCCGACATTCCCAATGTCGGGTGTTTGCTGTGCCGACCTCCACGTCCCACCCCCATCCGTGCTGCGGAAGATGCGACCGCCGTAGCTCACCGCGACGAGTGCCTCGTCGGCCCGAGACATACTCGCGAGCCAGTTCGAGGTCTCCAACGCGGCCGCCGGACTGCCCGGTGTCGCGGTGCCTCGGATCGGGTCGCCAGCTTGCCAAGTCAGCCCCTCGTCACTGGACCGAATCGAGCCGCCACCCTCGCCGACAGCAACGATGCTCCCATCGCTGGTACTGGCCGCAGCGTACAGCCGGCCGCCCTTCGGCACGTTTATCTTCGTCCACGTCGCGCCGCCGTCCGTAGTCCGCAGCACCACTCGCGCAGCGCGCCAGCGTCGGTCATCGCCGCCCACGACGACGCCGTTCGCCGCACTGACAAAGTGCACGCCGCGAAGCGCTGCATTCGTCCCACTCTCGACGCGCCCCCACGTCACACCTCCATCGGTGGAGCGCACGAGCGTGCCATCGTCTCCCGTGGCGACCACGACAGAGTCTGAGGCGAATCGCACGGCGCGCAGCGTGGATTTGCCCGTCGCGACCGGCCGCCACACGCGGCCCGCATCCTCGGTTCGGAATATCACGCCGCCTTCGCCCACGATGACGCCGACGGCCGGCCCGCTGAATGCCACCGCCCGCAACTCGGCCGTCGAGCCGGAGCTAATCGCCGTCCAAGAGCGGCCAGCATTCGCAGTACGAAGCACCGTGCCATCGGCACCTACCGCGACACCGTTCGTCGCATCCGCGAACGCCACGCCCCTGAGCGATCGATCCGTCCCGCTCTCGACGAAAGTCCACGTCACCCCGGTATCGGTCGTGACGATGATCGCGCCGACTTCGCCCACGGCCGCGCCCGCGCTGGGACCGGCCAGATCCACGGCGTTGAGCAGTGCGACAGGACCCAAGAGCCACTCAATGTGGCCAGACGGGCCGTCACTCGTGACGACGGGCGCAGGTGGTGCCTGCGAGCGGCTACACGTTGTCGCCGCGAGCATCGCGAGCGCACACGATGTCCCTCGAAAGGTACGGACTCTGGAGCAGATGGCTGGCTTCATGGTGATCCAGTCCTCTTGGTCGTTCGGATCAGCGGAATGCCCGTCCAGCTGATTGATAGTGAAACCTGTACCTCAATTGTTGTTAATGGACCATGTTGTGAGGTATCGCGTTGCCTAACCGTCGCAAATGAGCCGCGCGAGTCAGGGCACGCGGGCGAAGCGCATCGGCTGAAGCTTGGCAAAGGTGAGAGTCCGCCAGAGCCATTCCACTGGCCCGAAGCGGAAGCGGCGCAGCCACCATTGACTGGCGAGAACCTGCAGCGCGAACATCGACAGGGCCAACACGGTCCCTTCGAATGCGCCAACTTGACCAAACCAGCCGAGCCCGTACCCGAAGAAGAGCAGAACGTACACTGCAGACTGCAGGAGGTAGTTGGTAAGCGCCGTCCGGCCCACAGCTCCCAGCGGGGCCAGGCGTCTCCTCCACTCCTCCCGCTGGAGCAGAAGCGTCAGACCTGCGATGTAAGCCAGTCCCAGCATCGGTGAACCCAAATCATTGCCGACCTCTCTGAGAACGCGGACCATGAGGGGAATCGGCTGCTCGGGGTCGAAGAGAATGCCAGCGCGGAGTATGGATTCGAATGTCGCGCCTGTCAGCCCGAAGGCGAGGCCCCACCACATCACCCTCCGGATCATGGCCTGGTGTGTGGACACGTTCTCGAAGATTCGTCGACGCCCGGCGTAGAGACCCAGCATGAAAAGGGCAAACATGTCGCCCAGCCAGGGCTGATATCCAGCGCTGCGCGATCGCAGCTTTTCCCAGAACATCTCGGCCCGCATCCTGACGATGTCGGCGAACGTACCGTGCATGTAAGTCTGGGACGTTTCCCCTTGTGTCGACACTCGGCGCAGAGCCATGTCATCCATTGACGGCTGGCCATGACGAATCGGCCGGCCTCGTATCTCTCGTCCAGGCCCGGGTCGCCGCAATATGAGTTCCGTCACGTTGTCCTGCGAATCCCGGACAAAAGACACCGTCACAGGATTCGACCGCGAAAAGAAGTCGGCCTGCGACTCGGCGAACAGCCGGATCGGGACATCGGCGTCACCAGGGTACCCAGGGCTTTGTCGGTACAGGGCATCGCCTTTTCTCAGCACAAAAAGGGTGTACGGCACGGTCGGAAACGCGTACTCGCCACGGTAACTATCGAGCACGACACTGTCGACCGTAACCTCCGTGTGGGCATTGGCAAAGTCAGTTAACCGGGAGACACTGACGCGGAGCTGCATGCAGCTCTGGACAAGGGGAATGAGCACCCACACCAATGCGAGCACTACTAGCGCTCGGGTATCCAGCTTCTGCAGTGGAAACAGGAGGACGCCAAACAAGGCATAGATCCACAGGATGTCGCGCTCCGTCAGGACGTCGTGAGCAACCCCGATGGCGAAAAGCACTGCGAGGCGGCGGAACCATCGTCCAGCGAAGCGGCTGCCCTGCGCGCCAGCACGTTGCAATTGGATCGCAAACCCCAACCCGAACAGAAACGTGAACATCGGATAGGACTTGTTGTCGAGGAGCAGGTGATTCGTCCAGTACGCGATTTGATCAGCCAAGCCGCTGAATCCGCCCCACCTGTCAACATCCCAGAGCGTGTTTACAGACCAGTTGACGATCAAGATGCACAGGAGCGCGAATCCCCGTACGATGTCCAGCGTCGCGATGCGCTCGTTAGGCTGGACAGGCCCACACGCCGGACGGCGTCCGACGTCCTTAGCGGTCATGTCTCGTCCAGTGCGGGCTAACTACCAATTAGACCGCGAAAGTTGCGAAACATGGCGGAATAGGTTGCGGCAGAATGGCAAAGTCTGCAAGAGGCTGAACCGGCTGCAGTCTAATTTCCGGCGCTGACAACGGCGGACGGCGCAAGTGCCCAAAAATGAAGCACGTAGCCGCAGCGCATAAAAGGCTGATGGAGACTAGGCTGCTAGGGGCCCGCTGTCTAACGGTGCCTGAAATGGCCGTCGAGCCGAGCATCGTGAGTCGGTACACGCTGCGTTCATCAGAATCGGTCGGCCGGGATCCGCACGCCAAATCCCCCCGCGATTCAGGACGTGCGTGTAGATCATGGTTTTCGCCTTCTCGGTGGAGACGCCTTCAATGTCTGACGCTATTCGGATCGCAGGACTTGCGGTGACCGCTGCATCACTTCTCCTGATCGCGGTTGCGTCGTTCGACTGACCCCTGACCGTTCGGGAGTTTCGCTGCTATAAACCGCAACAATTACCAGAACCGTAACAATTCGCAGGGCCGGCCGGGGGTCCTGGACGAAAAAACGGCCCGACACCATAACTGCATGTCGAGCCGCTAGTTCAACTCATCGGGGCGCCCGGATTTGAACCGGGGACCTCCTGCTCCCAAAGCAGGCGCGATACCGGGCTACGCTACGCCCCGAAACAACTCTGAAACTTAAATACCCCGCCGGTTTCCTGCGGATTGCGGACCGAGGACCCTATCGGCCTCAGTCCGCGGACCCGGCGGCCCCGCGCTTGCACCACTCCCCGATCGAGCACCAACCACGAGGATACAGCGATGTCCAGTCGATCCACCCTGAGGACTGCCGTGATCGCCGCGGCTGCGATAGCAGCGACGGCCTGCGGCGGCATCAAGGTCAACAACACCGTCCCCCAGCACAGCTTCGCTGCCACGTGCGCCGAAGCGGTGACGGTGTACAAGGCCTTCAAGGACGTGCCCAACAACTATTACGAAGTCGCCCTGATCACCGCCGAAGGCAATTCGGTGTGGACCGACGACGACGAGATGGTGCTCCGCATGCGCCAGCGTGCAGCGACCGTCGGGGCCAACGGGATGGTCGTGGACGCGCTGGGAACGTCCGCTACGACGGTGCAGATTATCGGTGCCGCGCTCGGCACCGGCGACGCGGACCGCAAGGGCCGCGCTGTCGCCATCCACATGCCCACCCACGTCGCCCGCGCCCGCGCTGCGTGTCAGCGCAGCAGTTCCTGAGCTGACTCGCGCCGTAGCCGGCGAGCACGCGGCGCGCGGCGCCCCTATCTCATCCGCACCACGCCGCACGCGATCCGCGCGCCGCTATTGCCGGATGGATCGGTGACCTGGTCGTCGCCCAGCGCGTGAATCACCAGCGACGATCCGTCGGCGTCGTTCAGCGTCGCCGGGCCGTCGGTCAGCGTGACCCGGTCTGTAGTGAAGTTGATCACCCCCCTGCCCTGCGAGTCCACCGTGATGTTCGGTGCGTCGCCAGCATGTGGGCCGTCCGGCGCGTCCAGGCCGTGCCTCCTGTTACCCGGGTTGTAGTGCGCGCCCGCTGACGCGAACGCCAGCGAACCAGCTCCGTCACAGCGACCCACGGCGTGAAAGTGGATGCCGTGCGCTCCGGGCTGAAGCCCGCGCACCTGTCCGTCCACGTGCACAATCCCCAGGGGATCCTGCCAGATGATGGCGCTACCAATGGACCCGCCCGTGGGCGTCACGAAATCCACCGCGGCGGCAGCGACCCTGTCGGCTGCGGTTTGAGCCGTGGCGCATCCACCAGCCGCGACGACGACCGCGACAACCGCAATTCGAACTCTGAGCATCATTCCTCCAGGTTTGGTGACTTCGGCAGCCTTCACGCCAACAGCTTGATGAGCGCGGGCCATTCGATGTTCCCCCCGCTCAGCACGGCAACGGTCGGGCCGCGCGGCTGCATCGCACCGGTCATCAGCGCGGCCACGGTGATCGCGCCGCTCGGCTCCACCACCAGCTTGCAGCGGTCGAGCAGATGTCGCATCGCCCGCACTATGTCGGCGTCAGTCACGGTGACGACCTCGTCCACGTAGGCCTGGTGGTGCTGGAACGGAATGTCGCCGATCTCAGCCACGAGCAGCCCGTCGGCCAGCCCCTGCTGGTGCTCGAGGCGCACGGGCTTCCCCGCTTCCCGCGCCCGCGAGAGTTTGGGCGTCCGCTCCGGCTCGATGCCGATCACGCGCGTGGCCGGCGACAGCGCCTTGATCGCGACCGCTACGCCCGCGAGCAGCCCGCCTCCGCCGACCTGCACGAGCACGGCTTCCACCTCGGGCAGGTCCTCGTGGATCTCCGTGCCAACCGTCCCCTGCCCGGCGATTACCGCGTTGTCGTTGTACGGATGCACGATCGTGAGCCCGTCCCGCGCGGCAATCGTGTGCGCCAGCTCGGTGCGCTCATGCGAAGTGGTGCCGTGCAGGATCACCTTCGCGCCGAGTCGCTCGGCGCCGCCGCGCTTGGCATCGGTCGCCGTCTCCGGCATCACGACCGTCGCCTGCACGCCGAACACCTTCGCGGCCATCGCGACGCCCTGCGCGTGGTTGCCCGACGACGGCGCGATTACGCCGCGCGCGCGCGCCGCGGGGTCCAGCCGGCTCAGGAACGTGTACGCGCCGCGAAACTTGAACGTGCCGCTACGCTGCAGGACCTCCGGCTTGAGCCAGATGGCCTGTCCCGTCTGGTCCGAGACGACTTCGTCCCGCAGCAACGGCGTGCGCACGGCCACCCCTCGCAGCGCGGCGGCCGCTGCCTTGATGTCGTCGAGGGTGACGAGCATGTCCCGGCCGCTGCCGGCCGCGCGCGTCATCGAGGCCGGCGGCCGCCGGACGGTCGAGCCTCGCGCTTTAGGCCGTCGCCGTAGCTGCTGTAGGGCGGGATGGACACAGGCAGCTTGCCCGTGATCGCCGCGCGCCCGACGAGAGCCTGGGCCGCGGCCGTCTGGCTGACCGGCGCTCCTCCCCAGGCGAGCATGTAGGCATGCACGTCCGGGAAATAGCTCAACAGGTACGGGCTCCCGAACGACACGGCGATCACCGGTCGCTTTCGCGCCACGAGCTCGCGCACGAACCGCGAGAAGCCTGCCTCCGCGCCGACAGATCCGCCGTACGCGCGGGGCGACACGTACGCCGAGATCACCACCGCGTCCACACTGTCGAGCCGCGCGAGCAGGGCCGCGTACTCCGGCTCTCCCGTCTCGGACCCGACCCGCGCGGATGTGACCGCGTGGCCGGCGGAGCGAAGCTCGGGGTCGAAGACGCGGCCGGCGATCGGATCATCGGACTCGGCGTACGTCAGCGACAGCAGCCGCATCCCGCGCGCCAGCGGCACGACGCTCATGCTATCGCGTGCGAGCACTATGGACCGTTCGGCGATTGCAGCTGCCGTCGCGACGTGAGCCGGAACGTTCACGATTGTCGGGATGGAATCCATCTCCACGATCCGGCCACGGTGCAGCCCGGCGCGCACCTTCATCTCGATGATCTTGCGCGCCGAGAAGTCAATCCGCTCAGGGCTGATGCGGCCCGCCTCGACCGCCGCGGCGACCGTGGCGATGGCGTCCGTCACGTTGCGTGGCATCAGCAGGATGTCGGCGCCAGCTTCGAGCGCGAGCAGCAGAGGCTCGGTCGCGCCGTACCGCCGGGCGACGGCGCCCATGGTCATCGCGTCCGTCACCAGCAATCCCCGAAAGCCGAGATCGGTGCGGAGGATGTCGGTCATGAACACGCGTGACAGCGTCGCGGGCGGCGCCGTGTCGCCCTCGATCGCTGGCACCGCGATGTGCGCCGTCATCACGGCGTCTATCCCGGCGTCCGCCGCGGCGCGGAACGGCGGCAGGTCCACGGTATCCAGCCGCGCGCGGTTCGCGTCAATGGTCGGAAGCGAGATGTGCGAGTCCACGTGCGTGTCGCCGTGCCCCGGGAAATGCTTGGCGGTCGTCATCAGCCCGGCGGAGCGGGCGCCGCGCACGTACGCCGTCGCCATCGCCGACACGAGATCCGGGTCTTCCCCGAACGAGCGCGTGTTGATGACCGGGTTGAGTGGATTGGAATTGACGTCGAGCACGGGGCCGAACGCGAGATGCACGCCGACAGCGCGCGCCTCGAGCCCGAGCACCTTGCCCAGCTCGAAAGCCAGCTCAGGCGACCGCGTGGCGCCGAGCGCCATGACCGGCGGGAACACGGTGCCGCCGCCCTGAGGCAGCAGCGACGGGAACGCGTAGCTGTTGCCGAGCCGCATCCCCGGCCCGTTCTCCATGTCGGAGGCGATCAGCAGCGGGACGTCGGCGCGCCGCTGCAAAGCGTTGAGCTTGAGCGCGTACGACAACGGGCTGCCGATGGACAAGACCAGACCACCGACCTCGTCCTCCTCCACCCACTTCCGTACCTGCTCGAAGTCCGGCGAGCCCTCAGCGGAGTATCCGCCGCCGACCCAGGGCATAATGAGCTGGGCGATGCGCTGGCGCGGAGTGAGAGCTGCAAGCGTGCGATCTATCCACTCCTGCTCCGCCGCCGTCAACGACGAAGCCACGCCGGGCTTTCCCGCTCCGAGCGCGAGTGAGGCCGTGGCGGAGGCGGGAGGGATGGCCCCCGCAGCGACGACTCCGGGCGCCGGTACGATCGCCTGTTGCGCCGTCGAGCACGCCGTCGCGATCCACGGGAGCAGTAGAGTTCCTGTCAGTCTCACGAAGCGGCGCATCAGCGATCCATCCTTATGTGAAAGATGATCGGACGGTGGTCCGAAGCGTCCGTCGGGATAACTTCCGCCCACACGCACGTCGCGCCTGGGCCGAGGAGAAGGTAGTCAATACGCTTCACGGGCGTGTCGTAGGGGAACGACTTCCCTTCTCCTTCGCCGCACCCGTCCCACGCGTCGTTCCAGCCCGCATCAGTGAACATCTCGAGCACGGGCGAATCGGGGTTGGCGTTCAGATCGCCGCCGATGAAGACCATTTCGCCGCTGCGCCGGAGCTTCTCGGCCAGCCGCAGGAGCGAAGCCGCCTCCTGTCTGCGAAAGCGATCGTTCGCTGACGGATCGAGGTGCGTGTTGAGAATGTGCAGCGGTCCGTGCGGGGTGGCGATGAGCACGTGCAGCACTCCGCGCGGCTCGTAGGACCCGCCGGCCCGCTCCTGCCGCGGTGTGACCGCCAAACTGAACAGCGTGTCGTGTGTCACCGGCCAGCGGCTCAACACGGCGATCCCGTACAGGCCGCCGTCGTAGTTAAGCGTCTTGCCGAAGATGGGCCGGAGCCCCGTGAGATCGGCGAGCACGGAGGGCTGATCGACTCTCCCCGAGCGGCGCGTGTTGATGTCCACTTCCTGCAGGAGCGTGACATCGGCGCCGGTGACTCGCACGATCTCCGCGATCCGGGGGAGGTTGTCCACGCCCTTCGCATCTTTCCCTGCGTGCATGTTGTACACGAGCACGTTGACCATCTGGTCCAGCGCCGGCCGCGCTGGCCCCGGCGAGGCGCAGGAGAGCAACGGGAAGGCGCAGAGGAGTGCGAGCAGCTTTCGGGTCATGTTGCGAATGGTGACTAGTGACTAGTGACTAGTGACTAGTCACTGAAGTGGACGCTCAGCTCCTCCGCGAGCTTCCTAAACGCGCGACCCCGGTGGGACACGCGGCTCTTTTCCGTGGGGGCGGCATCGCCGAATGTGCAGCCGAGGTCGTCAGACAAAAAATAAGGGTCATACCCGAAGCCTGCGCTGCCGCGGGCGTCACGCGTGATCTGGCCCGTAGTCTCACCCCGCGCGGTCAGCGTGGCGCGGGCATCCGCGAACGCGGCTACGCAGACGTAGCGGGCGCGGCGATCGGCCGAGTCGCGGAGCGTGGCCAATAAATGCTGGTTGTTGGCTTCGTCCAGCGCCTTGCCGTCGAGGTCGGGGCGATTCGACCAGCGCTTGCTCCGCACTCCCGGCGCGCCGCCCAGAACGTCCACGGCCAGTCCGGAATCGTCCGCGATCGTTGGCAAGCCGCCGCTGGCGAGGTGAAAGTAACGCGCCTTGGCGGCCGCGTTCTCCTCGAAGGTGTCGAACCGCTCGATCGACTCTTCGGCCGGTGTCACCGGGACGCCTGCTTCGTCCAGTCCGATGATGCGAACGGGGAGATGGCGCAGCAGTGGAACGATCTCGCGCACCTTGTCGTCGCTGCGCGTCGCGATCAGCAGAACGCGGTCGCCCGCGCCCGCGGCGCCAGGCTTCAGACGGCTCCGCGCCGGAGCGCGTCGATGGTGCCCGTAGTCGAGTGACCTTCCCGCAGGGGCACGACGATCACGCGGCCGCCCCACGTCTCGACCTCGTCCGCGCCGACGATCGACTCACGCCGGTAGTCGCCGCCTTTTGCCACGACGGCAGGCCGCAGGTGGCGGATCAGCTCCAGCGGCGTGTCTTGCTCGAATATCACAACCGCGTCTACCGCCTCGAGTGCCGCCAGCACGAATGCGCGATCCGCCTCGCCGCGCACGGGCCGGGTCGGTCCCTTGAGCCGTCTGACCGAATCGTCGGAATTGAGCCCCACCACGAGCGCCGCGCCTTCCCGCCGCGCCGCCGCGAGCACTTCGACATGGCCCGGGTGAATGAGATCGAAAACGCCGTTGGTGAAGACGAGCGCGCCTTCGAGCGATTCGCGCCAGCGCGCTGACTCGGGCCAGGTCATGATCTTGCGGGCTGGATCGAAGGGCGTGCCCGTCAAAACGTCCGCTCCACCATCGGGTGAAGGTCGATCCGCTTCGAGAAAATCAGAAAGTCTATGGTCTCGGAATAATTCGCCGAGATCCGGATGCGCTGCTCTGTCCGACGCACCTCGACCTGACGGCCTTCCACAGGCACCGCGAGCGAGTCGGCCGTCGCGCGGAGTCGCTGCTTGATGCCGTCGTCGGATCTCGTAGGGCGGTGCGCGAAACGCGCTTCCTGCTGCATCGCATCTCGGAACCTGTAGTACCTAAGCGCCGCGTCGCTGGCGCGGGCGGCGAAGTATCCGATGATTGCGACGACGAGCAGCGGGACGAGACAGCCCATCGCTCCACCGCCGCGGCGGCTCCGCGCGATGGGCATGGTCCCCGCGCGTGTCACCACTGCGACTGAGCGCCTTCCACCAGCGCGTTGACCACGCGTCCGATCGCTTCCTTGCGCGCGGCCGGCTCGCCCCGCTCCTCGTATGTCCCGTCGGCCACGAAGCCTTTCCGCTGCCACAGCGTCTCGCCGGTCACCTGGTCCACCAGCTCGATGTCCACGACGATCTGGAGCATCCTCCGGGCTGTAGTCGTGGCGCGGTTGTCCGCGGAGTACGCGACAGGAATGTCCACTTCGTACCGCTGTATCGTGCCGCGGACTATCGCGTTGGCGCGGGACTCCGGCGCTTCGCGCACGCCGAGCCGGTCGCGCAGCTCCGTGCGCAACGCATCCACGAGCTCGCGCTGGATCTCCGAGCTCGTCGTCTCGTTCTCGAATGGAATGACGGCGATGGTCTTGACGTGCGCGGGCAGACCGCCGCCGGCAAAGCCGTAGACGCAGCCGGCGGTCAACAGGAGCGCGACGCTACAGAGTCCAGATATTCGCATCGAATCCCATAGCGGGCTCATCCCGCGTGATTCTGAGTGTCAGCTTGCTGCGCGGCGAGAAGGACTCGTAGATCACCACTCGCTCCCGTCTATTGAGGAAGTCCCTCACCCGCCCGTCATCAATCCGGTCCAACCGGGCCAGCCGGGGACCGTGAAACTCCACCCGCCAGACCGGCGCCGCTCCAATGTCGGCGCGGACGGTGGATCCGTCAACGCGAACGGTCGTGTCGGCCGCGGCGGGGATGGCGAGGCGACCGAAAGCAGCCCAGAGCATGGGGGCGGGCGGAATCAGGCGTCTGGCGCTCTCGACGAGCGGTGCCCGCAAGTCGTCCCCGATTAGTACGGCCCCTCCCCCGCCGTAGCCGCCGGCGAGAAACAGGTCGAGTCTGGCGCTGTCAGGTGGCGCGATTCGCACCACCCCCTCTCCCCGCATCCGCGCATCGCCCTGCTCGAACTCCCAGTCGAACACGACCTGCCGGTATCCGGGCGCCAGCTCCGAGCTCGGCAGCGCCACCATGGGAGCGAGCACGCCGCCGAGCGGCTTCGCCGCCGGCGGCGCGCACGCAACCATTAGAAACAGTGCCGAGGAAATACCCGAATACCGAATGCGACGAGAACTTGTGAGCACGCCGCACGCAGCACGCAGCGCCGTACTCATCTTACGTCCAGCAGCAGGTCGCCCTGAACGACACGATCCAACGCGCCGTAGCCGGCTACGACGCGACCGAAAACCGTGTACCCACCATCCAGATGCGGCTGCGGCGAATGCGTGATGAACCACTGACTTCCTCCGGTATCCGGGCCCGAGAGCGCCATGCCGAGCACGCCACGGTCGTAGCGGTGCGGGTTGAGCTCGTCCCTGATCGAATACCCCGGCCCGCCTGATCCGTCCCCGCGCGGGTCGCCGTCCTGCACGACGAAGTTAGGAACGACCCTGTGGAACCGTGTGCCGCGGAACGTCCCGCCGCGCGCAAGATCGAGAAAGTTCTTCACGGTCAGCGGCGCCTCCGCGCCGAAAAACTCCACCACGATCGGACCGCGCTCCGTGTTGAACGTCGCCCGGGCCGGCCTGCCGTCGAGCGCCGGCACGACGATCGAACGCACGACGTCCACGTACCAGCTCAGCTCCCGCACCGGCGCGGCGCTCTCGCTCTCGTCCTCCGCGCGCCGCGAGAGCAGCGCTCGCGCCCGCTCGCCCACCATGCGGTCGGAATCGGCCGCGGCCAGGTTGAGCAGCTCGCGTACGCGTGGCGTGATCCGGCTGGTATCGGACGCGATCCCGCTCAACGCCGCCGCCCGCACGCGCGCGTCGCTGTCCGCGAGGAATCGCTCCGCGATGCGCAGGCTTTGCTCGCCGGTCGGCGCGCCGCCAGCCGCGCCGGCAACTG
>JBPPMH010000030.1:0-5794 GCA_051305945.1 Gemmatimonadaceae bacterium
CGGCTGTCGCGGGAGGTGACACTTCGGCTTGCGCAGCTGGGTGCGCGGCGGCGGCAACGTCGAGCCGTTCGCCGATGTCTGTCTCAGCCCGCGCCGGCGCATCGGCATCCGTTCCGGCGTCTGCTTTGCGCTCCTTCTCGCGCCCGCGCCCACGACCACCCCTGCTGCGGCTGCGACCCTTTTCCGCCCGTGCCGGTTCCGCTCCGGCAGCAGCTGGCGCGTCGGCCGCGGCCGCCGCTGGCCTGGCGGCTGACTGATCGATCTCTATCTGGCCGTTGTCGAGCTTCTTAAGCGACAGCAGTCCCCGCTGGGCGGCCTCGCTGACGAATCGCGAGACCTTCGACATTCCCAGGTTCTTCTCGTCGAACTCGGTGTCGATCTGCTGCATGACCTGTTTCAGCCTGTCGGCGCGCATCACGTCGCCGTTGCGCTTCATGCGACTGACAGCTTCGGTGACGAGCTCCCATGGATCCCACCTGACGGACTCCTCTTCCCCGAACCGCACAAGTCCGGCGAGCGCGTTGTAGCTGTAGTACTCGTCGCAGTTCTGCACCAGGAGATCGCTCGACGATTCCCGGATGCCGACTCCGATCACGTACTTGCCATACTCCTTCAGCTTGATGACGAGACTGGAGAAGTCCGAGTCTCCCGACAGCAGTATGAACGTGCCGATCTCGGGTCTTGTGAACACGAGCTCCAGCGCGTCGATCGCAAGTCGGATGTCCGTCGCGTTCTTCTTCGAAGAGCCGTAGGCCGGCGCGAAGATCAGGTCGATTGACGATTCGGACAGCGGGACGATGTACTGCGGATAGCGTCGCCAGTCGGCGTACGCGCGCTGAACGGAGACCTTCCCCTTCACGATGTCCGATGAGAGCAGGTTCTTGAGCTCGGTCTGCAGATCCGAGCGGATGCCCATCGTGACGTTGTCGAAATCGATGAGGAGTGCGGCGTTGGGCGCGTGCGGTGTTGCGACCGCCCCTCCGTGCGAGTGCGCGGGCATGGCCTGGGGGCCACGGTAGAGCGGTGCGACCGAGCCGCGCGCGGGGGGAGGCGCTGTCGCCGCGGACCGGAGTCTTCTTGAGTGCATACCTACCTTTGGGGTGCGTGCGGCGGCGCCAGATGCGCCTGGCCGCACTCTAACTGTTTCCCCGCGCGTGGACGGACCGCTGCATGACTGCGCCAGGTCCGGTGGTTGGCGGCGCGACTTTTTCGCGCCGGTACGTGCGGGATGCTGCAGGGAATCTAATATATGAGGGCCCAATCCGCACCGAGCGTCATATCCGACCACCACGTTTTCGAACCCGACTACTCGCGATCCTGCTGGCATTTGCTCTGCTGCCGGCCGCTTTTCTCACCCTGGCGTGGGGGTTCACGCTGTGGCGGGCCGCCCCTCTGTTTACCGGTTCAGGCGCCTGGGAGCAGGTCGCCAGCAGCGGCGCAAGCGCGCTGGCCGCCGCCCGGGAAGCGCGTCTTACCGCCGGGCAACGCGCGGCACTCGACGAGCACGAGCAGGAGCTCCGGAGCTCGCTCGAACTGGCGCGCAGGTACAACTACCTGGCCGGCCGCGGTGCTGCCGCGATGGCGCTCGCCGCGCTCGTCGCGCTCGGGTTGCTCGCTCTGATCGCGTCACGTGTCGCCGGTCACCTCAGCCGCCAGCTGAGCCGGCCGATCGATGAGATAGTGGGCTGGACGGAGAAGATCGCTCACGGCGAGCCCCTCCCGGGTGCAGCTCCGCGCCGCGGTGCGCCCGAGTTCGAGACGTTGCGCGTGAGAATGCGCCGGATGGCTGCCGAGCTCGAACAAGGCCGCCGGCAGGCTATCGAGGCTGAGCGCCTTCGCGCATTCCGCGAGAGCGCCCGGCAGGTCGCCCACGAGTTGAAGAACCCGCTCACTCCGATCCGGTTCGCAACAGAAAGAATTGCCGCCTCGACATCTCCCGATCTCGCGGAGGCGGTAGCAGTGCTGCGTACGGAAACCGGGAGGCTTGAGAGAATGGCGCGGAGCTTCGCGCAGTTCGGACGCCTGCCGGAGGGCGCTTCTGCCGACGTGGACGTTGGCGAGCTTGCCACCTACGCCGCCAGCGCAACGGTACCGCCGGGCATCGAAGTGAGCATCTCAGTGGCACCGGGAACTCCGCTGGTCCGCGGGCATCACGATACGTTGTCCGGAGCATTGTCGAACGTCCTGCTCAACGCCGTCGAAGCGTGCGATGGCGCGGGCAAGGTTGATGTCGCCGTATCGCGCCGGGCGCTGAACGGCGCCGACGCCGTGCGGATCGCCGTCACGGACAACGGCCGTGGCATTCGGCCAGAGAAGCTCGATCGTATCTGGGACCCGTATATTACAGATAAGCCTGGCGGCACCGGGCTCGGGCTCGCGATCGCGAGGCAGGCGGTTCTGGCGCACGGTGGGGCGGTGTCAGCCAGAAGCAGTGTGGGTAAAGGCACGACGATAGAGCTCGTGATCCCTGCATCACCCCCCTCCAACACTGAGGACTCATGGCGCTTGCCGACCCTGCACAACTCGGAGCGATGATTCCGATCGTGGCGATCGTAGTGGGCGGCGCGGTCGCGATATTCGCGCCCCTTGCGCGGGCTCACGCCAGGCAGCTCGACAAGCAGGGAGCGGGGATGACGCCGGAGATCGGCGCGAAGCTGGACCGGATGGAACAATCGATCGAGGCGATCGCGCTCGAGGTGGAGCGAATCTCCGAGGGACAGCGATTCACGACCAAGCTGCTCGCGGACAGGACCGGCACGGGAATCCCGCAATCCCGGGGAAGCGCGCTGCCAGCGGGCGAGCGCCGCGAATGAGCCGCCGACAGGGTATCGCGTGAACTCCAGCTCAGCAGTGTGCCTTCCGTACTGGTCGTAGACGACGAGCCCAACATCCGGCGGATGGTCGGTGCCCTTCTCGCCGCTGAAGGCTACGACGTCCGCGAGGCGCCCGACGGCGCCGCCGCCGTCGTGGCGGCCGAGGACGAGCCCGACGTAATCCTGCTCGACCTCATGATGCCGGGAGCGCTTGACGGTCTTGCGACGCTCGAGCGACTGCGGGAACGGCATCCCGAGATACCTGTGATCATGATGAGCGGTCGCGCCACGCTGTCCGATGCTGTCCGCGCCACGCAACTCGGGGCGTTCAACTTCCTGGAGAAGCCGCTCGCTCCGGAGACTGTTCTGCTGTCGGCGGGAGCGGCGACCGAGCTCCGCGGCACGCGCCGCGCGGCCCGCGCGCTGCGTGAGGACTTCGGACTGGGGAAGATGATAGGCGAGAGCGCTGCCATGCAGGCTGTCCGCGCGCTGATCGCGCGAGTCGCCGATACGGGCGCGCGTGTGCTGATCAGCGGCGAGTCCGGAACGGGGAAAGAGCTGGTCGCGGCGGCGATTCACGACGCCAGCGGCCGCGCGGACCGCGCATTCGTCCGGGTGAACTGTGCCGCGATCCCGCGCGACCTGGTGGAAAGCGAAATGTTCGGGCACGAGCGCGGTGCGTTCACCGGTGCCACTCAGTCGCGCGCCGGACGCTTTGAGCTGGCACATCGCGGGACGTTGTTTCTCGATGAGGTCGGCGACCTGAGTGCCGAGGCGCAGGCGAAGCTTCTCCGCGCAATCGAGCTTGGCGAGATCCAGCGTGTGGGTGGAAACCGAAGCATCAGGGCCGACGTGCGTATCGTCGCCGCGACGAATCAGGATCTCGCGCGCGCAGTGGCGGCCGGCCAGTTCCGCGAGGACCTGTACTTCCGGCTCAACGTCGTCCCGATTGCCCTTCCGCCGCTGCGGGAGAGACGCGATGACATACCGCTCCTCGTGACTCATTTCCTGAACCGGCATCATAGCGCGACCGGCAGGGTGCGAAGCAACTGGACCGAAGCGGCACTGGCTGAGCTTCGCACCTATCGCTGGCCAGGTAACGTGCGCGAGCTGGCCAACGTCGTGGAGCGGCTCTCCATCCTGTACCCCGGCACGAGCATCACCGTTGACCACGTGCGTGAGGTGCTGCCACGCACCGCTCCCACGGATCTGTCGAGCGAATCGCCGGCACCGGAGAGTGGCTCGCTGAGCGAAACGATGGACCGGTACGAGCGATCGATGATACTGCGCACTCTGCGCGACGCCCGCGGGAACGTGGCCGAGGCCGCGCGGCGGCTGCAGACGGACAGGCCGAATCTCTACCGCCGGATGCGCAGGCTCGGCATAGATGCAGCGCTCGAATGAGAGCGCAGTAACCCAATTCCTGAAGGCAAGATGATTCGATACGCCGTCGCCACAGCGACCATGCTCGCTCTCACGGCCGCGGCCGGGAGCGCAGGCGCGCAGGAAGCGGAGCCGCGCCCGCCGCGCTCCATCCTGACGGACACGCTGGTCGCGGTGCCCGACACCGCCGGGTTCTCGATCGGACTCTCCCATCGTCGCGGGCGGCTTGTCGTGGGTTCCGGCAAGACGTACAACAGAGTCGAGGGGCTCGCGGTCCACGCAGGCCCCGCATTCACCGATTCGACGGACATGGTACGATTCTCCGCGGAAGCGTTCGGAATCATCCGGAGCGCCGACACGTTCCGCTGGGACTCGCGCAACGTCGGGCATCATGTCGCAGTTGACCTGCGAACGCTGTCGGGACGCGGACCCGGGCTCCGTCTCACGGGATATGACGTCACGGGCCCCGTCGAAGACTGGCAAATGCCACGCGGCGAAGCAGGTATCGCGAGTTTTCTGTTCCACCGCGACTATCGCGATCATTTTGGCCGGCACGGAGCGTCGGCGACAGCCAGCTACGTACTCGACGAGCGATTTCAGTTTGCGCTGACATTTGCCGACGAGCGGTGGAGCTCGCTCCCGGTGCGTCAGGTGCTCACGGTATTCCGCAACAATGAGTTGTGGCGGGCCAACCCGACGGTGGATGACGGGCGCGCGCGTCTCGTAACTGCTCGCGGGCTCGTGGATACACGGAACGATCCCACTAACCCCGCGACCGGATGGCTGGCGCGGTTCGAGTACGAGGACGGTCATGCCAGGTACGACGCAATCGGACCGACATCGGCCGCAGCGCGCTTCGGAGCTGCACCCAGCGCGCGGTATGGTCGCCTCCTGACGGACGTCCGCAGGTATAACCGCATCTCACCGGGATCCCAGCTCAATTTCAGGGTGGTGGCCGGCGGATGGCTTCACGGGGACGAGCTGCCGTTGCAGCGCCGGCTTTCAGTCGGGGGAGCCGCCACGATTCCCGGCGTCGATTTCCGGGACACCGGCATCTCCCCGGATGTGCTGACCTGCAGTGCAGGTGACGCGCCGGCCGGTGCGCCCGCGCAATGCGAGCGAATGCTGCTCCTGCAGACGGAATACCGTGAGGAGCTGCCTTTCCGGCCCGGCACCATATTCGGAGGCACGCCGATACGCATCCGCAGCGCGGCGCTCACGCTGCGGCCGGTGCTCGTAGTCTTCGCCGACATCGGACGGGGGTGGCTGCTGCCGCCACGATCCGGTTCCCTCCCGCTGCCCGACCTCGCCCGCCCGCGCGGTCTCGTGTACTCAACCGTCCGCATCCCGCCGCTCAGCACGTTCAGCGCGGATCTGGGACTTGGCGTGGATCTGGGCCTCTTCGGCGTCTACGCGGCGAAGTCAATCTCCGAGTCCGGCGAGCCGGCGAATCTCATCTTCCGCGCGCACGCCCGTTTCTGATCCCACGCGAATGAGCTCGCGACTGCGCGCACTGCTAACGCTCCTGACGCTTGGTACCTTCGTCGGGACAGGCGAGTACGCCCAGCAGCGAACGCGCGTGGAACTCACGCTTCCGC
>JBPPMH010000031.1:0-6613 GCA_051305945.1 Gemmatimonadaceae bacterium
GCACCTACGCTTCGCTAACACGGTGCCGACGGGGACCCCATTTCCCCGCCCGCGTCAGCATCCAGGTGAAACATACTCCGGACGGCAACAGCCACTGCAACTGTCAGGCACCGGTTCCGGGGAGACTCTCCTCCCCCTTTGCCAGCGCGAGTAATCGATCATGAGTGTTCAGTGACGGATCACGGACAACAGCATCGAGCAACGCGTGCAGGGCTTTGCCCAATGCCGGCCCACTCAAGCCCAGCTTCTGCAAATCAGTGCCGTCCACAGCCAAGTCGCTTAACTCCACCGGATCGCGATACGCGATTCGCAGCGCGCGGCGGTGAAGCGAGGCGACGGACGACGCGGTGGGTGCCGCCTGACCCGCTTCACGCTCGGCCCACCACTTAGCGTCGGCCAGGCGGAGAACAGAGGCAAAACGCGTGCGACCGCCGACGGAGACCCAGCGGCGGATGTCGGCATCGGTTGCACCCGTGGGCGATAGGAGGGACGAGCGCATCGAGGACTCCAGCCTGGCTAGCAAGTCGAGCAGCGAGGAGATCCACGACGCGGCGGCGTTGGAGAAGCGGAGCGCCTTCAGCGCATTCCCGGACCGGCCGGCAGGCGCCGCGGCGAGCAGCATCGCCACGCGCAGAAGCCTGCGCTGGGGCCGTGTCGCGAGAATCGGGCGGCGGAGATGGTCAATGGCGCGGAGCTGGATATCGGTCACGCCAGCGAGATCGGGCACCAGCGTACCGAGTGCGCCGCTGTCCCGCCATTTCGCGAAAGCGCTGCTCGGACACGGGACCTGGTCCATCGTCTTTTCGATCTCCTGCCGCACGCGCTCGGGCGAGAGCCGCGTCATGTGCGGCGCGCTGTCCACGATGGCGGCCCACGTCTTCTTTTCGATCTCGAAGTCGTAGCGCGCGGCGAAGCGGATCGCGCGCAGAGCGCGAAGCCGGTCCTCGCGCATGCGGTCCTGCGGATCGCCCACTGCTCGAACGATCCCGGCGCGCAAGTCCTTCTCGCCGTGAAACGGGTCGTGCACGACTTTGCGCGTCGGCGAATAGGCAATCGCGTTGATGGTGAAGTCGCGGCGCGCGAGGTCCTCGTCGAGCGACGCTCCGAACTCCACGACGGCGTGCCGGCCGTCGGTCTGCACGTCACGCCGGAACGTGGTGACCTCGTGCATGACGTTGTGCTCGTCCAGCACGCCCACGGTGCCGAACTCGATTCCGACCGGCACGGTACGACGAAAGATCTTCCGCACCTGATCCGGCGTCGCCGCCGTGGCGAAGTCCCAGTCCAGATGCGGCTTGCCCAGCATCGCATCGCGCACGGCGCCCCCAACGCACCAGGTCTCGTGGCCCTTCTCCTCCAGTGTCCGAGCGATCTTGAGAACGGCGGGTGGGGGGTTGAGCGTAGTCATCTCGGTCCCGCTGCCGACGGCATTGGGGCGACCGCTGACGCACGACCCGCCGGCGGCTGAGCGCATGCCCGGGAGGGGACGCGAGTGCCGGACCCCCGTAGCCCCCGTGGTAGCGAGCGCGGTTTGCGAGCGTAGGGGGCGAAGGGGGTTCGGACTCGCGTCCCCCGCGCAAAATCATTCACACTCACGCCTCGCCCAAAGACCCAAGCCGAGCCATCGCTTCGCGAGCGAGCCGGTCGGCGTCCGCGGCGGACTCGGCTACGGCCTCGAACGCGTACGTGACCAGGGCGTCGGCCAATAGGAGGTCGGGAGCCACAGCGGGCGTCTGGGGCTCGGCCTTGAGAACTCGCTGAAGCACGCGCTCGCCGGCCTTGAGCAGCGTGCCCGGCGCGTTGGAGAATGGTAGGTCCAGTTCCGCGGCCAGCTCCGCGCGCAGCGCGTGAGCGAGGGCGGCCGGCGGCGCGGGCTCGCGCGCGTCGAGCCACTCGCCGAGGGTCACTTGGCGGCGGCGAGATGGCGCCGAATCACGTCGGGAACGGTGGCGAGCAGCGCGGCGACGTCCACCGACTCGGGGAGGCCGGCCTGCGCCATGTGCGGCTTGCCGCCGCCACGTCCACCGGCTGCGGCCGCGATCTCCTTGAGCACGTTGTCGGCGCGGACGCCGCGGCCACGGAGGTCGTCACTCACAACGGTCAACAGCGTCCGCTTGCCGTCGCCGAGGGTGGCGACGAGCACCGCCGCGCCGGTGCCCATTCCCTCACGCAGCGAGTCGCCGATCGCCTGCAGCGTTTTCAGATCGGTCGCTTCGACTGACGACGCGATCACCCGAACGCCGTCAATCGTCTGCGCGCCCTCGATCAGCGCGCCCGCACCGTTCGACGCGGACCCGGGTACAGCGCCGCCGGACCGCCGTGCTTCGGCGAGCTGACGGTCGGATTCCTTGCCCTTCTCCAGCAGCGCCTGCACGCGCTTCACCGCCGCGCCGGGCTGCGCGCGCACTAGCCGCTCGACCTCCGCCAGCTCGCGCTCTTTCTCCAGCATCATCTCTAACGCGAGCGGCCCCGTCACCGCCTCGATCCGGCGCACGCCGGCAGCGACCCCCGTCTCGCCGGCGATTCGGAAGAGCCCAATCTCCGCCGTGTTGCGCACGTGCGTACCGCCGCACAGCTCCGTGGACACGCCGGGCACCTTCACCACGCGTACGACGTCGCCGTACTTCTCGCCGAACAGCGCCATCGCGCCCTCGGCGATCGCGTCGGCATACCGCTTCTCCTCGAACCTGAGCGTCGTAGCGGCGAAGATCGCGCGATTCACCTGCTGCTCGACCGCGGCGACTTGCTCGGGCTTCATCGGGCCGTTGTGCGTGAAGTCGAACCGCAGCCGATCGGGCGCGACGAGCGAGCCGGCCTGATGCACGTGCTCGCCGAGCACCGCGCGCAGCGCGGCGTGCAGCAGGTGCGTGGCCGTGTGGTTGCGTTCGGTGTCGAGTCGCCGGTCCCGCGGAACGCGCGCGGTCACGGCACCGAAGCGGAATTCACCCTCGATCTTCCCCGCCACCGCGATCCGCCCGTCCACGCGGCGGACTTCATCCACATCGAGGCGCCAGCCGTCACCGATCACTTCACCGGCATCGGAGATCTGTCCGCCGGATTCGGCGTAGAACGGCGTCTCGCGGAGGACCATCGCCGACCGACCGTCGCTCAGAATCTTACGGGCGACCACTTCCGTCTCCGTCTCGATCGCGTCGTAGCCGACGAAGGTCGACGGAGGGAGCCGGGAACCAATCTCTATTGCCTGCGCCGGACGGATCTCCCAACCCTCGGAGAGGTCGTCGCCGCCGGAGACGGCAATCTTTTTCGACTTTCTTTCCTGCTGCGACTGCGCGCGCTGCGCGCCGAGCGCGCGCTCGAAGCCCGCGATGTCCACAGTGTAGCCGCGCTCGACGGCCATGAGCTGCGTCAGATCAATCGGAAAGCCGAAGGTGTCGTACAGCCGGAACGCGTCTTCGCCCGCGATCGTTCCCTTGATGTCGGTCGATCCCTGAGTGGTGGAGCGCGGCGCGAGTTCCTCGAAGCGGCGCATGCCGCCTTCGATCGTCGCGAGGAAGCGCTCCTCCTCCGCGCGGGTCGTATCCACGATGTGCTTGCGGCGCTGACGCAGCTCGGGGTATGCGTCGCCCATGGACGCGATCACGGCTTCCACCGCGGCGTGCAGTACGGGCCGGTTCACGCCGAGCAGCCAGGCGTTCCGGACCGCGCGGCGGAGAATCCGCCGAAGCACATACCCGCGGCCCTCGTTGGACGGAAAGACGCCGTCGGCGAGCAGGAACGCAACAGCGCGCGCGTGGTCGGCGATGACGCGGTGCGACGCGTAGTTGCCCTTTGACCTGGAGTCGGTGCCGCTGCGCGCCGTCGTCGCCAGCTCGAACTCGCCGCCGCGCGGATCGTACTGCACCCCGGTCTCCTTCGACACGGCGGCGATGATCGGCGCGAACAGATCGGTGTGGAAGTTGTTGGTCTTGCGCTGGAGCGCGGCGGCGACTCGCTCGAGGCCCATGCCGGTGTCCACCGACGGCTTGGGCAGCGGCACGAGCGTGCCGTCGGGCTGCCTGTCGTACTGCATGAACACGAGGTTCCAGATCTCCAGAAAGCGGCCGGCCTCGGCGCCTTCGACGAACGCGTCCTGCGAGAACTCCTTGCGATCGAGCTCGGTCCACTCGCCGGTAGCGCCTTCGGGAAACGCCCAGTCGTCGGCGATGTGCGCGAGGTCCACGTAGATCTCCGAGCACGGGCCGCACGGGCCGGTGTCGGCCATCTGCCAGAAGTTGTCCTTGTCCCCGAGCCCGTAGATGCGCGACGGCGCGAGGCCGGTGATCTCGGTCCACAGCGCGCGCGCGTCGTCGTCGGTGTGGTGCACGGTGACGCGGAGATGGTTCGGATCGAGCTTCAGCTCGACGGTGAGAAACTCCCAGGCGAAGCGGATCGCGTCTCGCTTGAAGTAGTCGCCGAAGGAGAAATTGCCGAGCATCTCGAAGAACGTGTGGTGCCGCGCGGTGTGGCCGACCTGCTCGAGGTCGTTGTGCTTGCCGCCCGCGCGCACGCACTTCTGCGACGACGCGGCGCGGCGCGATCCCCCAGGCGGCTCGGCGGCGCCGAGGAAGACCTTCTTGAACGGCACCATGCCGGCGTTGACGAACAGCAGCGTCGGGTCGTCCACGGGCACGAGCGAGGCACTCGGCTGCACAATGTGCCCGTTTCGCCGAAAGTACTCGAGAAACGCGCTCCGTATCTCCGCCGATTTCATTCGCCAAATGTAAGTCAGTTTTGGGTTGTCGGTCGTGCGGCCGACGCATTCGCCCTGCGCACGCGCGTGCGTCCCGGGCAATCGGCCGAGCTGCACGACCGACAACCCATACCAGCATGCTTCGCAAATCAATCGGCGGAGATTGACTTACCCACGCACAAACTGCCGCAGCAGCGAGTAATCGCCGGCATCCGCTCGCTGGAGCGCGGTGACGTACCGCGCGCGAAGGTCGGCGTCGCTCAGGCTCGCGCCGTCGCCCCAGGTGAATGGTGGGCGACCCCACGACTGGAGCAGCAGATCGGTCGCGAGGCGGGCGTGACGGCCGTTGCCATTCGGCCACGGGTGAATGTGCACCAGCTCGTGATGAAAGCGCAGCGCGATGTCGTTCAGCGCTTCGGGTGATTCTTCGTTGGATTCGTAGCGCGCCCGCGTGTTCGCAACGAGGTTCTCCATCAGCTCGGGAACCTGCGTCCAGCGATATGGCGAGATGTTCTTGTCCGAGGATCTGTACGTGCCCGCCCATCGCCAGGTCTCGCTGAACATGCGGCGGTGGAGTTCCTTCAGCGCAGACGGGGAGAGCCAGCTTTCGGACCGTTGCCGCGACGCCCAGCGGGAAGCCCCGGCAATGTTCAGGGCTTCCCACTGGTTGAGCTGAGCCTGCGTCTGGAGGTGCCCGGGCACCAGCGCGTGCGCTTCATCCGGATCGATCGGCGTCGCGCCGGAGTCCGCGCGCTCGCTCCAGGCGGTGTCGTTCGCTGCCGCCCTCCTCAATCCCAGATCTCGCGAGCGCGGCCGGTGAGCCAGGACTCGGCATCCATGGCTTCCGCCAGCGATCGCGCGACCCCGGTGCCCTGCGCCTCCAGCCGCATGCTGTGAACGATCCGGTCCCGCTCCTCACTCGCCTTGCGCGTGGCCTGTTCTTCGACGGCCCGCTGCAGTCCGGTCCTCGGAACGAACGCGATCCGCAGCTCGCAGTCGAGCGCCTCCGCAGCCTGACGCAGGGTCGCAACTGTGGCGGTGCCAGCCGTCTCCCTTTTCTCGAGGGCGGAAACCGAGGCGGCCCTCATGCCGAGGCGGAGGGCAAGCTGGGCCTGGGTCATTCCCAAAGCCGTGCGGATGGTATGAACCCAGCCTCGGGGCGGAGTCTCCAGCAAGCCGACGGGAGCATCCCGGTGAACCCGGGAATCCAATTGCTTTCGCTGGAGCGCCAAGAACTCGGGCGCGGGTTCCTTCTGGCGAGGAGACATAGCTTATAGAGTGTATTAATAGGATAGTTATACTCTCTGTAAGCTATATATATTCTCGGTTAAATCAAGCTATAAGCTTAGCGACCGACCCTAAACCCGCGCCACGACTCGCTTTATGTCATCCAAGTCGTAGCCTCGACGCGCAAGGAAGGCGAAGAGGCGCTGGCGGGCGACGCGGGGGTCGAGACCGGTCAGGGTCCGCAGCTTCTTGCGCGCGACTTTCTCGATCGCGGCCGCTGGATCCACATCCTCCGTCTCTACTACGCGGGCGATGGCGTCCCGCACGACGTCGGCAGCAATTCCCTTCCGTACGAGCAGCTGCGCCACGCGCCGGCGGGAGGCGTGCTCGTTCACGAGCTTCCCTCTCGCGAACCGCTCGGCGTACGACGCGTCGTCGAGCAACCCGGAGCGCTCGAGCCGTTCGATGGTTGCGACGACATCCGCGGGCGAATACTCCCGCTGGACGAGCTTGCGGCGCAGGTCGCGCACCGTGTAGCTCCGCGCGGTGAGCAGGCGCAGCGCGTACTCGTGCGGTGAGCTTTGCGGGCGCGGCGGCTCGTCGGCGTCCGGCCGCGGGCGGCCGGACGGTCGTCGGCCGGGGCTCACGGGCGGCACAGCACGAAGTTCGTGGCCGGCGGGCTCACCGACGCCCGCC
>JBPPMH010000032.1:0-15165 GCA_051305945.1 Gemmatimonadaceae bacterium
TCAAGGTCAAAGACCTCTCGCTCGCCGAGTGGGGCCGCCAAGAGATCCGCCTCGCCGAGTACGAGATGCCGGGGCTAATGGCGCTCCGCGCCGAGTACAAGGGGAAGAAGCCGCTCGCCGGTGCCCGCATCATGGGCTCGCTGCATATGACCGTGCAGACCGCCGTGCTGATCGAAACGCTGGTCGAACTCGGCGCCGATGTCCGCTGGGTGTCGTGCAACATCTTCTCCACGCAGGACCACGCGGCCGCGGCGGTCGCGGTGGGCAAGGATGGTTCGGTGTCGCAGCCGCGTGGCACTCCGGTGTTCGCCTGGAAGGGCGAGACGCTCGAGGAGTACTGGTGGTGCACCGAGCAGGCGCTGATGTGGCCTGACGGCGACGGCCCCAACCTCATCCTGGACGACGGCGGCGACGCGACGCTGCTCGTGCACAAGGGCAACGAGTTCGAGCTCGCCGGCAAGGTGCCGGCATTCGATCCCAAGAACGACCCGGAAGAGTACGGCGTGATTCTGGATCTCATCCGCGACCAGATCGCGAAGAACCCGGGACGGTGGACTCGCACCGCCGCGGCAATTCGCGGCGTGTCCGAGGAGACGACGACGGGCGTGCACCGGCTCTACCAGATGATGGAAGCCGGCACGCTCCTCTTCCCCGCGATCAACGTCAACGACTCGGTGACGAAGAGCAAGTTCGACAACATCTACGGCTGCCGCCACTCGGTGATCGACGGGCTCAATCGCGCGAGCGACGTGATGATCAGCGGCAAGGTCGCGGTCGTGTTCGGCTACGGCGAGGTCGGCAAGGGCTGCGCGCAGGCGCTCCGCGGCCAGGGCGCGCGCGTCGTCATCACGGAGATAGACCCGATCTGCGCGCTGCAGGCGGCGATGGAAGGCTACCAGGTCACGACGGTGGACGACGTGCTCGGCACCGCCGACATCTTCATCACGGCCACGGGCAACAAGGACGTGATCACCGTGGACCACATGTCGGAGATGAAGGACAAGGCGATCGTGGCGAACATCGGCCACTTCGACAACGAGATCGACATGGCGGGACTCAAGAACTTCAAGGGCATCGAGCGGATCAACATCAAGCCGCAGTACGACGAGTGGGTGTTCCCCGACGGGCACAGCGTCATGATTCTAGCCGAAGGCCGCCTGATGAATCTCGGCTGCGCCACGGGCCACCCGAGCTTCGTGATGTCGGCGAGCTTCACCAACCAGGTGATGGCGCAGATGGAGCTGCACGCCAACGCGGAGAAGTACGAGAAGAAGGTTTACACGCTGCCGAAGGCGCTGGACGAGAAGGTCGCGCGGCTGCACCTCGACAAGCTCGGCGTGAAGCTCACGCAGATGACCCCGGCACAGGCCGCGTACCTTGGCGTGCCGATGAACGGACCCTACAAGCCGGATCACTACAGGTACTAGAACGTCGTTCCGAAGAAAGCCCGACTCGCAAGAGTCGGGTTTTTTCGGTGAGCCCGACATGGGCTGTGATTTGGAGGTGAAAGTCCTCTCGGAACTTGGTCGCAGGGACCGGAGCGAACCGCAAGGTGATGTCCGTGAGGTCATCGCTGAATGAAGCGGTTAGCGAGCCTCGCGGGGCGACGTACAGAAACTGGATCGGAGGCGGGGCCGAGCAGGGCGAGCGGGCCGAAAGCCGCGAAGCTCTCGCGATCAAAACTCAGGCGTGTTGCGGCGACGGAGCGAGAAGTCAGCAGAGGCCGTAGTAGCGAAGAGCGAAACAACCGCAGAATGTGGGAAGGCCATGCACCAGAAGTCCGGGCGACCGGAGCTCCTGCTAGACGGCGAGGGTGATGCCCGACCTGCCAACCCTATCCCGATCTTGTTACGACTACGTCAGAGTACGTATGCTGCAGCAGCACCTCTCCGCGGTACCCTGTCCTCACCTGAGGGTCATCATCTTCTACCGGAGAGCTTCGATGCACAAGACCTTGATGGTTGCCCTGACCGCCGCTTCGCTTGCTTTGGTGGGCTGTGGCAAAGATGCTACCGACCCGACCAGCGCCAGCGTCGCGGGGACGTACACCTTGAGAACTGTGAACGGCAGCCCACTGCCATACGTGACAAGCCAGGACGAGACCTATACGGCGGAGATCGTTTCCTCGGTCCTCACGCTGCGGGAAGACTTCAGCTACGCGTGGGCATTTACCGGCCGCTCAACGGACAATGGACAGACTACAACGAATTCCGAGAGCTTTCCCGGGACGTACAGGATCAGCGGCCACACCATCACTCTCACCGATGCGGAAGGATCGATACCAGGGACGCTGAGCGGCAACACGATAACGATATCCATCGTCGCGCTGCCCGTGGTGATGGTCCTTGTATTCCAACGCTAGCGACACCGTCCGCAAATCCACGCAGGAGACTGCACGCGCGGCTCCTCCCTACGGCACGCCGAGCTTCCACTTGGTCCAGATGACGACCACCCGGCAGGTGCCCTCGAAGCTCTGGAATTGAGGGGGCACGTCGGCGCCGTCGTATACCTCGATGGCGGCTACCTCCCGCGGCGTCATGAAGTCGTCGGGCGTGCTCTCGCGCCAGCGGGTACCGTCCACCCAGTAGTGCGTGCACGCAACATCGCTGAGTCCGCTCGCGCGCGGCGCCGGCAGATAGCGCAGGAAGTCTGACACTTCGATGGCATGGCGCTTGTTGAGATCGTCCTGCGTCATGAACCGGCCCAGTCCCGTCCGTTGCCTTTCCATGAAGCCGATCCGCTCCAGCGCGGCGCCGCGGCGCGCCTCCACTACCACGGCCTCCAGCGTCGGCACGAAGGCGGCGAGCTCCACGGTCACTTCGCGCGGCTCACTGCGGGAGAGATTCACGATCACTTCGGCGGGCTGGAATCCAACTTTCCGGACGACGAGCGATTGGGTGCCCGACCGCTGTCCGGTCAGATCGAAGCTGCCGGTCGAATCCGTGACGGTCGCATCCGGTCCCGTGTTGAGTGAGACGCGCGCGCCCGCGAGCGGTGCGCGCGCGGCATCGAGCACTACTCCGCGCACGGCCGCGCCCGGCGCGGCCGTGTCCGATGCCAGGAAGAGCGTCGCCATTCCCAGCCCCGGCGCGCCATACGTGATCGGCAGCGCCTCCGTGCTGTCGGCACCGCTCGAGGCGCCAATGTTGGCGGAGAGCTGAGCGGGCAAGCCACAGAACTTGTAGCGGCCGCTCGCGTCGGTAGTCGCGACGCGCTGATGCGGCTGATTCCGCATCCCGACGCGCTCGCCCACGATGACCTCGATCCACCAGAGGCGGACCTCCGCCCCGGCGACCGGGTCCTCGCTGTCCGCGTTCAGCACCAGTCCGATCAGCGCCCCGGCGTCGTCGCCGGAGGCGGCGCACTTCGCTCGCTTTACCGTTCGCGCGGGCGGGATCGCGAGCTCGGTGAACACGCTCGAATCCGCCGCGAACGTGATGGGCGGCGTGAGGACTCTCACACCTAACGTGTCCAGCGTCGGGTGCAGGAGCTGGATCTGATGATCGCCGGCCGGAATGCTGTCGATCCGGAATCGGCCGAGCGAATCGGTGACGCCGTACCGCATGGTGTTGCCAACGGTCACCGACGCGCCGTTGGCGAAGCCGCCGTGCAGGCTGTCCGCGACTACGCCCTCCAGCGCCGCGAGGCCCGCGGACCGCGTCTCCTGCGCCGCCGCAGGAATCGCCGAGGTCAGCAGGAACAGAAACGCCGTGATTAGCCTCATGCTACAGCTGCAGCTTCCACCTGGTCCATACCGCTACGGTAGCGCAGCGATCGAACGTCTGGAACTCGACGGGGGTGAAGCTCCGCGTGTAAACCTCGATCGCTTCCACTTCATCCGGCATGACGAAGTCGTCCAACGGCGTCGTCATACCCCCACCGCTGCCGGACGAGCCGCCGCGCCACTCGACGCCGTCGACCCAGTACTTCGTGCAGGTCCCGCCGAATCCGTCGCCGGGGCGCCGAAGCGCGGGAAGGTTCTCCAGCAAATTTCCCAACCGGTACGCGTTCCGATTCAGGATGTAATCTCGCTCGATGAAGTTGCCGGTGCCTCGCGCCTTCCGCGAGGTGAAGCCGATGCGATCCAGCGCCGCCTCGCGCCGCGCGCCGATGACTACTGCCGCGAGCATGGGCACGTACTGCTGCAGCACCACGTCAATCTCGCTCTTCCTCAAAGGCGTGAGGTTCACCGCCAGCTCGACCGGCATGTACCCCAGGCGCCGCACGATGATCGCGTGCGTTCCGGTGGGCTGCCCGGCAAGAGTGAAGAAACCGGTGGAATCAGTCGTCGCCGCGCTCGGGCCGCCCGTAACGGAGACGTGGGCGTTGTCGATCGGCTTGCCCTCGCCATCCACCACAGTTCCGGAGAGCGTCGCGGTACCGGCCGCACCGGGACGCGGGACCGTGTCGCCCGCCGCCGCGACGGCGCCGCCGCTTGGCAGCAGGAACGTCGCCAGACCGAGCAGCGCGTCGCCGAACACGATCTGCACCCTGCCGGTGCTGTCGGCGCCGCGCTGGACAAAAACCTCGGCGGTCAGCTCGGCCGGAAGCCCGCAGATCCTGTAGTAGCCACGCGCGTCCGACTGCGCCTGCCTGCGCCGGGGCTCGTTGCGAACGCCGGTGGTCTCGCTGATCGTGATGTCGTTCCAGTTCAGCGTGACCTGCGCTCCGGCGACCGGCTGCTCGGTCGCGGCGTCGATGACCTGTCCGAAGAGAGCGCGATCGTCCTCCCCGCGCGGAGCTCCGCACTTCGCCGTGACGATTGTAGGCTGGGATGGGACGGCAAGAATCAGCTCCACCGTATCGCCAGCGACGAAGCGTGTCGGTGGCGAGACAACGCCGAGTGAGAGTGTGTCCAGCAACGGATCGAACAGCGCGATCCGGTATTCACCCGGCGGAATGCTGTCGATGCGAAACCGGCCGAGCGAATCGGTGAACGTCATCTTCGACGGACCGAGCACCCCCACCGTCGCGCCGCGCAGGAAGCCGCCGCGGACGCTGTCGACGGCGACACCCTGTAGCACAGCGTGTCCCGCGGGCGCGGGATCTTGCGCGACAAGCTCGGCGCACGGAATCAGAGAGAAAGCAACAACAGCGATTCGACGCAGCATCGATTAATTGATCTCAGTTCCAGGTGAAGGGGAGGTCAGACAGCTCGCAGGCAATGTACGGGTGGCCGCACCCGGCGCCACCATGATTGGGCGTCCGCGCTCGTGCGCGGCCGAGCACACTTGCGCCAGCGTGGCGCTCAGTCCACGCCACGTGCCCGCGTCCGCGGAATCGACCAGCGAGTGCCGGCGTGCCAGCTCGTGCCGGTACCACGCGGTCCCCAGCAGCGGCACCGTGACGACGGTGACGTCGCCGCGGATTTTCTCGACCTGCTGCGCGTACCAGAGCGGATACGTGTCGTTGTCGCCGGCGGCTAGCAGCACCCCGGACGGAGGCACGCGGCCGAGCAGCTCGCGCGCCGTGTCACGCGCGGCGGTGGCGTGCGCGGCGACGCGCCGGTCGACCGCCTTCCAGTTCAGAGCAACCGGCAAAGTCACGACAGCCATACCCGCGAGCCGCAGGATGGTTCTCGCGGCCGGACTCGCCAGCCGAGCCCCCACGGTTCGCACCGCTCGCACCGCCCCGAAACCGGCCCAGAGCCCCCACACCAGGAACGAGGTCGTAAAGAAATAGTCGCGTTCCCGCGCCTCGCGCGGCGCGCCGGCCGGAAGCAGTCCTTCCCCGAACGACGGGCCGGCCTTGAGGTTGAGGTACAGGATCACACCCAGCGACGCGGTCGCGAA
This sequence comes from Gemmatimonadaceae bacterium, assembly GCA_051305945.1. Lineage (GTDB taxonomy): Bacteria > Gemmatimonadota > Gemmatimonadetes > Gemmatimonadales > Gemmatimonadaceae > JACDCY01. Next base: position 5,793 of record JBPPMH010000032.1, read on the forward strand.
CAGCAGCAGGAGCGCGCGCCAGCCGCGCCGGTCGAGGTTCCGATGGGCCCGGCTCCCATATAGCCCGAGTGCAACGAAGAGAACCGTGACGGACGTCCGCGCGAGTGACGGCGGTGGTGACGGCTGCAGGCCGAGCGCGAACTGCCAGTCGGCGTACTCGAACCAGTTGCCGATCTGCAGATACAGCGGCGCCTGCCTGGACCAGAACCCTGGATCGGCGTACTGCTCGCGACCCAACACGTCCAGGAAAGCTGGCCAGGTGACGGGATTGCCCTGGTTGACCCATGGGTCGTGCTGCGCGCGAACTATCAGGTAGAGCACTGCCGAAGCTCCGAGCAGCGCGACGGCGGCGACCTGAGCCGCGCGCCGGAAATTGATTCGCTTCGCCGCCGGAATGCCGAGCACGACGGCGGCCGGCACGGCGACGAGCGCGGCGAGGTGGAGCGAATACGACAGCCCGCACACGTACGCCGTGAGCAGGATCCATTGCCACGACCGGGCACCGTCCTCCCTTCCCGCGCGATCCGCGCTCCACAGGATGAGCGCCGAGCCCAGCAGCGCGAGTGCGTACACCTCGGCTTCCGTCGCATTCCGCCAGACGCTCGACGCGGCGCCCGCGCATATGGCCCCCGCGAATGCGGCGATGTGACTGCGCGTCCACCGCGCGAACATGGTCGCGAGGATCGCCACCGCCGCAGCCGTCGCGACCGCCGAGAGCAGGTTGACCCGCACGGCGAAGTCGAGCGGCCACGTGAGCAGCGCCCACACCTTGCCGACGATCACGTACAGCGCCGTGCCCGGCGGATGCGGGATCCCGAGCGAGTGCACGGCTGCGATCAGCTCGCCGGAGTCCCACCATGTGACGGAGGGGGCGAGAGTGGCGGAGTAGATGACTGTCAGCGCGGCGAACGCAGCCCAGCCGACTGCGCGGGGGCGCGGTATCAGTGCGGAACTACGCTGCGTGCTGCGCAGTTCCGACTGATCACTGATCACTGATCGCTCCCCACGCCGCGTCCAAAGCCTGCCTATGCGCCTTGACATCATGCACGCGAAACAACATCGCCCCCCGGACCAGCGCCACCACCGCTACCCCGACGCTCCCCGCATCCCGCTCCGCCGCCGTCGGAATCCCCGTCAGATCTCCGATCATTCGCTTGCGTGACACCCCGACCATCACTGGAAAACCCAGCGCGCAAACACGGTCCAGTTCCGCGAGTACCGCCAGCGAATGCGCGGATGTCTTCGAAAATCCGAACCCGGGATCCACTACAATGCTCGACCGCTCGACGCCCGCCGCCGTGGCGCGCTCCACGCGCTCGCCCATCTCCCGCACCACCTCCCGCACGACGGCATCCCCGTAATCCGCCATCGCGTACGCCGCCATCTCCGCTACGCTGCCGCGCGAGTGCATGAGAACCACTCCGCATCCGGAGCGCGCGCACACGTCCGCCATGCCGGCGTCGAGCCGCAGGCCCGACACGTCGTTCACAATCAGCGCGCCGGCGTCCAGCGCCCGACTCGCCACGGCGGACTTCACGGTGTCCACCGAAATCAGCGCGTCCGGCGCCGCTGCCAGCACGCCTTCGATCACGGGGATCACCCGCCGCAGCTCTTCGTCCAGACCCACGGGAGCGGCGCCAGGCCGTGTGGACTCGCCGCCAACGTCCACCACGTCGGCACCCTGCTCGAGCAGCTCCAGCGCGCGCGCGACCGCGCGCTCGGCGGTAAAAGAAACACCCCCGTCGCTGAAGCTGTCGGGGGTGACGTTGACGATCCCCAGGAGGACCGGCTTTTCGATCTCGATTGTTCTCCCGCCGACTATCCAGCGAGAACGCGTGCTGGCGCCGGCCGCGGCCGACGAGGTCACGCCGGAGCCGGCTCCGGTCCAGCCAGAAGCGGCTTCTTGGCGGCCTTCGCCGGCGTCGCGGGAGCCGCTACCGCGGCCGGCGGCTGCACCGGCGGCTCCGGCGCGCGCGGCGGCAGCTGCTCGCCGCGGGCCAGCGCGAGCACTTCGTCGCCCGTCAGCGTCTCGCGCTCGAGCAGCGAGCCGGCGACCGAATGCAGCAGGTCGAGATTCGCGCTGAGCGTCTCCAGCGCGCGCGCGTACGCTTCGCGAATCACGCGCTCCACCTCGGAGTCCACCAGCTGCGACGTGCGCTCGGATACCTCGCGCCGGTGCTGCAGCTCGCGGCCGAGAAAGACTTCCTGCTCGTTGTCGCCCACGAGGATCGGCCCGATCTTGTCGGACAGTCCCCACTGCGACACGTACCTGCGCGCGATCGCGGTGGCCTGCTGGATGTCGCTCGCGGCGCCGGTAGTGACGCGCTCTCGCCCGAACACCAGCTCCTCGGCGGTGCGACCGCCGTACGCCATCGCCAGTCGCGCCTCGATCTGCTTGCGCGTGACCGACACGCGGTCGTCTTCCGGCAGCGTGAACGCCAGACCGAGCGCGCGCCCGCGCGGAACGATCGTGACCTTGTGCAGCGGATCGTTGCCCTCGACCTTGATCGCGCAGATCGCGTGACCGGCCTCGTGGTACGCCGTCAGGCGCTTCTCCTCGTCCTTCATCACCATGGACTTGCGCTCGGCGCCGAGCATCACCTTGTCCTTGGCGTCCTCGAAGTCCACCATGTACACCTTGTCGTGGTTCCGCCGCGCCGCCAGCAGCGCCGCTTCGTTCACGAGGTTCGCGAGGTCGGCGCCCGCCATTCCCGGAGTGCCGCGCGCGAGCGTCGTGATGTCCACGTCTTCCGCGACCGGCTTGTTCCGCACGTGCACCTTGAGGATCCCCTCGCGGCCGCGCAGGTCGGGAGCATCCACGATGATCTGCCGGTCGAAGCGGCCAGGGCGCAGCAGCGCGGGATCGAGCACGTCCGGCCGGTTGGTCGCGGCGATCAGAATCACGCCGTCGTTCGACTCGAAGCCGTCCATCTCGACCAGCAGCTGGTTGAGAGTCTGCTCGCGCTCGTCGTGGCCGCCGCCGAGTCCGGCGCCACGGTGACGGCCGACCGCGTCGATCTCGTCGATGAAGATGATGCACGGCGCGTGCGCCTTGCCCTGCTCGAACAGGTCGCGCACCCGGCTCGCGCCGACGCCCACGAACATCTCCACGAAGTCGGAGCCCGACATGGAGAAAAACGGCCGCCCTGCTTCACCTGCGATGGCGCGGGCGAGCAGCGTCTTGCCCGTTCCCGGAGGGCCGACGAGCAGCGCTCCCTTGGGCAGCCGTCCGCCGAGCTTGGTGAATTTCTGAGGATCCTTCAGAAACTCGATGATCTCCTCGAGCTCGACCTTGGCTTCTTCCACGCCTGCCACATCGGCGAAGGTGACCTTGGGCGTGTCGCCGGTGAGGAGCTTCGCCTTGGACTTGCCGAACGAGAACGCCTTGGCGCCGCCGGCCTGCATCTGCCGGAAGAGGAAGATCCAGAACGCGACGATCAGCAGGATCGGAAGGAAGGTGATCACCGTGGCGCCGAACGACGCACGGGCGGCCTGCGCCTGGATCTCGACGTTGTGCGCCCGGAGGCGCGCCACCTCGTCCTCTGACTGCTCGACCGGCAGCCGTACGTTGAACTTGGCGACCTCGCGACGGTTGACGAGCACCTTCTTCTTGAACTCGCCCGTGATCGCGCTCCCGGCCTCGATGTTCACCTTGGCGACGTTGCCGGCCGTCAGCTCGCGGTCGTACTGGGTATACGAAATCTCGGGAGCCTGCTCCGCGCCTTTCCCCGAAAACTGGATAAAGGCGACCGGGATCAGGATCACGAGGATCCAGAACGAGATCGTCTTCGAGACGCTGCCCCAGTTGAAGGGCTTACTCGGCGGCTTGGGTACGGGCGGTTGAGGAGGCATCTATAAGAAAGCTAACGGATTAGCGGTCATTCCAGGCTTGCGATGTACGGCAGGTGCCTGAAGTCCTCTGCGTGATCGAGGCCATAACCCACCAGGAACTCCTTCGGCGCGTCGAAGCCCACGAACTTCACTTCGTGCTTCATCCCTTCGGCGATCCGCTTGTGCAGCAGGGCGCAGATCTCCAGCGACTGCGGATCGCGCTCCTTCATTATTTCCATCATCCTGCCGAGCGTCCGGCCCGAATCCACGATGTCCTCGACCAGCAGGATGTGCTTCCCCGCCAGCTCGGTCTCGGGATCGTACAGCAGTCGCACGTTGCCGCTGGACACCATCGCGTCGCCGTAGCTCGACGCGACCAGGAAATCCACTTGCAGCGGCCGCGTGATCTTCCGCACCAGATCGCTCAGGAAGATGAAGCTCCCCTTGAGCAGACCCAGCACTAGCAGCTCTCCATCCGGATACGCGGCGCTGATCTCGGTGCCGAGCTGCTCGACGCGCTCGGCGATCTCGCGCTCGGCGAAGGCGATCCTTCGCACCGGGCGGCCCAGCAGCCTCGGGTCGGCGGTCAACGCGTCCGTCACGGGATTTTCCGTCGTAAGACGAAGTGCTCGCGAGTTCTCACGACTTCTATTCCCCCGGAAAGTTGGATAGAGCCGCCGGTCGCCCCTTCAATAGTAAACGCGGCCACCCGGCGGGTTCCGCGTCTGTCCATGGTCACGTCTGCGCGCGCCGCGATCTCCGGCCAGAGCACGGCGAGCTCCCGTTCATCATACGCTTCCAGGGCGCGCCTGGCAACGAACAGTGAGCCATCCGAGTGTCGCGCCAGGCCGAAGCCGTCCGCAATCGCGGCGACCGTGGCGCGCCAATCCGCCGCGCGCCGTGCCTGGTCGAGCAGCTCTCCGGCAAACGACGGCCGAACGGCGAGAACGGCGGGTAGCAGATCGAGCCGTACCCGGTTGCGGAGGTGCCGCCGCGAGAGATTCGACGGATCGTCCACGTACTCGATCGCGCGCTCGACGGCATACGCTTCCACTTCGCGTCTGCGGGTTCCGAGCAGCGGCCGCGCGACGTCCGTGGGCGCGTACAATCCCGCGAGCCCGCGAGCGCCCGCGTCGCGCAGAACTCGCATGAAGACGGTCTCCACCTGATCGTCCAGCGTGTGCGCGGTGGCGACCGCGGCATCGTTTCCGCGCGCGATCTTACGCAGGAAGCTCCAGCGCTGCTCCCGCCAGGCAGCTTCCGTCCGCGCTTTGACTCCGGCGCGTCCGGTGAAGCATTCGAGGCCGAGCTCCTCGCAGCGGCGGCGCACCAGCCGCGCGGCGGCGGTTGCGGCGGCACCGGTGCCGTGGTCGAAGGTGGCAACGATCAGCCGGGACCGGGCGCCGCGCGCCGCGTGCAGCAGCGCCATCGAATCGAGCCCCCCGGAAACGGCGAGCACCACGCGGTCGTAAACCGACAGCGCTTGCGAGACTTCGTCGCCAATTGTCTTGCTCGTCGGGGTCATGCGCGGCGTGGATGGTAGAGAATAACTCTACACGACCCGACTCTACTCGGGGTGGCCCGCCCCCGAAATAATCCGCTCGCCCGAAGCCGGATCGAAGAAATGCGCCTTCTCCATGTCCATGGCGAGCGTGATCGGAGAGCCGAGCGGCGGCATCTGCTGGGGCGGCACGCGCGCGACGATGTCCTGCTCGCCGGCGCTCGCGTACACGAAGACCTCGTTGCCGAGCGACTCGGCCAGGTCGAAACGCGCTTCGATGGTGGAGCCGTTCCGCTCGCCCTGCACGACAGCCACGTCTTCCGGGCGGACGCCCATGATCACGGTCCCGCCGCTCGTGGATCCCAGCCGGGAGGCGAGGCGACGCGGGAGTGCCATCTCCCAAACTCCACCTTCGGCGATGAAGCGCGGCTCGTCCCCTCCCGCGACCGTCCCGGTCGCGAAGTTCATCGCCGGATTTCCGATGAAGCCAGCGACGAACCGGTTCTTGGGTTGCTCGTACAGATTCAGCGGCGTGTCTATCTGCATCACGTTCCCCTTCTCCATCACCACGATCCGGTCTCCCAGCGTCATCGCCTCGACCTGGTCGTGCGTGACGTAGATCATGGTGACCGCCAGCTCCTGGTGGAGCCGCGCGATCTCGCGCCGCATCGATACGCGCATCTGCGCGTCGAGGTTCGACAGCGGCTCGTCGAACAGAAAGACCTTGGGCTGCCGCACGATCGCCCGCCCGAGCGCGACCCGCTGCCGCTGGCCGCCGGAGAGCTGGCGGGGCCTCCTGTCGAGATACTCCTCCAGGCCGAGCGTCGCCGCGGCGGCGGAGACGCGATCGTCGATCTCCGCGCGCGGCATGTCTCGCAGCTTCAGCGCGAAGCCCAGGTTCTCGCGCACCGTCATGTGCGGGTACAGCGCGTAGCTCTGAAACACCATCGCGATGTCCCGTAGCTTGGGCGGCACGTGATTCACCACGCGACCATCGATCTTCACCGTCCCGGCGCTGATGGATTCCAGCCCGGCGATCATCCGCAGCGTCGTGCTCTTGCCGCAGCCCGACGGTCCGACCAGGACGACGAACTCGCCGTCGGCGACCTCGAGGTCAACGCCCGCCACGGCGACGTGCTCGCCACCCTCGTGGTAGATTTTGCGCACACCTTCGAGCGTTACGCTCGCCATGATCCGCTCCCCGCGTGCATCGCGCCTCCGGCAATTCCTGAATGAGTGATTCCTACCGGTTCCCCGCTGGCTTCCTCTGGGGAGCGGCTACCTCGGCCTATCAGATAGAGGGATCGCCGACCGCCGACGGCGCGGGCCGCAGCATCTGGCACCGGTTCTCCCACACGCCCGGGAAGACGTGGCTCGATCAGACCGGCGACGTCGCCTGCGACCATTACCGGCGCTACGCGGAAGACGTCGCGCTGATGAAGCAGCTCGGACTCAACGCCTACCGCTTCAGCATCGCGTGGGGCCGCGTCCAGCCGAAGGGCACCGGGAGCGTGAACCGCAAGGGCCTCGACTTCTATTCCCGGCTCGTGGACGAGCTGCTGCGCAACGACGTCCTGCCCAACGTCACGCTGTATCACTGGGATCTCCCTGAAGCGCTCGACGACCGCGGCGGCTGGCTCAACCCCGACATCGCCGACTGGTTCGGAGACTACGCGGGCACGGTGTTCGACGCGCTCGGCGATCGCGTGAAGATGTGGTCCACTCTCAACGAGCCGTGGGTCGTGACCGACGGAGGCTATCTGCACGGCGGGCTCGCGCCGGGACACAGCAACCTGTTCGAGGCGCCCATCGCGACGCACAACCTGCTGCGGTCGCACGGCACCGCGGTGCAGCGGTTCCGCGCGAGCAGCGCGGCAAAGGACGGCACGATCGGCATCGTCGTGAACCTGGAGCCCAAGCAGCCGGCAACCGACTCGCCGGAGGATGTGGCCGCTACGCGCCGCTCCGACGCGTACATGAACCGGCAATACCTGGATCCGGTGTTTCGCGGGCGTTACCCGGCCGAGATGAAAGAGATCTTCGGCGAGGCCTGGCCCGACTGGCCCGACGCCGACATGCGGCTCATCCGGCAACCGATCGACTTCCTGGGGATCAACTACTACACGAGGAAGGTCGAGCGCCAAGCCTACGATCGCCTGCCGCTGCGCACGAAGCCCGTGCCGCAGGAACATGCCTGGACCACGCAGACGGACTGGGAAGTGTACCCCCGCGCGCTCACGCAGCTGCTGCGCGGCGTGAAGGAGAGCTACGGCGACATTCCGCTGTACGTCTGCGAGAACGGCGCGGCGTTCGACGACCCGCCGCAGGCGATCGACGGCAAGGTCGAGGATCCGCAGCGGGTGGAATACTACCGGCGGCATCTCCGCGCCGCGCACGATGCGATCCGCGGCGGAGTAGACCTCCGCGGCTACTTCGCCTGGTCGCTGCTGGACAACTACGAGTGGTCGGGAGGCTACTCCAAGCGGTTCGGGATCGTGCACGTGGACTACGAGACGCAGCGGCGCACGATCAAGTCGAGCGGACAGTATTACGCCTCCGTCATCGCCAGCAACGGAGAGATCCTCTCGGATTAGCGCGTACGCGGCGCTCATCTGCCGTGCCTGAAGACGATCGTCGCCGGCAGCGCGCGCACGGTCACTTCGGACCCGGTGTCGGGGCGCGGCACGCCGTTCACCGCAACTGACGTGAACGGCTGGTCGAGCGGCGACCGGACCACGAGTCCGCCGGCCGGGATGCGCGGTCCCGCGCGGAGATTCACCGTCACGACGCCGCTGTCGGCGCGCATGTCGTAGGTGAGCGGTCCGTAGTGCGTGGAGAGGCTCGCCACGCGGACGCCGGGATGCTCCGTGACCCAGTCTTCTTTGACGCCAGCGCCCACGACCAGCGAGCTGTCGCTCTCCCGCTCGAAGGCGAACATGTCGAGGAAGCTCCGGATGTAGTCGCTACCCACCCACGTGTGCGGCATGTCGCCGATGAATCCCGGCGTGTTCCTGTCGTTGAACACGACTTCGGCCCACATGTACCAGCCCAGCGGCCGCTGGTGCAGAAAGAAGAACGACAGCAGCTCGTGCGCCCGCGCCTTCTGCCCGAGCTGAACGAACGTGCCCACGGTGCGCAGCTCGTACGGCGTGTACGCTTCCCACGGTTTAGCGCCGGCCGCGCGCTCGCGGGCCTCCAGGAAATACCGGTCGAACGTTCGCGCCAGTAGATCGGCTGGAAGCCTGTGCGCCTCACCCCCCGGCGATACCCCGACGGTCGTTGACGTAGCGTCGAAATCGGCCAGCTCCGCGGAGCCCGGGATGAAGTCGATGCCGTGCTTGCGGGTCACGAACCGGATCGACGCGTAGAAATCCTCGCGGAAGTCGTCACGCAGGCGCTCGTACACCGCGCTCTCCTCTCTGCCGAGCTCGCGCGCGATGAAGACGGCGTCCTTGAATCCGCGCAGCGCGAAGAAGTCGTCCCAATAGCTGTGCATCGGCTTCGCGCTGTAGCCTTCGTGGCTGATGGACTCGGGCATCAGCCCGTAAAAGGCGCGGTTGTCGCCGGACCGGTACGGCTCGGTCATTCGCGACTGCCGCAGCGAATCCATGTACGACACCGCTTTCGCGACATGCGGCCACATCCTGCGCAGCACCGTCGTGTCGCCCGTGTGCCGGTAGTACTCGGCGACCAGGTATATGAACTGGCCGTGACTGTCGTTCTCGGGCACGGGCGTGGCGCCCTGCTCGTCCACGCAGCACGGGACCTTGCCGTTGGGGTACTGATGCGTGGCGTACCACTCCACGAACTCCTTCACGACCGGCGCGTGTCCCATGCGCAGCAGCGCGGTGGACGTCAGCGAGCCGTCGCGGATCCACGAGCGCGCGTACGAGCGCGAGCCGGGTTGGATCGCGGGTCCGTCGCGGTTGACGAGGATGTACGTGAGGTTGGCGCGCAGCGTCCGGACATGCCGGAAAGCGTGAGGCGGGAGCTCGATGCGGACGCGATCCGTCTTTTCCCGCCAGGCGGCTCGAGCCTGCT
>JBPPMH010000033.1:0-2494 GCA_051305945.1 Gemmatimonadaceae bacterium
CGGTGGTGCGCGTCGTGAGTGAATCGCACGTTACTGCCGCGCGGGCCGGTGGGCGGCTGCCATGACACGCGCTGCTCGACGACACCGTCATGGCACGACGCGCAGGCCACGGGATTCGGGAACATGGTGCCTTCCGTCTCTACCACGCCGGCGTGACACGTAGTGCAGAGCGGAAACAGGTTCGCGTGCCGGGCGTGCGGGAATCGCTCCTCGTCCCGTCGTGCTCCGAATGGGGCGGCGACGAGCGCACCGCCGGCCAGCACGGCGAAGGCGAGCGTAAGCAGCAACTTCCGGCGACTCACGAGCGTCATCGCGCGAGCGGTCTCGCCGGAGGCAGCGGCGTGCGGTCGGCGCCCGATCCGAACGTCACGGTGACGCCCCCGCGCAACCGGAGCTGCGTGAGCGAGGAAGCTCCCGCGTCGGGTCTGTCGCGGTCGTCACTGACGCGCGCCACGTCCGCCCAGACGCGCTGCTGGCCGCTCCGCTGCCATTCGGCGCGCGCGCCGAGCCAGCGACTGGTGGCGTCGTAGTACCGCAGCTCGAGCGGCCGCGCCAACGTCCCGCCGTACACGTCGAACGAGAGCCCCGCCCCCGGCATGAACGTGACGGACGCGTCCGCGAACCGCGCGGCGGCGCCGGGGCCGCGCTCGAGACCGTAATTGGCATCGAGCGTCCAGCGCGCATTCAGCGTGGCGGTCGCGCCCGAGGTCATGCGCCAGCCGCGATCAGTCAGATCGGGCACCAGCGCCGTGGAGACCTCCGCGTCCTGGTACCGGTATCGCTCTCCGCGGGCGTGCACGGAGAGCCAACCGGTGGGACGCACCTCGGCGGACGCGTTCACGGCCGAGTACGGCACCGGGCTGAACGCGCCCCACAGCGTCCACAGGCTGAAGTACGGCTGGTAGCGCCGCGCGCCAGCCGACACCGAGTAGCGCGGACGCAGATACGTGAGGGTCAGGTCGGCATTTCCCAGGTGACCCTCGGCGATGTTGTAATCGAGCCCGCCGGTCGCCAGCATGGATCTCGCGCGGCCATGGAACGACACGCCACTGCGCTCCGACACGAAGTGGTTGTCCTCGGGATCGATCTCCCTGCGGTATTCAGCGCGGACGTCCACGCCGCGGTACAGCCATGCGGCTTCAGCCCCCGCGACGATCTGCCGGTCACGAGGTCGCCATTCGTCGAGCGGGTTGAGCGCGGGGCTGGATACCGGCACGACCGCGGCCTGCCCGAGCCCCCACCCGCCGTACCCGGTGAGCTCGACCGAGAACCGGTCGATGCGGGCGCTGAGCCACATGCCATCGTATCCCATCGGCTCGAGCCGCGACGTGAGGAGCTGTCGCCCCGCGCGGGCGATGAAGATGGAGCGACGATAGTCGAGATAGCCCTCGATGAGCTGCACGGAAGGCTCGGTTCCGGGCCACACGTCGTCTCCGCCGAGATCTCCGACGACGCGGCCGGTGGCGTGCAGCGCGAGCCCTTCGAAGCCCAGACCCCACATCGCAAGACTCGCCGAGATCGTAGCAGGAACGCCGCGCAGCTCTGGACCGGGACGGAAGAAATGGCAGAACGCGCCGCCGCCGCAGCGGACCGCGAAGCCGTCAGGAGTCTCGAGCCCGCCGTTGACGCTTGGCACCGCATCTCCCACGGGAATGCTGTCGGCGACGAGCCCGCGAAAGGACACGGCCTGCGCCCTCGCGTCCAGCCGGACGCGATAGTCCTGCGCGATCGCGGGAGCGGACCACGCCGCGAGCGCGCACGCGGCGATCAGCGCGCGCGACAAGCTCATCCCGCCGGTCGCGTGCTGAGCTTCGGACGGTAGGCGGCTGGTTCAGCGAGGAAATGACAGACGCTGCATTCCTTCTGGACGTAATGGTCCTTCGCCTTCTCCGTATGACACGTGCCACAGAAGCTGCGCGTCGGCGTCAGCCGCGCGATCGTCGTCGCCGTATGGCACGCGTCACAGCGCTGATGGGCGATCTCCAGCGTCTGGTGCGACGGGCCCGGGTCCACCGCGGAATGGCAGGTCGCGCAAGTCCGCCCGGCAGCGTGGTGCTCGGAGTGGCAGTCCTTGCATTGCGCCTTGTCGCGCCCCGGCGCGAGCGTCACGGGCGTGGTGTGACAATCCACGCACGCCTGCGAGCGATGGGGCGAGTGTAGAAAATCGACTGGCCGCCCACGCGGCTCGTGCGCGGGCACCGCGACGGTAATCGTCACGGTCCTGGGAGCGCTGTATTCCGCCGCGCGGTGGCAGGAGGCGCAGCGCGCCTGCGACGGCGCCTGATGATGACAGATCGCGCAGCCGCGCGGCGGTGTGAACGTCAGCCGGCCGTGCCCCGAGCCGGTCTCATGGCATTCGAGGCACGCGAGCTTCGTGTGCCTCGAATGCGGAAAGCTGTCTGCCGCTGCGGGCGTCATCGCGACGGTCCACGGCACGGGCGGAAAGGGGTGGCCCGACTTGAGCCGCAGGACTTGGCGGGGCCACGGGGGGTCC
>JBPPMH010000034.1:0-30364 GCA_051305945.1 Gemmatimonadaceae bacterium
CTGCGGGCGTGGGCTCTGACCCTGCTGTAGCTGCTCGAACAGCTCTTCCATCCCTTCAGGGACCATGCCCGGCGGGATCTGCATCTGCCTGCGGGTGCGCCCTCGGGTCGTGTCGGGGCGGATATCCACGGTGATCGAGACGACGGCCGGCGTGACGGACTCGGAGATGGAGACGAACGCGTTGCTCGCGTCGGCGACCGTCTGCACGTCCATCGCGGACGGGCGGCCCTGAGCGAACGTCGGACGCGTCCAGTCCATGCCGGAGGCGATCATCAGCCCACCGACGAATGCCATCACAACGGCCAGCGCCCATCGGGCGCGAGAGAACGAGGGGACCATATGCAACACCTTTGTTAGAGCTACAGGATTAGAACTCGGGTTCTCACTCAATACTAAGACACCCAAGACCCCGCGCGGGTTTCAGATGCCTGGAGCCGCCCCCGCCGTCGAAGCGAGGCTACTTCTTGTCCTCGTCTACGATCTCGTAGTCCGCCTCCGCGACTTCCTCCGCCTGTGGAGTCGCGTCCGCCGTGGGACCGGCTTCCGGGCCAGGCGCAGCGCCCCCTTCGGCGCCGGCCTGCTGGGACTGCTGCTGGTAGAAGGCCTGGCCCGCCTCGCTGAACACCTTCGTCAGCTCCTCCTGCGCGGCCCTGATCTCGGCGACGTCGTCACCCTTGAGCGCCTTGCGCGCGCGCTCCACGGCGCTGTCCACCCGGCCCTTCACTTCGGGTGAGACCTTGTCGCCCCACTCCTTGACGTTCTTCTCGACTTCGTACGTCATGCTGTCGAGGCGGTTCCGCGCGTCGATCTCCTCGCGCCGCTTCTTGTCCTCGGCCGAGTTTTTCTCCGCGTCCTTGACCATGCGGTCGATCTCCCCGTCGGACAATCCGCTCGAAGCCTCGATCTTGATCTTCTGCTCCTTGCCCGTGGCCTTGTCCTTCGCGGTCACGTGCAGGATGCCGTTCGCGTCGATATCGAACGTGACTTCTACCTGCGGCATGCCGCGCGGAGCGGGCGGAATTCCCGTGAGCTGGAACTTGCCGATCGTCTTGTTGTACTGCGCCAGCTCGCGCTCGCCCTGGAGGACGTGAATCTCCACCGTGGTCTGGTTGTCGTCCGCGGTCGAGAACGTCTCCGTCTTCTTGGTCGGGATCGTCGTGTTCCGCGCGATGAGCACGGTGGTCACGCCGCCGAGCGTCTCGATGCCGAGCGAGAGCGGAGTGACGTCGAGCAGGAGCACGTCCTTCTGCTCGCCCGTTAGAACCGCGCCCTGCACCGCGGCGCCGATCGCCACCACTTCGTCAGGGTTCACGCCCTTGTTGGGCTCCTTGCCGAAGAACTTCTTGACCTCTTCCTGGATGCGCGGGATGCGCGTCGAGCCGCCGACGAGCAGGATCTCGTCGATCTCGTTCGGCTTGAGGTTCGCGTCCTTGAGCGCCTGCTCCATCGGCGGGATGACCCGCTTGATGAGGTCGTCCACGAGCTGCTCGAATTTCGCGCGCGTGAGCGTGTAGTTCAGGTGCTTGGGGCCGCTCTGGTCGGCGGTGATGAACGGCAGGTTGATGTCGGTGGATTGCGTGGTGGACAGCTCCATCTTCGCCTTCTCGCCGGCTTCCTTGAGGCGCTGGAGCGCCATCGGATCCTTCGAGAGGTCGATGGCCTGGTCGCGCTTGAACTCCTGCACGAGCCAGTCGATCACGCGCTGGTCGAAGTCGTCGCCGCCGAGGTGTGTGTCGCCGTTGGTGGACTTCACCTCGAACTGGCGCGAGCCCTCGACGTCGTACAGCTCGAGCACGGAGATGTCGTACGTGCCGCCGCCGAGGTCGAACACGGCGACCTTCTCGTCTTTCTTCTTGTCGAGGCCGTAAGCGAGCGCGGCCGCGGTCGGCTCGTTGATGATGCGGAGCACGTCGAGCCCGGCGATCTTACCGGCGTCCTTGGTGGCCTGCCGCTGCGAATCGTTGAAGTACGCCGGGACGGTGATGACGGCTTTCTCGACTTTCTGGCCGAGGTAGTCTTCCGCGGTCTGCTTCATCTTCTGGAGGATCATCGCGGAGATCTCGGGCGGCGTGAAGCTCTTGCCCTGGACCTCGACCGCGGCGACGTCATTGGCGCCGCTCGTGACCTTGTAGGGGACGCGCTGCCGCTCCTCGCTGACTTCGCTGGTCTTGCGGCCCATGAACCGCTTGATGGAGAAGACCGTGTTGGTGGGGTTGGTGACTGCCTGGCGCTTGGCGATCTGGCCGACGAGGCGCTCACCGTCCTTGGTGAACCCGACGACCGAGGGGGTCGTCCTGCCGCCCTCCGCGTTCGGGATCACGACGGGGTCGCCGCCTTCCATGACGGCTACGACGGAATTGGTCGTGCCGAGGTCGATTCCGATTACCTTGTCTGCCATTGAGGGGCTCGCTGTTGGCTGTTGGCTATTGGCTGTTGGCTAAAGACGTGCACGCCAACGATTTATCGGGGCTATCAGTAAGCAACTCGAGGGCCTAATTATCCTGCCGTTATGGCAGGTAGCAAAACTGTCTCGATAGTGGCGCGATGATTCCAATTGGCGACGAAAATCCGACGTTGAGGACACCCTGGGTTCACTTACGTGATTCTGGGACTCATTTTCGCGGTCTGGTTCCTCGTTCAGGGCGGCGGATTCGACGGTTACGGGCTCGCGGCCAGTGCCTGCAATTACGGCATGGTGCCCGGCGAGCTGACCCGCCTGGCGGCCGTTGGGTCAGGAGTGCCCATCGGGGAAGGGCTGGCGTGCGTGATCGACCGCGAGCCCATCAACCTCGTCACCCCCTTCACCTCCATGTTCCTCCATGGCGGCTGGGGCCACCTGCTCGGCAACGCCCTCTTCTTCTGGGTGTTCGGCAACAACATCGAAGACAGCATGGGTCCGCTCCGGTTCGCTCTCTTCTACGTGATCTGCGGATTAGCCGCCGCGGCCGCACACGTCTTCGTCGAGCCGTCCTCGCCTCTTCCGACTATCGGCGCTTCCGGCGCGATCTCCGGGGTAATGGGTGGCTACCTGCTGCTGTATCCGCGCGTCCGCGTCCGGATGCTGTTCATCTTCATCATCTTTTTCCGCGTCTTCCGGATTCCGGCCTGGATTGTTCTCATCTATTGGTTCGCCTTGCAGGTGCTCGAAGGAATTCCGCAGCTGAGCCCCGGCCCCGAGCTGACGGGCGGGACCGCGGTGTGGGCGCACGTCGGCGGATTCGTTGCAGGAGTGTTACTCGTGAAGGGGTTCGAGAACCGTAACCTTGTACGACGCCGGTCACTCGTCGCCGACGCCGGCGCGGTGTTCGGCGACAGGGAGCATCCGGCGGATGTGCACCTCAAGAGGTGACTAGTGACTAGTGACTTGTGACTAGTAACAGCGGAATTACGGGAGCCGAAAACGGCGGTGGTCGTTTACTAGTCACTAGTCACGAGTCACTAGTCACGCCTCTGCTGTTGAACCGTGAGCTCTCCTGGCTCGAGTTCAACGCGCGCGTGCTGCACGAGGCGTTCGACGAGCGTAACCCGCTGCTCGAGCGGCTCAAGTTCATCGCCATCTTCTCGACAAACCTGGACGAGTTCTACATGGTCCGGATCGCGGGGCTTCGGCGGCAGCTCGCCGCGGGCGTGGAGCAGCCGAGCGCGGAAGGAGTCGCCACGCGGGCGCTGCTGGATGCGATAAATCGCAAGATTGCGGACCTGCTGGCGCGGCAGCGCACGTGCCTGCACGATCTGCTCCTGCCGGCGCTCGCCGAGCACGGCATCCGGCTCGTCACGATGAACGATCTGCAGCCGGCGGAGTGGCAAGTGGTGGACGAGTTTTTCGAGTCGCAGGTGTTCCCGGTGCTCACGCCGCTCGCGTTCGATCCCGGACACCCGTTCCCGTACATCTCCAACCTGTCGCAGTCCCTCGCCGTGCAGGTGTTCGACCCGCAGCGCGGCACCGAGCACTTCGCCCGCGTGAAGGTGCCCAAGAGCCTGCCGCGCTGGGTCCCGTTCGGCCGGCCGCACCATTTCGTGCCGCTCGAGCAGGTGATCGGGGCCAATCTCGGCGCGCTCTTCCCGGGGATGGAGATTCGCGGCTGGCACGCGTTCCGTGTGACGCGCTATTCGGATCTGGAGCTGGCCGCGTCGGACGACACGTCCGACCTGCTGGCGATGATAGAGGAGCAGGTCTTCCAGCGGAGATTCGCGGAGGTCGTGCGGGTAGAGATGCAGGACGGGACCCCGCCCGCGCTGCGCGCGCTGCTGCGCGAGGAGCTGGCCGAGCAGCAGGACCTCGACTCCGATCCCACGCTGCTGCACGAGGAAGACCTGATCGAGACCGGTCCGCTGCTCGAGCTCGGCGACCTGATGTCCATCGCCATGCTCGACATGCCGGAGCTGCGCGATCCGCCGTACACGCCGGCTATACCGGCGGAGCTGCACGACACGACCCGCTCTGTGTTCGCCGCGATCCGCGAGCGCGACATACTCGTGCACCATCCGTTCGATTCCTTCACCGCGAGCGTCGAGAGGTTTCTCGAGGCCGCCGTGGCGGACGAGCACGTGCTCGCCATCAAGATGACGCTCTACAGAACTTCAGGCGACACCGCGATCGTGCGCGCGCTGACGGAAGCGGCGCAGCGCGGGAAGCAGGTCGCGGTGCTGGTCGAGCTCCAGGCGCGCTTCGACGAAGCCAACAACATTACCTGGGCGCGGACGCTGGAGAGCTTCGGCGTGCACGTGGCGTACGGGCTGCCGGGGCTCAAGACGCACTGCAAGATCGCGCTGGTCGTGCGCAAGGAAGGCGACACGATTCGGCGGTACGCCCACATCGGCAGCGGCAACTACAACTCCAGGACCGCGCGCATCTACACCGACCTCGGCCTGTTCACCTGCAGCCCGTCGATCGGCGCGGACGTCAGCGACCTGTTCAACGCGCTCACCGGGTTCTCCCGGCAGGAGATCTACCGCAAGCTGCTCGTGTCGCCGGCGAACATGCGCGCGCGCTTTCTCGAGATGATCGAGCGCGAGGCGCGGTTCGCGCGGGAAGGGAAACCGGCGCGCATCATCGCGAAGATGAACGCGCTCGTGGACGAGGAGACCATCACGGCGCTGTACGGCGCGTCGGAAGCAGGCGTCGAGATCGACCTGATTGTGCGCGGGATCTGCTGCCTGCGGCCGGGCTTGCCGGGCGTGAGCGAGCGCATCCGCGTGCTCAGCATCATCGGCCGCTTTCTCGAGCACTCGCGCATTTGGTACTGGGAGAACGGCGGCGAGCCCGAGTACTACTTCGGCTCGCCCGACTGGATGCCGCGGAATCTCGACCGGCGGGTGGAGTGCGTCGCGCCGGTCGAGGATCCGAGGCTGCAGCCACGGATCAAGGCATTGTTGGAGACGTGTCTCGCGGACAACCGGCAGGCGTGGGAGCTGAGGCCCGACGGGACGTACGAGCAGCGGCTTCCCGGCACCGAGCCGGAGCGGGCGACCCACAGGGCGCTGCTGATGGATTCCTGGGGGTTGGGCTAGCTCGCCTTCAGCTTCAACACGCCGGCCGGCGCGATCTCTACCGGCGTTCCCGCCAGTTTCTGCAGCATCCGCAACTTCCGATCCGCCCCCCAGATCTCGAGCTGAATGTCACCGCCTCGGGTCGCCGGCGTCGCCGTCAACACGAGCGCATCCTCGCCCCACTCTGCCCTAACCTGACCCACGGCCGCCGAATGCCCACGGTCGAAGCCGTCGGCTACGCGGAGAATCGCGGCCAGCCGCTTCACCACTTGCCGCGACCGCTTGTCCAGTCCCGAGTAGTTGCGGTGCTTCTCTTTCGGCCGCGGCCCGCGATGATAGCGCGCGACGTTGGCCACAATCACCTGCTCCACCGGCGACATCCCCAGCAGCTCGGCGTGGCTGATCAGGTGGTACGAATGCTTGTGGTGATCTTCGTAGTTGATGTGGTAGCCGATGTCGTGCAGCAGTGCGGCGTCGGACAGCAGCGCGCGCTCGCCCTCCCCGCAGCCGAGCCGCTCACCGATCTGATCGACGATCTGCAGCGCGAGCTTCCGCACGTGCTGCGAATGCAACTCCTCGTAGTGCGACCGCTCGGCGAGCTGCAGGACGGACCGCTCGCGTGACACTCCGGGGTCCGCGATAGTCGGGCGGACCCGGGCCGTCTCCAGCAGCAGCCCCTCGCGAATGCCGTAGCTCGACACTGTCAGCTCCGGCGAGTCGAGCCGCTCCAGCACTTCGACGATCACGCAGATCCCGGCGACGATGATGTCGGCGCGGGCCGGACTGAGCCCCGGTACCCTGGCGCGCTCGTCCGCGGGGAGATCTATCAGCGCGTCGAGAATTCGCTCGATCTCGGCGCACGGCACCTTCGTGCCCTGGACCGTCTGCGCCATGTGCAGCCCGCGGCGGGCGAGGTACATCTCGCCGATGTTGGTGCAAGTGCCGCCGGACCCGATGACTGTCGCGCCGTGCCAGTTGCGTACCGGCAGCTTGCGCGCGAGGGCGCGACGCACCTTGCGGCGGAGCTTCTTCACGCGCGATCGCTTGATTCCTTTCGGCAGAAACTCTTCTGTGAGACGTAACGCGCCCAGCGGAAGCGAGATCAGCCGCTCCAGCAGACCATCGGCGCTGAGCGCGATCTCGAGCGACCCGCCGCCGATGTCGAGCACGACCGCGCGGCCCTTGCCGAGCTCGAAATGCGCCAGTGCGCTGCGGAAGCTGAGCTGCGCCTCGTCCTCGCCGCCGAGCACGCGCACGGCAAGCCCGCTCTCCTCGCGAATGGAGTCGAGAAAGAGCTGGCCGTTGCTCGTGTCGCGCACGGCGCTCGTCGCGACCGCCTCGACGCGCTCTGCGCCCAGCTGCCGCGCGAGCGTAGTCATACGCCCCAAGACATCGATCGCGTCGCGCATCCGGCTTTCGTCCAGGCGCTTCGTCTCGCGGGTGCCGGCGCCGAGTCGCGGCGCGGCCTTCATCTCATCCACGACGCGGATCGTGCCGTCTTTGGCGACGTCCGCGACGATCTGGCGGATCGAGTTCGACCCGATGTCTATGGCGGCGATGCGCGCGACCCTTTCGGTCATCCGTCCTCGAAGTGGTGCTTGATCTGCTTGCCCTCGGCCAGGTATACAGCGTCCTCGCCGATGTTGGTCGCGAGGTCGGCGACGCGCTCGAGGTTGCGGCTCACGAGCAGCAGCTCCAGCGAAGGCGTGATCGTGCGGGCGTCGGCCATCATGTGCGTGAGCAGGATCCGGAAGACGGAGTTGTGCAGCGAGTCCACCACGTCGTCCGCCTTGCAGACTTCGCGCCCGAGCGAGCCGTCCGCCTTGATGAAGGCATCGAGCGCGTCGCTCAGCATCGCGCTGGCCCGCCTGGCCATGTCTTCCAGCTCGGGGCCGGGAATGACCGTAGCGTTGGAATCGATGAGCCGGAGCGACGACTCGGCGATGTTGACCGCGTGGTCGCCGACGCGCTCGAGGTCGTTGGAGATTTTGATGGTACCGATGATGAACCGGAGGTCCCGTGCCATCGGCTGCTGCAGCGCGAGCAGCGCGATCGCGCGCTGCTCGATCTCGATCTCGAGGTCGTTGAGGTCCTTGTCACCGCCTACGACGAGTTCCGCCTTGCCGCGATCGCGTGTCAGCAGGCCGCTGACCGCCAGCTCTACCAGATGCTCGGCTTTCTCGGACATGTCGAGCAGGCGCTGCTTGAGCTCGGCGAGCTGGTCGTGAAAGTGGCGGAATCCTCCGCTCGGCTCGACTGCCGCGGTCATCCGAACCTCCCGGTGATATAGGCCTCCGTCTGTGCTTCACGCGGGGCGGTGAAGAGCTGCCCCGTCGCGTCGCATTCGACCAGGCGACCCAGATAGAAGAAAGCAGTGTAATCGGACACGCGTCCCGCCTGCTGAAGGTTATGGGTGACTATCACGATCGCCAGCTCTGATTTCAGCTCGACCAGCAGCTCTTCGATCTTCTGCGTGGCGCCGGGGTCGAGCGCGCTCGCGGGCTCGTCCAGCAGCAGAACCTCGGGCTGGTTGGCCAGCGCGCGCGCGATGCAGAGCCGCTGCTGCTGACCCCCGGACAGGCCCAGGGCGCTCTGCCTGAGGCGGTCCTTCACTTCGTCCCACAGCGCGGCGCGTTGCAGGGAGCGCTCGACCATGTCGTCCAGCTCGCGCCCACGCAGGCCGCGGTTGATGCGCGGCCCGTAGGCCACGTTGTCGTAGATGGACTTCGGAAAAGGGTTCCATCGCTGGAACACCATCCCCACGCGGTGTCGTAGATGCACCACGTCCATCCCGGGCGCGTACACGTCCTTGCCCGCGAGCAGCACGCTGCCCTCGTGGCGCGCGCCGGGTATCGTGTCGTTCATCCGGTTGATCGAGCGCAGGAACGTGGACTTGCCGCATCCGGAGGGTCCGATCAGCGCCATGATCGAGCGTGGGGGCACCGTGACGTTCACGTCGTACAGCGCCTGCTTGGTGCCGTACCAGAAGGAAAAATCCCGGGCGGCTACGGCGGACCCGGTCATCCGAATCTCCCCGTGATGTAGGCTTCGGTCCGCGGGTCGCTCGGAGCCGTGAATAGAGCGTTGGTCGGGGCGGTCTCGACGAGATCGCCCATCAGAAGGAACGCGGTCCTGTCGGACACGCGCGCGGCCTGCTGCATGTTGTGCGTGACGATCACGACCGCGATGTCCTGCTTGAGCTGATACACCAGCTCTTCCACTTTCTGCGTGCTCAAAGGGTCGAGCGAGGCGGTGGGCTCGTCCAGCAGAATCACGCGCGGGCGAATCGCCAGCGCGCGCGCGATGCACAGTCGCTGCTGCTGTCCCCCGGAAAGCGCGATCGCGCTCTCCTGCAGCCGGTCCTTCACCTCTTCCCACAGCGCGGCGTGGCGGAGCGCGGCTTCGACGATGTCGTCCACGTCGGTGCCGCGCGGGCCGTTCCGTCCGAGGATCTTGAGTCCGGCGGCGACGTTGTCGCGGATGGACATCGTCGGGAACGGAGTCGGGCGCTGGAACACCATGCCGACGTGGCGGCGAACCGCTATGGGATCGACTCCGTGCGCGTAGATGTCGGTGCCGTCGAGCGTCACGGTTCCCGTGGCGGTAGCGCCCGGAATGGTCTCGTGCATCCGGTTGAGGCAGCGGAGCATGGTGGACTTGCCGCACCCGGAAGGCCCGATCACGGCGGTGACTTCGCGGTCGCGGAAATCGATGGTCACGTTCGACACCACTCGCGCCGTTCCGAAGAACGCGCTCAGATCGCGCGTGCTGAGGCACGGCTTGCCGGGCTCGTCGTCGTCCGACGAGCGGATGACCGCGGGGTCAATCAGTGGCTGAGCCAAATCGAGCGCGGGTCGCATGGCGCGCCGCGAGGCTGATGATGAGGACGATGACGATCAGCACGAGCGCGCCAGCCCAGGCCTGCGCGTGCCATTCGTCGTACGGACTGATGGCGTATGCGAAGATCTGGAGCGGCAGCGCCGCGATGGGCTCGTCGAGCGCGGTGGACCAGAACTGGTTGCCGAACGCGGTGAACAGCAACGGGGCGGTCTCGCCGGCGATGCGCGCGACGGCCACCAGGGCGCCGGTCACGATCCCCGGCAACGCCGTACGAAGGATCACGCTCAGCGACGTCCGCCAGCGCGGATAGCCGAGCGCGAGCGCCGCTTCCCGCAGCGAGTTCGGCACGAGCCGGATCATCTCTTCGGTCGTACGGGTGACCAGGGGGATCATCATGGCGCCGAGCGCGATTCCACCGGCCAGCGCGGAGAAGCTGCCGAAAGGCCGCACCAGAAACTGCCAGGCGAATATCCCGAGCACGATGGAGGGCAGCCCGTTGAGCACGTCCGACAGGAATCGCACCGTCATGGCCAGGGCTCCGACGCGCTTCTCCGCGAGATACAATCCGGCGCCTATCCCGACAGGCAGACCGATGGCAGCCGCGATGGCGATCAGGATCAGCGTCCCCACGATTGCATTGGACATTCCGCCGCCTGCTTCACCTACCGGTCGCGGCATGTTCGTGAAAAAATCCAGCGTGAGAGTGCTCGCGCCTTTCTGCAGGAGATGGAAAAGAATGAACAGCAGCGGCAGCGTGGCGAGCACGGCCGCGACGTACGTGAGCCCTAGCATCACGACGTTGCCCGCCTTCCGCCGGCGCAGGGCGGTCACGACTGCGGACCGCTCGCGACGCGCCACACGAGCCAGCGCGCGATGCCGTTGACGATCAGCGTGATGACAAACAGCACCGCGCCGACGGCCATCAGCGCGGACAGATGCATATCGCTCGTCGCTTCGGTGAATTCGTTCGCGATCAGCGACGCCATCGTGTAGCCCGGAGCCAGGAGCGACGCCGAAATCTCGGGTCGGTTGCCGATCACCATCGTGACCGCCATCGTCTCACCGAGCGCGCGCCCGAGCCCGAGGATCACGCCGCCGATGATACCGGAGCGGGCGTACGGGATCACCGCGTCGCGGATCATCTCCCATCTCGTGGCCCCGAGCGCGAGGGCTGCATCCCGCTGCGAGCGCGGAACGGCCAGCAGCACCTCCCGCGTGACGGCGGAGATGTACGGCAGCACCATGATTGCGAGGATGACGCCGGCAGCCAGCATGCTCGGCCCGTAGGAGGGACCGCTGAACAGCGGCGTGTTTCCCAGGTGCAGCGTGTCGCGAAAGAAGGGGACGACGTGGTCCCGCAGCATCGGGACCAGGAAGAAGACGCCCCAGAGGCCGTACACCACGCTCGGAATGGCCGCGAGCAGATCGACGAGGAAGGCGACCGGTTGCCGCAGCCACTTGGGCGCAATCTCCGAGAGAAAAATCGCGACGCCCACCGCGAGCGGTGTGGCCAGCACGAGCGCGATGAACGACGAGACGAGCGTGCCGTAGATCGCGGGCGCCGCGCCGAACTTCCCGGCCTGCACGTTCCACTCGCTGGTGGTGATGAACGACAGCCCGGCGGCCGAAAGCGCCGGCCACGCGGCGACGCCGATCGCGATGGCGATCAGCAGCAGCAGCGCGGGAATCATCAGCGCGAATGCGGTGATGACGACCCGATAAAGGCGGTCGCCCGAGCCCGCGCCCGCGAGCGTGTTACCCACCGGCTTACTTCACCCGGATGGAATCGAGCCGCTGGAGCAGCCTGTCGGCGATCGCGGCCGGCAGCGGCGCGTAGTCCAGCGCGGCGGCTTGCTTCTCCCCCTCCGTCAGCGCCCAGCGGAGAAAATCCCCCAGCTTGCGCGCCTTGACCGAGTCCGTCTGCTCTCGATAGAGCAGCAGCCAGGTCAACGACGAGATCGGGTAGGCCCCGGAGCCCGGGCTGTTCACGATCGAGATGCGATAGTCGGTGTCGGCGGGAAGCCGCGCGGCGACTCCGGCGGCCGCCGCCGTGACCGCTTCGATGCTCGGCGCCACGAACTCACCCGCAGCGTTCAGGACCGACGCGACCGGAAGGTCGTTCTGATTGGCGTACGCGAGCTCGACGTATCCGATCGCGCCGGGAATCTGCTTGATCTGTCCCGCTACTCCTTCATTGCCTTTTCCGCCGAGTCCCGTCGGCCATGCCACGTCCTTTCCGCGGCCGGGGCCGGCCGCCCACTCCGGGCTGACCGCCGTCAGGTAGTCGCTGAAGACGTACGTGGTGCCGCTGCCGTCCGAGCGATGGATCACGAGCACGTCCCTCGCCGGCAGCGTGACGCCGGGATTCTGCGCCGCGATGCGCGAGTCGTTCCACTTCCTGATCGTGCCGAGGAAGATCTGCGCGACGACCGGTCCGGACAGTCGGAGCTCTCCGGAAAGGTCCGGCAGGTTGTACGCGATCGCGACCGCGCCCATCACCGTGGGGAAGTGCATGATCGCGCCGCCCTTCGCCTTGGCGAGCTCGTCGTCCGTCATGGGTCCGTCGGTGGCGCCGAAGTCCACCGTTCCTTCCGACAGCTGCCGGATGCCGCCGCCCGAGCCGATCGACTGGTAGTTGATGCGGACGTTGGTGGCCGTCGCGTAGTCGGAGAACCACTTCGAGTACAGCGGATAGGGGAACGTCGCGCCCGCGCCCGTCAGATCGACCGAGCCCGAGCGCGTCGCGGGCGGAGCGTCGCCGGCGGGACGGGAGTCGCCGCAGGCCAGCGCGAGAATCGATACCAGTACAAGAATGCGTGAGGACACGTCCGGGTCTCCTGTGCGCGATAGCGCGCTAGAATCGTGCAATGAGGTGCAGGAACACCGTCTTGCTCGGCGAAGCCGGTCCGCCGTCGCGAGGGAGCTGTTCCTGATAGTCGAGCGAGAGCGAAGCCGCCTTGGTGAGATCGATCGCGACGCCGCCGATCACGAGCGTGTGCTGCTGCCTCAGCGCTCTGTTCGTCGTGACCCTGTCCACGCGCCCCACCAGCGAGATCGATCGAGCCGCGCCCGCCAACGACGCGAACGGACGAGCGATCGCGTATGCCGAGACGAGGTGCCCCGCGCTGTCGACTACGGCCCGCTGATCGGCGATAGTGTTGGATCCGGTCTCTCCTTCGTCTTTTCGCGCGGCGTACTGCGCCGCGATCGTGAGCGCCGGGTTCTTCACCGCGGCGAATACGCCCCAGCGGTCACGTTGCAGCGAGCTGCCTACCGGGCCGAGCTGACCCGCGCCGCCGGCGGCGAACCTGCTCGCGGTCGAGCCCTGGTAGCTCCACGCCGTCAGCGCCAGCGAGCCGAGCAGCCCATCCGCGCGGCTCGCGAACGGCGTGAGCGTGAGGCGCGCGCCATAATCCTTGAAGCGGTCCACTTCGCGCGAAGTGTAGCCGGGGCCGTTCGTGATCGCGGCGTAGACCTCCCCGAGCTTGCGCGGCAGTGTGATGGCCGAGGCCAGGCCCGCGTCCGCCGACGAGAAGTAGCCGTGGCGGTCGGTCGCGACTGTCGAGATCCACCGTGGCCAGTATGTCTCGTCGTGCTCGATGAAGACGTTGTGCACGAGACCGAAGCGCGCGGCGCCGCGCGCTGTTCCGCGCTTCAGGTAGTCGTACTGTAGATACGCGTACTTGGCGCGAATCGTCCAGCCACGGTAGTACGAATCGTTACCCGACTGCGGCTGCTGAAAGACGTCGGTCGTGATCCTGACGCTGGCCCGCTCGCCGGCGGGCATCCTGAGCGTGAGATACACCCGCTCGAGATCGAACTTGTTGGCGCCGCGGGACGCGCCGCGGTTGGTGCGGTACTGGTAGTTCGCGAACACGACGCCGGACAAGTCCAGCTTCGGTGCCGCTGGTGCGGCAGGCTTGGTCGAATCCGCGCCTGTCCTTCCGGCGGAATCCGGCTGCTGCGCCCCGAGCGGCGTGGCGAACGCGAAAATCGCCGCGGCCACCACGGCTCTTTCTACTGCCCGGCGGAAAGTTGCGATGGGTCTTTCCACGTTTCCTCGCGCCTCGAATGAAAATGGAATCCTTCCCGACGCGCTTAGAATCGCCGTCCGGCGTCTCTCTTTGCCTACCGTTGTGCAACGACTTTGTAACGAAAGACCGCGGGTCAGCCGTCTCCGGCGGAGGGGAAGAACGCGCGCACGGTCGTGCCCCGTCCGACGTCGCTCTCGGCGGCGACCATCCCGCCGTGGGCCTCGACCAGGTGCTTCACGATCGCGAGCCCGAGCCCCGTTCCACCGCTCTGGCGCGACCTTCCCGGATCGGCCCGGTAGAAGCGCTCGAAGATTCGGGGGAGGTGCTCTCGTGGAATTCCCTGTCCCGAGTCTCTGACTCCCAGCCACGTGCCGTCGGTTGCGGCCTCCGCGAACACCGTCACGCAACCGGATGCGGTATGACGAATGGCGTTCTCGACCAGGTTCGACAGGATCTGCGCGAGCGCGACGCGGTCAGCGTGCACGACGCCGGCGCCGGGCGCAATCTCCACTTCGAGTGACAGGTCTTTCTCGCCCGCCTGGGCGGCGGCCTGCTCCAGCACTTCGCCCGCTATCGCTCCGACCTCGACGGGACCGGGCTGCGGAACCCAGCCGCCGGACTCGATGCGCGACAGATCCAGCAGGTCGTCCACGATGCGCTGCATCCGCGCGGTGTTCGCCCGGATCATCTCGGAGAACTCGCGTCTGACGTCCGGCGCCACGTCGTCCGCGGCGAGAGTTTCCGCGAAGCCGCGAACCACCGTCAGCGGCGTGCGGAGCTCGTGCGACACGTTCGCCACGAAGTCGCGCCGTACGGCCTCGAGGCGGCGAAGCGGCGTGAGGTCCAGGGCAGCCAGCACGGCTCCGCCACCCGGCAAGGGCCGGGCTGACAGGGACACCTGCCGCGTCCGGACGTCGATCTCCATCGGGCCCACCGGAGTTCCCCCCAACGCGCTCTGCAACGCCTGATGCACGGCACGCACGCGCGGTAGCCGGTCGGCGGCGAACGGAACCGGGTCCGTCACGCCGAAGAGGTCACGACCGGCGTGGTTGATCCGGATCACATTATCCGCCGCGTCCGAAACCAGGATCGCTTCGGTGAGCGACTCCACCAGGCCGGCGAACAATGCGTCCGCAGCTTCGACCGCGCCGGTGCGCTGCCGAAGCTGGTCCGCGAGATCATGCACCGCCACGCCGATGTCGGCGATCGCGGGCGGACCGGAGAGCGGGGGATTCGCGTCGAGCTTGCCGGCGGCGATGGACCGGGCGGCGTCGCGCAGCCGGTCGATCGCCAGCGTCGAGCTCCGCGCCACGGCCCAGGCTAGTGCGATGGCCACCACCGCGGCGACCGCGGCTGGGGCGATCAGCGATCCGGGATCCACCGCCGATCCAAGCGCCAGGATGGCTGCCGCGAAGGTCGCGACCACGACCAGCCCGTAGGCGGCGAGCCGTGCGCGGTCGGTCACTCTTCCTGCCTTCCGCCCGACCGCAACCGGTAACCGATCGCGCGGACCGTCTCGATCATCGCGCCCGCCTCGCCCAGCTTCGCGCGAAGCCGTTGCACGTGCATGTCCACTGTTCGCGTCTGTATGTCGGACGCTGCTTCCCACACGGCGTCGAGCAGCACCGCCCGCGACTGCACGCGTCCCCTGCGCTCCGCCAGCGTCAGCAGCAGCTTGAATTCCGTGGCGGTGAGGCCGATCTCCGATCCGTGCACGGTGACGATGTGGGACGCGCGGTCCATGCGGATCGGTCCGATGGAGAGGGCCGTTGACGCCGCCGGCTCGCCGCGCGAGGTCCGGCGGAGAATCGCGGCGACGCGAAGCACCAGCTCCTCGGGGCTGAACGGCTTGGTGAGGTAGTCGTCGGCACCGAGCGTGAGCCCGCGGATCCGGTCGCCTTCTTCCCTCCGGGCGGTCAACAGCAGCACGGCCGTGTCGCGGGTGGCCTCGTCGGCCCGCAGGATCCTGAGGACGTCGAATCCACCGATGTCCGGCAGCATTAGGTCGAGCACGATGAGGGAGGGCCGGTCGTCACGCGCGCGGTCGAGCGCCGCGGCTCCGGTGGCGGCTGTCGACACGCCGTAGCCTGCCTTGCGCAGGTGGAACGCGCACAGCGCGACGATGTCGGGCTCGTCGTCCACGACCAGTATCCGGCCGAGGTGGTCCTGCGCTACGGTCACGTGCAGATTTCTCCGCTTCTCTTTGGCCCAGGGAGAGTAACCGCCGCGGCAACTCCGGGTAATCTCCCTACCGGGCAGTCTCGCGGCTATCTTCTCCGGTCACCGCCCACACCACCCCAGCCCATCCCATGCGGCTCCTTCCGAAGACCGAGAACTTCTACGAGCTGTTCTCGGAGATTGCGCACCGGCTGTCCGGGTCGGCCGTGCTGCTGCACCGCCTCTTCCAGGACCCGGCGAACCGGAGCTCCTACGTGGCGCAGATCAAGCGGCTGGAGCACGAGGCCGACTACCTGACGCACGACGTCATTCTCCGGATCGACAAGACGTTCGTCACTCCGTTCGACCGGGAGGACATCCACGCGCTCGTGTCGGAGCTGGACGACGTCGTCGATCTCATCGACGGCACGGCCCGGCGGGCGGAGATCTTCAACATCACTACCGTGTGCAGGCCCGCCGTCGTGCTGTCGGAGGTGATCGTTCGCGCCGCCTCGGCGGTGGAGGAAGCGGTCCGGGGGATGAAGGACGCGAAGCTCGTCAAGTCCAACGCGCTCGAGCTCAAGCGGCTCGAGGAAGAGGGGGATGCGATCTACCATGAGGCGATGGGCGCGCTCTTCGCGGACACCGCCGATCCTATCGAAGTGATCAAGTGGAAGGAGCTGTACGACAAGCTCGAAGATTCGCTGGACCAGTGCGAGGACGTGGCGAACGTCCTCGAGAGCATCGCCATCAAGAACAGTTGATCCAACCGCACCCGCTGTGATCTACTATGTGCTGGGGATCGTTGCGGTCGCGTTCATTTTCGACTTCATCAACGGCTTCCACGATTCGGCCAACTCGATAGCGACGGTCGTCGCGACGCGGGTGCTCAGCCCCGGGGTTGCGGTCGTGTGGGCGGCATTCTTCAACTTCATCGCGGCGTTCGTCTTCACCACCGCGGTCGCGAAGACTATCGGCTCGGGGCTCATCGATCTCAACATCGTGACCCCCAACGTGATCCTGGCCGGTCTGCTCGGCGCGATCATCTGGGACCTGGTCACCTGGTACTACGGGCTTCCTTCGAGCTCCTCTCACGCGCTGATCGGGGGCTACGCGGGCGCGGCGCTGGCTAAGGCCGGCTTCGCGGCTCTCGTGCTCGGCAGAAAGTGGATCGAGACGATCTCTTTCATCGTCGTCTCGCCGCTTTTCGGCATGGTGCTCGGCTTCACGCTGATGGTGCTCGTCTTCTGGATCTTCCGGTGGGCGAGTCCCGCGCTGGTGAACCGGATCTTCAAGCGCGGCCAGCTCGTCAGCGCGGCGCTCTTCTCCCTGGCGCACGGCGGCAACGACGCGCAGAAGACCATGGGCATCGTGGTCGGTCTCCTCGTGTCGGTGGGTCCGACGCTGTCGCAGGAGACGGGCTGGATGAGCTTCTTCTATATCCCGAGCGCCGATCACATCCCGTTGTGGGTGATCCTCACCGCGCATCTCGCGATCGCGCTGGGCACGCTGACCGGAGGGTGGCGGATCGTTCACACGATGGGATCGCGCATCACGCGGCTCAGGCCGGTCGGCGGATTCTGCGCCGAGGGAGCGGGCGCCATCGCGATCGGCATCGCGACGTTCGGCGGCATTCCGGTGAGCACTACGCACACGATCACCGGCTCCATCATTGGAGTGGGGGCCACGAACCGCATTTCGGCGGTCCGGTGGAGGATCGCGGGGCGGATCGTGTGGGCGTGGGTCCTCACGATTCCGGCATCCGCCGGGATCGCGGCGCTCAGCTATTACGCGCTGCGCGCTACGGTGGGGCCGTGAGATTTTCCGTGAGAGCGCCGGCGCTGATGCTGCTCGTCGCCGGGGCGGCCTGTGTTCCTCCCGGCGCGAGTCCCACTACGGCGCCAGCGGGACGTTTCCTCCGCATCATCGGCACCAACGATTTCCACGGTGCGCTGGAGCCGCGGGCCGACAGCGCGGGCGTGCAGCTGGGCGGGGGCGCGCACGTGGCCGCCGCGATCCGGGCGGCCGCCGCCGAGTGCGCGCCGCGGTGCGAGGTGCTGCTGCTCGACGGCGGCGACATGTTCCAGGGAACACCGGCGTCGAACACCGCGTACGGCCTGCCGGTAGTCGAGCTGTTCAACGAGCTGGGGTACGCCGCGGCGGCGCTTGGCAATCACGAGTTCGACTGGGGCATAGATACCCTGCGCGCCCGCATGCGCGACGCGCGTTTCAACATACTCGGCGCGAACGTGCGCTACGCCGACGGGCGCGACGTGGAGTGGATACCGAACGACACCATCATCGCGCGCGGCGCCATGCGCATAGGAATCATCGGGCTGTCCACGCAGCAGACGCCGACGACCACGCGCCCGCAGAACGTCGCCCACCTGCGCTTCGTGGATCCCGCGCCGGTGGTGGACGCGCACGCGCGGTCGCTGCGAGCCCGCGGCGCCACGCACATCGTGGTCGTCGGACACGTGGGCGGATACTGCGGAACGACTTGCGACGGCGAGGTCTTCGACCTCGCGGCCGCGATCACCGAGCCGGTGGACGCGATCGTCAGCGGCCATTCGCACACGCTGCTCGACAACACGGTGAAAGGCATCCCGATCGTACAGGCGCGCTCGAGCGGGCGGTCCATAGAGGTCCTCGACCTGCCGCTCGACGGAAGCGCGCCGGCGCGCGGCGACGTCCGCCCGGTGCTCACCGCGCAGATCGTGCCCGATCCGGCGGCGGCGGCGATCGTTGCGCGCTGGACGGCGAGAGTCGCGGGCGAGTTCTCTCGGCCGGTGGCGACGCTGGCCGAACGGCTGTCCCGCGCGGGCGCGCAGTACCCGCTCGGGAACCTCATCGCCGACGCGCAGCGCGCCGCGGCCGGGACGGACGTGGCCGTCATGAACAGTGGCGGCATTCGTGCCGAGCTCGATTCGGGGGTGGTCACCTTCGGCGAGCTGTTCGAGGTCCAGCCGTTCGACAACACTCTGGTCCGGGTGACGATGCGCGGGTCGGAGCTCCGGAGTTATCTCGCGCAGATCGTGGCGCGGGGAAGACCGAACGCGCACGTGAGCGGCGCTTCGATCGTGTACTCGCGCGACGGCGCCGGCGCGGGGCGGATAGATACGGTACGGGTTGCCGGCAGACTCATAACCGATGCGGCCAGCTACACGGTGTCCATCAACGATTTCATGGCCGCGGGCGGCGACGGGCTCGGACCGCCGGCGTCGGCGTCGGTCGAAGCGCTCCCGATCATCGATCGGAACGCCCTCCGCGACTACGTCATGGGTCTCCCGCAGCCGGTGGTGGCCCCCCGGGAAATCCGCATACGGCTCGCGAGCGAGGGCTCACGATGAGCGCGTCATCGTCGCAAGGCACGGACACGGTGCGCATCTATATAGACGCGCGGCCGGTGGACGCTGAGCGCGGGGCGACGCCGCTCGCGGCGCTCGAGCGGCACGACGTGGAGGCGGCGGCATTGGTGCGGGAAGGCACGCGCGTCATTGTGGACCATCGCGGCCTGCCCGCTCCGCTGGATGAGAGCGTGACCAACGGCTCGATCTTCCGCGTCGTCAGCTCGAAGCAGGCTTCGTGAGCGATCAGAGCCTGCGCGAGACGCTCCGCCGCCTCCCCAAGGCGGAGCTGCACTGCCACCTCGACGGCTCCGTCCGCCCCGCGACGCTGGCCGAGCTCGCGGCCGAACGCGGTGTCGCGCTGCCGTGCTCGCCGGACCCGGACGACGTCGCGCGGATGATGTGCGTGACGGACGCGGCCACGCTCGAGGAGTATCTCACGCGCTTCCAGTACACGATCGCGGTGATGCAGACGGAGGAAGCGCTCGAGCGGATCGCGTACGAGCTGGTCGCGGACGCGCATACCGACGGCGTGCGCTACATCGAGGTGCGCAACGCGCCACTGCTCAACACCCAGGGCGGCCTGAGCCCGGACGCGGTGGTGGATGCCACCGTCCGCGGCCTCCTGCGGGGCGAGGGTGAGTTCGGCGTCGTGGCGCGCTTCATCGTCTGCGCGCTGCGGAACCTGCCGCCGGACAGCTCGCTGGAGCAGGCGCGCCTCGCCGTGGCGCACAAGGCCAACGGCGTGGTCGCGTTCGACCTGGCCGGCGGCGAGGCCGGCAACCCGGCGTCGCGGCACGCAGCGGCATTCACCTACGCGCGGGAGCACGAGTTGGCGGTCACCGTGCACGCTGGCGAAGGGTACGGGGTGGACTCGATCCGGCAGGCGGTGCACGATTGCGGCGCCAACCGGATCGGCCACGCGACGCGGCTCTTCGAGGATCCCTCGCTGGCGCAGTACGTGAACGACCGCCGGATCGCCCTGGAGATGTGTCCCACGAGCAACGTGCAGACGCGCGCGGTGGCGTCGTATGCAGAGCACCCATTCAGGGAGTACTTTGCGAGAGGGATGAACGTCACTCTGAACACGGACAACAGGTTGATGAGCGGCACCACCCTCACCGACGAATACCTGCACGCCGTGAACGAGATGGGGTTCACGGTTTCCGACCTCTCGCTGGTGGCGCTGAACGGATTCGCGAGCGCGTTCCTTCCATGGGAGGAACGCCTCGCGCTGATCGAGAGCGTGCGCGGCGGGATCGACGCGATAGAGGAGACAGTCTCATGAGTGAGCAATACGGCGCGGCGGCCGCGAAGACCGTGGCTGCGGCGATGCGGGACAAGCTCGGCGTCGAGACGCCGGCCATGGCCATGATCCTCGGCAGCGGCCTCGGAAAAGTGGCCGCCAGCCTGGAATCGCCGCGCAAGGTCGCGTACCGCGACGTGCCGGGCTTCCCGCAAGTGTCCGTCGTGGGCCACGTCGGGGAAGCGACGGCCGGAACGCTGGAAGGGAAGGAAGTGCTGGTGTTCTCCGGCCGACCGCACATGTACGAGGGGAATCCGGCCGCGATGGTCGCGTTTCCGGTGCGCGTGCTGCACGCCCTGGGCGCCAAGGTGCTGTTTCTGTCGAACGCCGCCGGCGGAATCCGCCGGTCGTACCGCGCCGGCGATCTGATGATCATCGAGGATCACCTCAACCTGATGAATCAGAACCCGCTCGTGGGGCCGCTACAGGAGGGCGACGACCGCTTTCCGGACATGTCGGAGGCGTACGACGCGCTGCTGCGGAAGCTGATGCGCGAAACCGCGCCGGAGCTGAACGTGACGGTCCACGAAGGCGTGTACGCCGGGCTCTCCGGCCCGAGCTACGAGACGCGGGCCGAGGTCAGGATGCTCGAGCGGCTCGGAGCCGACGCGGTCGGGATGTCAACGGTCCCGGAAGTGATCGTTGCGCAGGCGCTCGACATGCGCGTCGCGGCGGTGAGCTGCATCGCGAACGTCGCGTCGGGGGTGTCGTCGCAGCCGGTGAGCCATTCGGAGGTGCTCGACACGACAGGTCGGGTTTCGGATCAGTTCGTCAAGCTGATTCGTGCGTTGGTCCGAGCTTTGTAACAGCGACTGAGGCCGCAAGGGTCCGCAATCCGCAATCGCAGGCGAGCATCATCTAACGAAATGATTGAGCGGCCCGTGTCCTGAGCCGAGGCCCGGCGCCGCTTCAATCGCGCGGTGCACGAACTCTACCGCTCGCGCGCACGCACTCCGCAAATCCATTCCCTTGGCCAGCTCGGCGGCGATCGCGGCGGATAGAGTACATCCCGTGCCATG
Organism: Gemmatimonadaceae bacterium; assembly: GCA_051305945.1. Taxonomy (GTDB): domain Bacteria; phylum Gemmatimonadota; class Gemmatimonadetes; order Gemmatimonadales; family Gemmatimonadaceae; genus JACDCY01. The sequence continues at coordinate 21,194 of JBPPMH010000034.1, forward strand.
CGTGCTCGTCGTCTCGATCCACCGATTCCGGAACGCCACCGCCGAACCGGCGGCGTACAGGACGTCCACGGTCTCATCGCCCGTGTCTATGTGCCCGCCCTTCACCAGCGCCGCGCCGGCGCCGAGCTCCCGCACCAGCACCTCGGCGGCCCTTGCGAGGTCCGCTTCCGTCTCGACCGTGAGCCCCGCGAGCAGGGCCGCCTCGTGCGAGTTGGGGGTGACCACGGTGCACAGCGGCAGCAGGTGCTCGCGGATCGCGGCCACCGCGTCGCGCTCGATCAGCACGTCGCCCGAAGTCGCGACCATCACCGGGTCGAGCACGTAGCCGGAGAGCTCGTGCTCGCGCGCGCCCGCGGCAACTTCGTGGACGATGCCGGCGTCGGCGAGCATCCCCGTCTTGAACGCCCGGGGCCGCAAGTCGGTCGCGACGGCGTCGAGCTGCGCGCGGACCATCGCGGCGGATACGGCTTCCCAGCGTGACACACCAAGGGTGTTCTGCGCCGTGATCGCCGTGACGACCGACGTGCCGTACACGCCGAGCTGGTGGAAGGTCTTGAGGTCGGCCTGAATTCCCGCGCCACCGCCGGAGTCCGAGCCGGCGACCGTGAGGGCTATGTACAAGTGAGCGCTCTTGGTTGTTGACTGTTAGCTATCGCTCTCATCCCTGCGTTGCCGCAGAACCAATAGCTAACAGCCAACGGCCAATAGCGCTTCTCCTAGTTCCGCCGAGCCGGCGAGGGCGGCAGCGAGTTCAGCCGCCGCTTGAACGACTGATAGTTCTGCGAGTCGCGCGTGAGACGTGCGAGATCAGCCGCGGGGATCTGCGCGATCCGCGCCTGAATCCGCGCGAGCCGGTCTTCCTCCAGCGGGTGGGTGGCGAACCAGCCTTCCACCGCGGACGGCCGGGTGCGGCGCTCCTCCAGGAGCTTCTCGAACATCGTGGCGATTCCCTGCGGGCTGATACCCGCCCGCACGACGTTGTCGAAGCCCACGTCGTCCGCTTCCAGCTCGGCTTCGCGGCTGAAGCGCGCGAACACGGCCGTGCCGGCCACGTTGATCAGCGTGCCTGCCGCCTGGCTGCCGCACGCGCCGGTGAGCACGCACGCCAGGCCGATGCCCAGCTCGGCCCGCTGCGCCTTCTCCATCTGCTCGACCGAGTGGCGCTCCACCACGTGCCCGATTTCATGCGCGAGCACTCCGGCGAGCTCGTCCATGCGGTCCGTACGGGTGATGAGCCCGCGATTGACGTATATGTATCCGCCGGGGACCGCGAAGGCGTTCACTTCCGGGCTGTCCACGATGAAGAACGTCCAGTTGTGGTCCGGCGCGCTGGTCAGCCGCGCGATCTGGCCGCCGAGCAGATTGACGTACCGGTTGACCTCGGCGTCCTGGACTATAGGAAGCTGCTGGTTGATCTGAATCGCGTAGTCGCGGCCCATCTCCGCTTCCTGCTGCCGGGAGATGGAGCAGCCGACCACCGAAATTGCGAGCACAAATGCCGTGAACGTGCGTCTCATCGTTACTCCTTCGTAGATTTTCTGCCCAATCAAAGGCAAATCCCATTCCCAATGGCTCCGGTTCCGACGGCCGCCTTCGCGCCGGAAACAGTCCAGCGATGAGCCTGCTCACCCTCGCGCGCGATCTCCAGCGCCGCAAAGGGCGCGAGCGGCGGTCGCTTTTCCTCGCCGAAGGCGCTAGAGCCGTCGAGGAGCTGATCAGATCGAGCCTCTCCGTACGAGGTGTTCTTGTTACCCCGCAGTTCCTCGAAAGCGCCCGTGGCGCGGCGTTGCAGGCACTTATCGCGGATCGCCGCATTAATCTGGAGCAGGTGGGCGAGCGTGATCTCGCCTCCGCCGCCGACACCGATACGCCGCAGGGAGTCGTGGCGGTTGCCGAAACACCTGAACACCAGCTTTCCTCGATCCCGCTTGCCGGAGTCGCGCGGATCGTGGTCCTCGACGGCATTCAGGATCCGGGAAACGCGGGAACGATCGTGCGAACGGCTGCCGCGCTTGGAGCGAGGGGAGTGGTCGCGCTGCCCGGGACGGTGGACCTGTGGAACCCGAAGGTCGTAAGGGGCGCGATGGGCGCGCACTTCCGCTACCCGCTCGTGCACGCGACACAGCAGGAACTGTTCGATTTCCTCGGAGCGGAATCGATCGCGCTGTGGGGCGCGGCCGCGGAGGGCGAGGTGATCGGGCGCTCTCAGGCGCCGGAGCGACTCGCGATCGCGCTGGGGAACGAGGGCGCGGGGCTCACCGCAGCGGTGCGGGAGCGGTGCGACGCGCTCATCTCCATTTCGATCGAGCCAGCCGTGGAATCTTTGAACGTGGCGGTGGCCGCGGGGATAATTCTGCACGAGCTTAGAGGATGACAGAGACGTTCGTCCGCGTGCTGGCGTTCGCCTTCGGCGCCGTGTGGGGATCCTTCCTCAACGTGTGCATCTCGCGCTGGCCCGCGGGGCTGTCCGTGGTGGCGCCGCGCTCGCGCTGCCCCAACTGCGAGCGGCCGATCGCCTGGTACGAGAACATCCCGGTGCTCAGCTGGATCGCCCTGCGGGCCCGCTGCCGCGGCTGCGGCAAGCCGATCTCGATCATGTATCCACTGGTCGAGCTCGCGGTCGCCTTCGCCTGGCTGGCGTCGGTCACGCACTTCGGGCCGACGCTCACCGCCCTCCGCGTGGCGGTGTTCGTCACGCTGCTGATCGGGATCGCGATGACGGACGCGCTGCATTACACGATCCCCGACGGCTTCACGGTTTTCGGGCTGCTGTGGATTATGACGTTCTCGGTGGTGGGAGTGATCGCGGGTGAGACGGGCCCGTTCGCGCTGCCGTACGAGGCGCTCATCGGGGCGTGCGCCGGCGCCGGCGCGATTTCCATCGCCGGCTGGCTGGGAGAAGTCGCGCTGCGAAAGGAGGCGATGGGCTTCGGCGACGTCACCCTCATGGCCGTCATCGGCGCCGCGGTGGGACCGCAGCTCGCGCTACTGACGATCTTTCTTGCGGCGGCTCTCGGGACGGTGGCCTACGTCCTGATCATCTATCCGATCCGCGTCATCCGGCTGAACCGGGAGCGCCGCGGCAGCCTGGGCCCGCCCGCGGACGACGACGGGATCGTGCCGGTGATTCCGTTCGGTGTGTTCCTTGCTCCGGCAGCAGTGATCGCGCTGCTCTGGGGGCCGCCGATAATCGGCTGGTACCTTGGGAGCGTGGTCAACTACGGCTAGCAGCTAGCAGCTAGCAGCTAGCAGCTAGCAGCAACGACAACAACACAAATCATGATGCTTCGCGATCGGCGATTGCAGCTTGCTGTCACTCTTCTGGTGTTCGTCGCGGCCGGCTGCCGCGAGCGGAAGCAGGAGTACGAGGGACCGTACGGGCGCCATGTGGCGGAGGCGATTCCGCTCATCGAGCGCGGGACCGGGCTCAAGTTCAAGCGGCCACCGAAGGTTGAAGTGCGCTCCAAAGCGCAGGTCCGCGAGTTCGTGCTCGCCCAGATCACCAAGCCGCTCGCGCAGCGCGAGATGGCGGGGCAGGAGGCCGCGTACAAGCTGTTCGGAATGATTCCCGACACGCTGAACCTGCGCGAGTACCTCGTGACGCTGCTCGAGGAGCAGATCGTCGGCTACTACGATCCCGCGACCGATGTGTTGTACGTGGTCGAAGGGTCGCCGGACGACATCGTCGGGCTCACCATCACGCACGAGCTGGTGCACGCGCTGCAGGACCAGTACGTGGACCTGGAGGCGTTCCAGAACGTGGAAGGCGAGAACGACCGCCAGACCGCGGCGCAGGCCGTGTTCGAGGGACAGGCGGTGTACGAGCAGATCGCGGCGATGCTCGGCGGCGGGAACGTCGCCGTCAACCTGCCCGGCGGGTGGGACCGCGTGCGCGACATGATCCGCGAGAATCAGGCGTCGATGCCCGTGTTCGGCAGCGCTCCGCTCGTGATACAGGAGACACTGATCTTTCCGTACCTGAGCGGCGCGGAATTCATGCGCGGGTTCAAGAGCCGTAATCCCGGCGGGACCCCGTACGCCGACATGCCCGTGTCAACCGAGCAGATACTGCATCCGGCGGCCTACTTCGGCACGCGCGACCATCCGACGCGCGTGACGCTCGGCCCGGTCAGGGGGACGAAGCGCTACGAGAACACCCTCGGCGAATTCGAGACGCGGCTGTTCCTGTTTCAGCACACCGAAGATCAGAACGACGCGATCCGCGGAGCGACGGGCTGGGACGGCGACCGGTACGCGCTCGTGGACACGCCGGCTGGCCAGGCGCTGGTGTGGGTCACCGTGTGGGACTCCTCGCTCGAAGCGGGCGAGTTCCGCGAGGTGATGCAGTCGGCGTTGGAAGGGAAGACGCTCGTCGGCGGGACGGCCGAGTCGGAGAACGTGCGCGTGTACACGAACCTCGGCCGGATTTCGCGGCTGATCACTGCCGAAGTCGGAGGGCGGCCGCTGGTGATCTACACCAATGCTCCTGCTTCCGTCACGGGTGATCTCATCGACGTGACGGGGATCACGCTAAGTGAGAACTGATACGAAACCAAGTTGGTGAGTTGCCAGGGACCCAGCGTTCCAGGTAGCCAGTAGTTGGTTCCTCTGGTCAGCTGGCACGCTGGCCCACTGGCAACTCACCAACTTGAGTTTCCTTTCACGGTCGAGGAGCGGCGCTACAGTCCCAGTGCCCGAGACACCCCGTACGTCATCGCCCCCACGATTGCCCCGAACACATATCCGAGCACGACGATCATCCTGAGTTCGTTCTGGATGACCGAGCGAAGCAGCTCCTCCACCCGCTCGATGCTGAACGCCATCACCTTTCGCTCGACCATCTGCTGAATGTCGAGCCGCTGCACGAGGCCAGGCAGCTGGTCGTGGATCCACGTCCAGATGAGCGGACCCATGGCCGACGCGATCCGGTCGGGCGCCTCCGGATCGCTCGCGTCGGTGACGTTGCTGAGGATCTCGCTGATGGGCTTCTGCAGGTACTCGAGCACCGCGTCGTGGATGGTCCGGGAGATCTCTTCGCGGATCACGGGCTCGTCGAGCAGCACGACCAGCTGCTCCACGCCCTCCGTCTCGATCGCGTCGAGCACCCGGTCCATCTTGTTCTCGCTGACCATCAGCTTGGCGAGCACGCGCTCGTGGAACTTGAGGTCGTTGACGAATTTGTCGAAGAGCGAGTGGAGCGCGACCCGCATCTTCTCGCGGGTCGCGGGCTGGCCGACGAACCCGCCGAGCTTCTCCATCGCGACCGGCAGATAATCCGTCATTGCCGAGCCGAGCGCGGTGACGACCGCCGGCGGAACCTTGTCTATGAGCGGCTGCTCCGACGTGATCACCGCGCGGACCAACTCGGTGAGCTTGACGTCGAACGCGGCGCGCAGCTCCGGCCGGTTCAGCTCCGACTGCAAGTCCCCCGGAGTCAGCAGCCGCTCGCCCACCATGCGTCCGATGCTGCGCGCGAGCCGCGCCTGGTTCTTCGGGATGGCTCCCTGGAAGCCGAACCGCCGCCGCTTCGGATTGAACAGCATCCACACAGCGACGGTGTTCGTCACGCCGCCTGACAGCGTGCCTACTACGACGTGATTGAGCAGAGACGCGACGGTTGGATCCATGGATGTGATACGGTCGTGGCTAGCCGCGCGATTCAGCCGCGTTCGGCTCCATGGCCGGCGGCGGATCGGCCGCATGCGCGGCGGGCGAGTCCGCGGGAACGGCGTCCGCGAGCGCCGGATCGGGCGTGGCGAGCAGCGCGTGATGCAGCACCTCGTCCATCGTGGACGCGAAGGTGAACACCATCGCCTTCTTCACCTCGTCGGGGATGTCGCGCAGGTCCTTCTCGTTGGTCTTGGGCAGCAGCACCTCGCGCAGCCCCGCGCGGTACGCCGCGAGCACCTTCTCCTTGACGCCGCCGATCTCGGTGACGCGGCCGCGGAGCGTCACTTCGCCGGTCATCGCCAGATCGCGACGCACGGGCCGGCCGCTGAGCACGCTCGCGATCGCCAGCGTCACCGCCGCGCCGGCGCTCGGCCCGTCCTTCGGTATTGCGCCCGCGGGGAAGTGGATGTGCAGGTCGGACTCGCGAAACTCCTGCGGCTCGATCCGAAGCTGCGGCGCGCGCGACCGGACGTACGAGTACGCGGCGTCCACCGACTCGCGCATCACGTCGCCGAGCTGGCCCGTGACCGTGAGCTTGCCGTTGCCCGGCATGCGCAGCGCCTCGATGATCATGAGGTCGCCCCCGGTCGCCGTCCAGGCGAGCCCGGTCACCACTCCTACCTCGGGCTCCATCTCCGCCGCCTCGACGGCGAAACGCGGGATCCCGAGAATGTCCGAGACGCGCTCGATGTCGATGATCCACGCGCCTTCCTCGCCGTCCGCCTTGGCCCGCGCGCGCTTGCGCATGATCGCCGCGACGCTCCGCTCGAAGTTGCGCAGCCCCGCCTCGCGCGAGTAGCGGCTCGCGACGTAGCCGAGCACTTCGTCTGTGAACTGAATGTCCTTGTCCGAGATGCCATGGTCCTCGAGCAGCCGCGGCAGCATGTACCGCCAGGCGATCTCGACCTTTTCCTCGATCGTGTAGCCGGAGATCCGGATGATCTCCATCCGGTCGCGGAGGGGCGCCGGAATGTCGAACACGTTGTTCGCCGTGCAGATGAACAGCACACGTGACAGGTCGAACGGCAGGTTCAGGTAGTGATCGACGAAATCCTTGTTCTGCGACGGATCGAGCACCTCGAGCATCGCCGCCGTCGGATCGCCCGACGGTCCGCCGCTCGACATCTTGTCGATCTCGTCTATCATGAGAACGGGATCGTTGACTTCCACGCGCCGCAGCGCCTGGATGATCAATCCCGGCAGGGAGCCGACGTACGTGCGCCGGTGTCCGCGAATCTCGGCTTCGTCGCGCACCCCGCCCACGGAAATCCGGTAGAACTGCCGGCCGATCGCTTCCGCGATTGCCGAGCCGAGTGAAGTCTTGCCGGTTCCGGGCGGACCCGCGAAGCAGAGAATCGGCCCGCGCGGGTCACCTTTGCGCAGCTTGCGTACGGCCAGGTACTCGACGATGCGCTCCTTGGCCTCGTTGAGACCGTAATGCCGCGAGTCGAGCGCTTCCTCGACTCTCTTTAGCTCGATCTCGTCGTCGCTCGACCGCTTGTGCCAGGGCAGCGACAGCACCCAGTCGAGGTATGTGCGCACCACCTGATACTCACTCGACGCCGGTGAGAGCTGCCGCAAACGCTCGGTCTCGCGCTTGGCTTCCGCCGCCGCGCGCTCGGGGAGCTTCGCCTCGTCGATCTTCTTGAGGATGCTGACGGCTTCCTTCTCGCCCGGGTCGGTCTCGCCCAGCTCCGCCTGGATCGCGCGCAGCTGCTGGCGCAGATAGAAGTCGCGCTGGTGCTGCTCGATCTTGATCTCGGTCTGCTTCTTCACGTCGTCCACCACGCGGGCGCGGGCGACCTCGCGCTCGAGGCGCGTGAGGAGGAAGCGGAGCCGCTGGGCGATGTCGAGCCGCTGCAGCACCTCGTCCTTGTCGGCGATCCGGAAGTTCATGTTGGTGGCGGCGAGGTCCGCGAACCTACCCGGATCCGACACGTTCATGCGCAGGATTCCGGGCGCTTCATCGGGGATGCGCTCGACCAGCTCCGACAGCGTCTCGGTCGCCGAGATGATGCGGGTGACCAGCTCGCTCACTTCGTCCGGGTCGGGCGCGATCTCGCGCGCGGGCTTGACGTGCACGACGGCGAATGGCTCGGTCTGCCCGATCTTGTCTATCACTATCCGGCGGAGACCCTGCAGCGTGATCTGCACTGTGTCGCCGGGGAGATTGATCCGCTCGTGCACCCGCGCCGCGACGCCGACCTTGCCCACGACCTCGTGCAGGTCGTTGGCGTCCTGATCCGCTGTGGCCACGACGAGCGCGACGATCAATCCGGAAGCGGGGTTGGCGCGGAGCATGGCCAGGTTGTCGGGCGCGCCCATCTGGACCGCGATCGTTCCGAGCGGATACACGATCGTCGAGCGCAGCGCCATCAGCGGCAGCGTCGCCGGTAGCTCGGAGGAGAGGATCTCGTTTTTTCGGTCGGGTTTGGCCATGTCGTAAAGAGTTGTTTCCGTCTTCTTCAGCAAGTTACGTTCAATCACCATGTTTGAGGCCTTAAGCGAAAAACTCGAAGCCACCTTCGCCCGCCTGCGCGGCAAGGGCGTGCTCAGCGAAGCGGACATCAAGGAAGGGCTCCGCGAAGTGCGGCGCGTCCTGCTGGAAGCGGATGTCAACTTCCAGCTCACGCGGGAGTTTCTGGAGCGCGTCGAGAAGAAAGCGGTCGGCGTCAGCTCGCTGCGCACAGTCTCGCCGGCGCAGCAGCTCGTCAAGATCGTCCACGAGGAGCTCGCCGCCATGCTCGGCGAGCGGCGCGAAGGGCTCAAACTCAGCTCGGTTCCGCCGACGATCGTCATGCTGGTCGGCCTGCAGGGCTCCGGAAAAACGACCACCGCGGCCAAGCTCGCGCGCAAGCTCAAGTCTGAGGGGCGCGCGGTGCGGCTCGTCGCTGCCGACGTGTACCGCCCGGCCGCGATCGACCAGCTCGAGACGCTCGGCAGGCAGCTCGAGATTCCGGTGCATACCGATCGCGCGACCAACGACGTCGTGAAGATCGTGAAGCAGGGCGTCGAAGCGGCGCGGCGAGAGCGCGATCGGGTGGTCATCGTGGACACCGCGGGCCGGCTCCAGATAGACGACGCGATGATGGACGAGCTGTCCCGGCTCAAGGCCGCGATCTCGCCCGACGAGATCCTGCTCGTGGCCGACGGGATGACCGGCCAGGAAGCGGTGAAGATCGCCCAGGGCTTCGACGACCGGCTCGACGTCACCGGCGTGATCCTCACGAAGATGGACGGCGACGCGCGCGGCGGAGCCGCGCTCTCGATCTACGGCGTCACCAAGAAGCCGATCAAGTACATCGGCGTGGGCGAGAAGTCGGACGCTCTCGAGGAATTCCATCCCGAGCGGATGGCGGGCCGAATCCTTCAGATGGGCGACGTCGTCTCGCTGGTGGAGAAGGCGCAGGCGGCGTTCGACGAGGACGAATCGAAGCGGATGGAGAAGAAGATCCGCAAGCAGGGGCTGGACCTGAACGACTTCCTCTCGTCCATGCGGCA
>JBPPMH010000035.1:0-36289 GCA_051305945.1 Gemmatimonadaceae bacterium
GCGTAAGACATGAGGCCAGTTACGGTTAGGAAATCGTGTAGCCTTTAAGAATAACCAGGATTTGCGCCGAACACAACTGCGGCCTCAGGACTGCCCTCTACGCCAAAGCGTACAGCTCGGTCACATCCCGCCCCTGCGCCTTCATCACGATCTTGAACTCGTCCGGCTTGAGCAGCGGATCGTCCCGCAGCTCGAGCGCGAAGCGCGCGTTCTTCTCCATCTTCTTCAGCAGGTCCTTCTCTTCCTTGAGCACGTACAGCGCGACGTCGGGGTGCAGCTTCACCACCACGTTCTCGCGCTTCCCTTCCAGGACCATCCGCTTCACCGACCGCTCCATCCGCCGCACGATCGTCTCGGGCGTGAACACCCGACCGGTGCCGTCGCACGTCGGACACGCCTCGGTCATGCTCTGATAGTGTGATTGCCGCACGCGCTGCCGCGTCATCTCGATCAGGCCGAGGTCGCTGACGGCGAACGCCTTGGTCCGCGCCCGGTCGCGCGCCAGCTGCTGCCGCAGCTCCTGCAGCACGCGCTCGCGGTTCGACTTGGTCTCCATGTCGATGAAGTCGCACACGATGATCCCGCCCACGTCGCGCAGCCGGATCTGCCGCGCGATCTCGCGCGCGGCCTCGGTGTTTGTCTTCAGAATCGTCTTCTCCGGGTCCTTCTTTCCGGTGTAGCGCCCCGAATTAACGTCGATCGAGACGAGCGCCTCGGTGGGCTCGATGATGATGTAGCCGCCCGACTTCAGCTCGCACCGGCGCTTGAACAGGTTCCGGATCTCAGCCTCGATCTTCATCTGATCGAACAGCGGCACCTTGTCCTCGTACAGCTTCACCCGCTCGACCAGCTCCGGCGACATCGCCTTCAGGTACTCGACGATCTCGTTGTACACCTGGCGCGAGTCCACGGTGAGGCTGTCCACCTTGGCGCTGAACACGTCGCGCACGAGCCCGCGCGTGAGCCCGGTCTCGCGGTGGATCAACGCGGGCGCGCGGGTGAAGTGCGTCTTGCGCTTGATCTTCTTCCACTGCGCCATGAGCGACTGCAGCTCCCGCTGCAGCATCTCGGCTGTCACATCCTCGCCGACGGTGCGCACGATCACGCCGCCCGACTTCTCGGGGAGCGCCGCCGCGACCATCTCGCGCAGCCGCTGCCGCTCGGGACCGGGGCCGATCTTCCGGCTGACGCCTACCTTCGACGCGCCCGGGATGTACACGAGGAACCGCCCCGCCATGGAGATCTGCGCCGTGACGCGCGGGCCCTTGGTGGAGATGGGCTCCTTGGAGACCTGTACCATGATCTCTTGCCCGCGCTTGAGCAGGTCCTGGATCTGGGGCTCGCCCTTGGAGCCGTTGCGCTTCCCGTTGGAGCCGCCGGAGCCGTTCGACCCCTTGCCGCTCTTCTCCGCCTTCTCCGGCTCCGGCTCCGTATCCGGCTCCGCGACGTCGGCGTTCCCGGGATCGTCTTCCTCGTCGTCGACTTCTTCGTCGGCGACGTCGGAGGCGTGGAGGAACGCGCTCTTCTCGGTGCCGATGTTGACGAAGGCGGCCTGGATGCCGGGGAGGACCGCTTCGACCTTGCCCAGATAGATGTCGCCGACCATCCGGCGCGTCTCGGGCCTGTCCACGAGCAACTCGACGAGCTGGTCGTCTTCTATGATCGCGACGCGCGTCTCGCGCTGCGCCGCGTTTATGAGGATTTCTCTTTTCATATAAGCCTTGGGTGCAGCGGCGGCGACTCGACGCCTGCTGGGCCAAGGCCCGTGTTAGCTGTGGTGCGACACCGGCGACGTGCCGGCCTTCGCCTTGGGACCCTGTCGCTTCACGTGTGATCGTCCGCGGGACGCCCGCCGGCTGACACGCTCGAATGGAGCGGTTTGCCGGACCCCGGGCTCCCGCGCGATCGCCCCCTTCGGAGCGGCACGCAGGCGACGGGCTGCGGGATTGGAGCAACCGAACGTGCATCGGCTGCCCGTCCCGCCAGCCGGCTGATATGCGAGTCGCACAAATCTGCCGGCCTGAAATAAACTGGATGTTACGCGGGGAAACTTACCGCCCGGGCAATCGTTCGGTCAATAGCGACAACGACTTAGCGGCCGTTGTAAAACCTGTTTATGAGCCTTGGGAGGCCCTCAGCCCCAGCCAGATCATCGCGACCACGTAGACCAGCGCGGCTTTCCACTCGCCGTGCTTCATGTAGAGATCGAAGCTGAACCGGTCCGTCGGCGCGCTCTCCCCCATCCAGGCCGATCGCCGCGGAAAAAAGGCGGGGACGTTCTGCGCGTAATTCGGATACTCCGTCGGAAACCGGCCCAGGATGTTGACCCGCTCGGCCTCGATCTTCGGCGCATACACCAGCGCGAAGAACGCGATCACCAGCAGCAGCAGCGACCAGTGCGCCGCGATCGCGAATCCGGCGGCGATCAGAAAGCTGCCGAAGTAGAGCGGGTTCCTGGTGTAGGCGTACGGGCCGGTGATGGCGAGCTGCTCGTTCTTGCGGATGTGGCCGCTCGCCCAGCCGCGGACCAGAACCCCGAGCAATGCGATCAATCCGCCCACGGCCAGCGGCAGAGGCTCTGGGAGGGCGAATGCCAGGTACAGCGTGCCCAGCACGAAGCCGAGCGGCATTCGGAGCGCCTTGGCGAGATCCTGGTAGCTCATGGGGAAAACGCTGCGTGATTCCGTCTCATCAGTCCTTCATCTCTCGCAGAATCTGCCGCGCTATCACCATGCGTTGGATCTCCGAAGTCCCTTCTCCGATCTCACAGATTTTCGCGTCCCGCATCATCCGCTCTACCGGATAATCCTTGGTGTACCCGTACCCGCCGTGGATCTGAACCGCCTTTATGGTAGCTCGCATCGCCAGCTCCGAACAGAACAGCTTCGCGATCGCGGCCTGCTTGGTGAACGGCTTCTTGTGCTCGGCCAGCCAGGCGGCGTGATACACGAGGTGCTTGCCGGCCTCGATCTCCGTCGCCATGTCGGCCAGCGGGAAGCTCACGCCCTGGAAGTTGGATATCGCCTGGCCGAACTGCTTCCGCTCCGACGCGTAGCGCAGCGCTTCCTCGTACGCGCCCTCGGCGATGCCGAGGGCCAGCGCCGCCATGCCGATGCGCCCGGCGTCCAGCGTCTGCATGAAGTTGAGAAAGCCATGCCCTTCTTCGCCAAGCAGATTCTCCTCCGGAACTTCGGCATCCTCGAAGTTGAGCGACCGCGTGTCCGACGCGCGCCAGCCAAGCTTGTCTTCCTTCTTGCCCGAGGTGAACCCGGGAGTAGCGGGCAGTGAGTCGTCGTGGCCGAAGCCCGCCGCGTCCGCCTTCGCCCGGTCGCACGTCTCCTTGGTGATGATGAAGGAGCTAATTCCCTTCGTGCCGATCCCGGGCGTCGTTACCGCCGTCACCACGAACACCTCGCCGACGCCACCGTGCGTAATGAACACCTTCGAGCCGTTGAGCACGTACCGCCCGTCCTTCTTCACGGCTGTCGTCTTGGTTCCGCCGGCGTCGCTCCCGGCGCTGGGCTCGGTCAGCCCGAAGCCCGCGAGGACTTTGCCGGCCGCGAGCAGCGGGACGTACCGCTCGCGCTGCGCGTCGGTGCCGAAGTTGAAGATCGGCGAAGTGCCGAGGGTGGTGTGCGCGGAGATGGTGATCGCGTGCGACGCGTCCACCTTGGCCATCTCGTGGATGACGCTGACGTAGGCGAGGAGATCGAGCCCGGACCCGCCCATGTCCTCGGGCCACGGGATCCCGAGCAGGCCGAGGTCCACCATCTTGCGGACGTTGTCCCAGGGGAACTCGCCCGATTCGTCGTACTTCGCCGCGGTGGGCGCGATCTCTTCGCGGGCGAAGTCGCGGACCATGTTGCGCACTGCGAGGTGCTGTTCACCGAAGTACAGCGAATCGTCCATACGGCCTCGTAAACGTTTCGGCGGCACTGGCGGCGGCACGGGCCCGCCGCTGTCGGTCTTTGTGCCCCCGGCTGGTTGACGGCGTCAGAGGGGACTGGCAGGTTTGCCCCCTCACCCCACCCCGAAAATCACCTTGCTAATGAAAATCGTGCTTGCCGCGCTCGCGCTGCTGCTCCCGACGCGGCCGCGAGCCGTGGCCGACGATCCCGCCGGCCTCGCGCGCGTTGCGATAAATGATAACAGCAGCGCGGCTGGATCCCTTACGGGATCCACCTTAACCGTCGAGCTCACGGTGGGCCGTGCCCAGTGGTTCCCGGAAGCCGAGGACGGCCCGAGCGTCGAGGCGCTGGCGTTTGGCGAAGTCGGCAAGGAGCTGACCATTCCAGGTCCGATGATCCGGGTCGCCGCGGGGACGCGCGTGCGAGTCACAGTCTCGAATCCGCTCACCGACACGCTGACGATCCGCGGCCTGCACACGAGACCCGGCGAGGCCCGCCCCGTAGTCATCGCGCCGGGCGAGCGGCAGGAGGTGGAGTTCTCCGCGACCCCGGGAACGTACTTCTACTGGGGAAGCAATAGCGGGGCAGCCCTCGGGGGGCGAGGAGCGGACGAATCGCAGCTGAGTGGGGCGATCGTCGTCGATCCGCCGGGTGCGAAGCGTCGCGACCGCGTGTTCATCCTCGGTATCCGCCTGCAGCTGCCCGATTCGACCGCCGCCGGCAAGACGCCGTTTCACGAGGCCATGGTCATCAACGGCAAGTCCTGGCCCCACACCGAGCGCCTCAACCTGACGCAGGGCGACAGCGTCTTCTGGAGAGTACTCAATCCCACCGGCGCGCCGCATCCGATGCACCTGCACGGCTTCTATTTCCGCGTGGACAGCCGCGGCAACTGGCGAGCCGACACCGTGTTCACGCACGGCCAGCAGCGGCCCGCGGTAACGGAGCTCATGTACGCCGGCAGCACCTACACCATGGCATTCCTCCCCACGGAGCCCGGCAACTGGGCGTTTCACTGTCATTTCGCTTTTCACGTGTCGCCGGATCGCTCGCTCGGCTCCATGGACGCCGACACCGGCGCGCACGCGCATGGCGCAAAGGGACACATGAGCGGGCTCGTGCTCGGAATGATCGTCGCTCCGCGCGGACGGCAGGTCGTGAATCGCGCCACGCCGCGCGACGTCAACCTCTTCGTCAACTCGACTCCGCGCGTCTTTCGCGACAAGCCGGCATACTCTTTCGTGCTGCAAAACGGATTGGTCGAGCCCGCCGCCGACTCCGGCAGGCCGCCCGGCGAGCCGCTCCTTCTCACGCGGGGAGAGCGAGTGAGAATCCGCGTGTCCAATCGGCTGTCCGAGCCGACCGCGATCCACTGGCACGGCATCGAGCTGGAGAGCTTCCCGGACGGCATTCCGGACTGGAGCGGCACGATGAAGAACCTGTTCACCAACGTGCCGGCCAACGGCACGTTCGACGCGGTGTTCACGCCGCCGCGCGCCGGCACATTCATCTACCACTCGCACCTCAACGAGATGTATCAGATCATGTCGGGAATGTTCGGCCCGCTGATCGTGCTTGAGCCCGGCCAGAAGTGGGATCCCGAGCACGACAAGATCTTTCTGGTCGGCCCGGCCGGACCGATCAACGAGGGCGAGAACGACATGGGGACCGTGAACGGCGAGCGCGAGCCGGAAGCGATCGATCTCGTCGCCGGCCGCACATATAGGTTCCGAATGATCAACATCCATCCGGATTGGCGCGTTCAATTTTCGCTGGGCACCGATACCACCGTCTCGACTTGGCGGCCAATCGCAAAGGACGGCGCTGATCTTCCTGAATCGCAGCGTAGGGCGCGAGCTGCGTTTCTATTGACTGGGCCGGGGGAAACGGCGGACTTTGAGTTTACACCGACCGAGCCCGGCATTCTCGTGCTCAGCATCCGCACCCGCGGCGCCGGTTGGGCCATACCGCAGGTGCTTCGCGTGCGCCCGGCCGACAGGCCCAGGGTGACGGCAGTTGCGGAAAACTGAATGCGACGGGCCAGTAGAAGTTGCGGTGATATCGGCCTTAGAGGCAGTTATCGCAGCTTCTACAATTCCTGATCCGCGCAGCGGCCTTATCCCCGAAATACCGTAGCACGAACGTCCGCCGACAGTATCTGGTTTGGGCGTACTTCTGCATCATGTCCAGCTTCGCCATGTCCGCCCTGCGCCGGGTGTCGAGCGCGTCCCAGTCCACGTCCAGATCCTTCACGGTCCGCGGCCCGGTCAGCGCCAGCCCGCCGCCGCTCCGCTCCCAGGCGATGAACTGCTTCGCCGCCAGCGTCTCGAGCACCGGCGTCGCGCCCGCCGCCCCGCCGAACCCGGGCGGAAGCCCGCTCAGGTCTATCGTCGCGCCGGCGTAGAGATTGTCCCGCGCTACGGTCCAGAGCGCGCGCAGCAGCCCGATCTCCAGCTCAGCCCCCTCGCTCAGCTCCTTCTTGATCCGCGCGTGCGTCGCCAGCAATCGCACGCTCACCAGCGACGACGACGCGCCGACGGTCTCGACCGCGCCGGCGGAAGTGAGCACCCGGATCGCCGCTTCGACGTCGCGCGCTCCGATGCCGGTGCCGGCCATCGCCGCCAGCGCCTCGGGATCGTCGGCCGTGATCCCCTTCCCGTTGGTCGCGCGGAGC
Organism: Gemmatimonadaceae bacterium; assembly: GCA_051305945.1. GTDB lineage: Bacteria > Gemmatimonadota > Gemmatimonadetes > Gemmatimonadales > Gemmatimonadaceae > JACDCY01. The sequence continues at coordinate 6,583 of JBPPMH010000035.1, forward strand.
AGCGCGCCGAACACGCGCTCGATCGTTCGCTGCTCGGGATGCGCCGCCTTGATGAAGAACTCGTGCGTGAACCTGTCCTGATAGGCGTGCAGCAGCAGCACGTCCGAGTGGTCGCCGTCGCGCCCGGCGCGCCCCGCCTCCTGATAGTACGCCTCCAGCGTGCCCGGCATCGCGTAGTGGATCACGAGCCGCACGTCGGGCTTGTCTATCCCCATGCCGAACGCGTTGGTGGCGACGATCACGCGCACCTTGCCGCTCATGAAGTCGTCCTGCACCCTGCGCCGGCGGTCGGCCGCGAGTCCAGCGTGGTACGCCGCGGCGCCGATGTCCGCGCGAGTCAGCACGCCGGTGATCCGGTCCACCGCCTTGCGCGTGGGCGCGTACACCACGGTCGTGCTCCGGTTCTCGAGTAGCGCATCCACCAGCACCTGGTCCTTCTCCTTGTCGCGGCGGACGGACTGCACCGCGTACGACAGATTGGTCCTGTCGAAGCCGGTGATGACGACTTCCGGCTCGCGCAGGCCGAGGTGCGTGATGATGTCGGTGCGCACGTGCGGTGTCGCCGTCGCGGTCAGCGCGATGCACGGCGGAGCGCCGAGCCCTTCGCGCACGCCGCGCAGCCGGAGATAGCTCGGCCGGAAGTCGTGCCCCCACTGGCTCACGCAGTGTGCCTCGTCCACGGCGAGCAGCGACACGCCGATGGACCGCAGCCGCTCGACGAGCCGCTCCGACTCCAGCCGCTCGGGCGCCATGTACAGCAGTTTGATGTCGCCCGTGGTCGCGCGGGCCAGCCGGTCTAGCGAGTCGTTGAGCGACAGCGTGCTGTTGAGGAACGCCGCGCCCACTCCTTTCCGCGTGAGGACGTCCACCTGGTCCTTCATCAGGGAGATGAGCGGCGAGACGACTACGGTCAGGCCCGGAAGCACCATCGCGGGGACCTGATACGCCAGCGATTTTCCGCCGCCCGTCGGGAGCACCACTAGCGTGTCGCGGCCCGCGAGCGCCGACTCGACCGCGGCGAGCTGCCCGGCACGGAACTCGGCGTAACCGAACGTGTCGCGCAGTACGTCGGCCGCCGTGCGGGGACCCGCGCCCCGTTTTGTCCTGCGGGTCCGAGTTGCTGCAACGCTTGTCATTCGAGCTGGGGGCGGACCGGTGGATGTGGCTGGGGAGCGCGGCTGTCCCGAACGATAAGCCACGAACCGGGGGGCAGTCGAATCGGCCCATTCGGGGCGTAACCTTACGCCCCCGGATCAGCCCCTGGGCGTTCTCCCGCCCACGAATCGAAGGATAAGGGCCGCGCCCAGCAGGACGATTCCCGCCAGGCGGAGGTGATTCGACTCGTTCCGGACCCCGAATCCGAACAGCACGAGGGCGGTAAGCGCCAGCGACAGCCGGATCGCCATCAACCGCGGCACGGCTACTTCTCGCCTTTGCGGGAGAACCGCGCGACCCCGTCGCGGAAGGAGGTGGTGGCGCGCGCCTCCGCGTTGCCCGCCACGCCGATGGCCAGACTGTCCATGAAGCTCTTCCCCTCCGACTCGTAGAAGAGGCGCTTGGTGAGACGCACCGCTTCCGCGGGAAGCTCGGCGAGCTGCGCCGCGCACTGCTCGACCTCGTCCCTGAACTTCTCCGCCGCGATCACGCGCGTGATCAGACCGATCCGCTCGGCTTCGTGCGCGTCTATCAGGCGTCCCGTGGCGACCAGCTCGAACGCGTGCTTCTCGCCCGCGCTGCGGCGGAGCATCGCCATGACCATCGCCGGCACGAAGCCCACGCGAACCTCGGGGTAGCCGAAGCGCGCGTTCTCGTGCGCGAGCGCGATGTCGCAGGCGTTGGCGAGCCCGCACCCGCCGGCGAGCGCGTGTCCCTGCACTCCGGCGACGACCGGCTGCGGCAGGTTGCGGATCGCCGCGAAGATGTCGCCCAGCGCCTGCGCGTCGGCCCGGTGCTGGTCGGGCGTGGCGTCGCGCATCGCGGACAGCGCTTCCAGGTCCGCGCCGGCGCAGAAGTCGTTGCCTTGCCCGGTTATCAGAACCACGCGCACCGTCGGCGATTCGCTGATGTGCTCCAGACAGAGCCGCAGCTCGTCCGCGGCCACGCGATCCAGCGCGTTCTTTTTTTCCGGGCGGGCGAGGATGATGTTCGCGACCCCGCCGCCTTCCTCGCACAGCACGCGCTTCATTCCGGTGCTCCCGGCAGCTTCAGCGTCTTTGCCTCGGCGTCGGGCACGTCGAGGACCATTCGCAGCAGCGCCGTCGAGAACACCTTGCCCTGCGCGTCTGTCTTGAGCGAGATCGTCCCGCCCCCGTCGAGCGCGCCGTGCAGCAGGAAGTTGAGCGCCCGAAGATTCGGCAGCTCGAACCGCTCGACCGGACCGGTGATCATCCCCTCAAAGTGACCAGCCACGCGCGCTGCCGTCAATTCGCGCGCGAGCAGCGGGTACCACGCGGGGTCGAGCGCGATGACGCCCACGTTGGCGGTGTCACCCTTGTCTCCCGAGCGGGCGTGCGCAACGTCCAGCAGCCGCACTTTCATGCGATGATCTCCACGGCCGTGCGCACCTGGGTCTTGTCTATCAGCGCCGGCCAGTACGCCACGATCTCCTCGACCTTCGGCCGCCCCCCCGCGAATCCGGTGACGCTCGGCGGCCCGTTCAGCACGAGCGGCGCGATCTCGCGCGTAAACCGCTCAACGGCTTTCCTGTCCGGCCCGCGGACGCCGAAGCGGAGCTGCACCTCGGGTACGTCGCCGGCCGCGCCCGCCAGATGACCGTGCGTGGACGAGTGTCCTACCAGTTCCGCGAGAACGTGGTCGAACCGCAGCCCCAGACGGTCGAGCCGCTCGCGCAGGATCCGCTCGGCGGCGCGCGCCTTGTCCACCGCGTCGGGCCAGACGTACACGAGAGTGCCCACCGCCTTGAAGCCCGCGCGATACGCGATCGAGACTTTGAGGCTGTCCGTCGGGGGACGCCCCTTGATCCCGTGCACGCGAACCCGGTTCTCGCCCGCCTGCTCGAGCTGGATCGTCGTAAAATCGGCGACCACGTCGGGAGTGATGTACGACGTCGGATCGCCCATCTCGTACACGAGCTGCTCGGTCACGGTCGGGACGCTCACGCGGCCGCCGGTGCCCGCGTGCTTCGTGATGGTGAACGTGCCGTCCGGCGCCGCCTCGGCGATCGGATAGCCGACGTTCGCGAGGTCCGGGATGTTGCGCCAGTCGTGCATGCAGTTGCCGCCAGAGCACTGCGCACCGCACTCGATGATGTGGCCCGCGACGATGCCGGCAGCGAGCTTGTCCCAGTCGTCGGAAGCCCAGCCGAACTCGTGCCGCAGGGGAGCCATCGTGAGAGCCGTGTCCGTCGAGCGGCCGGTGATGACGACGTTAGCTCCGCGCGAGAGCGCCTCGACGATCGGCTCCGACCCGATGTACGCGTTGGCGGCGATGACGTCGCCGCGGACTTTGCTGAGCGGCTCGCCGGTGTCCATGTTCGCCAGCTCGTGCCCCGCCGATATGAGATCATCTATGCGCGGGAGCAGATCGTCGCCGGTGACGACGCCTATCCTGACCTTGCCGGCCGCGCCGCGCGCCATCGCCATCTCCATCACCGCCGCGGCGCACGCCGGCGGGTTAACGCCGCCCGCGTTGGCGATGACGCATACGCCGCGCTCCGTGATCGCGGGCAGCACGCTCTCGATGGCGCCCACGAAGTCGCGCGCGTAGCCCATCGCGGGATCGCGCTCCTTCTGCTTCTGCAGAATGCTCATGGTGACTTCGGCGAGATAGTCGAGCATGAGGTAGTCGATCTCCCCGCCCTCCGCCTGTCTCCGCGGCGCGTCGAGATCGTCACCCCAGAACCCCTGCCCCGCGGCAACGCGCACGATCTGCTTCACAATACGAAAGCTCCCAGGTGCGGCCCCGGATTCTGCAGCGCCGCGGTCAAGGCCATCACCAGCACTTCGCGCGTGTCTTCCGGATGCACGATGGCGTCCACGAACCCGCGTGCCGCCGCGTACCTGGCGTCGAGCTGGTGCTCGTAATCCCCGCGCATCTCGTCCACCGACTTCTCGACCTCGGGCGGCAGCTTGGTCCCTTTTGTCTTCGCGGTCTCCAACGCGCGCCCGTGCACCGCCTGGATCGCCGACTCGCCTTCCATGACTCCCATCCGCCCCGTGGGCCACGTGAAGATAAAATCCGGATCGAACCCCTGCCCCGACATCGCGTAATAGCCCGCACCCGATGCGTGGTTCACTGTGAGCACGATCTTCGGCGATCTCGCGCACGCCATCGCTTCGACGAACCGCGCGCCCGCGCGGATGATTCCGCTCTGCTCCGCCTCGGCGCCCACCATGAAGCCGGATACGTCCTGCACGAAGAGAATCGGCAGCTTCTCCTTGTCGCACCGCTCGATGAAAAACGCGGTCTTCTCCGCGCTGTCCGTGTAGATGATCCCGCCGATGCGGGGCTTCTTGCCCTCGCGCTTCACGAGCTCGCGCAGGTTCGCGATGATCCCCACGGGAATTCCCCCGATCCTCGCGTCCGCGCAGATCATTTCCTTCGCGAGGTTGGGCTGAAACTCCGTGAGTGCGCCCCCGTCGACGATCGCACGCAGAAGGGCGTGCATATCGTAAGACATGCGATGATCGGAGGGTAGCAAGTCGTACAGTGCGTCCGCAGCGGGGGCTGATTCTTCAGACGCCGAGACATCGAACTGCGGGGGCAGTTGCCCGACGAGCTCCCGCAGCCGTTCGAGGCACTCGGCATCGTTCTCAACGGCGTAGTGAGCTACACCGCTTACCTCCGTGTGCATCACCGCGCCGCCCAGCGTTTCCGAATCCACGACCTCGCCCGTCGCGCCCTTTACCAGGTTCGGCCCCGCGAGTCCCATGAAGGACGTCCCTTTCACCATCAGGATCACGTCGGACAGTGCCGGTAGATACGCGCCGCCCGCGACGCATTGCCCCATTACGGCGGCGAGCTGCGGCACGCGCAGGTAGCGGCGCATGATCGAGTTGTAGTAGAAGATCCGCGCCGCGCCGTACTGCCCGGGAAACACGCCGCCCTGGTACGGCAGGTTCACGCCGGCGGAATCCACCAGGTAGATGATCGGGATGCGGCACCGCATCGCGATCTCCTGCGCGCGCAGGATCTTGGGGATGGTTTCCGGCCACCACGAGCCCGCTTTCACCGTCGGATCGTTCGCGACCATGACGCACAGGCGGCCGTGCACCGCGCCGATCCCCGTGACGACGCCCGCGGCCGGCGCCTGGCCGTCGTACTTGTCGTGCGCGACGAGCATCCCGATCTCGAGGAAGCGCGTACCCTTGTCGCGCAGTCCCTCGATCCGCTCGCGCGCGGTGAGCTTCCCCTGCGCGTGAACCTTCTTCGTTCTCTCAGCGCCGCCTCCCTGGGCAATTTCGCGCTCGAGCTTGCGAACGGCCTCGCCCAGCTCGCGGAGACGCGAGCTCAACGCGATCCCTCCGGCCGGTGCGTACCCGCGGCGGCTGCGTCCTCCTCGCGGCGCGACGGCAGCGCCAACGCGAATACCGACCCGCCCTCGTCCGGGAATTCCGCCCACGCCCTGCCGCCGAGCGACTCCACGGTCTCACGCACGATGCTCAGGCCGAGTCCGGAGCCTTCGATTCCGGTAACGGTTCCGGCGTGCGCGCGGAAGAACGCCCCGAACAGCTCGGCGCGCGCGCTCTCCGGCACGCCGATGCCGTTGTCGCGGACGCGTACGGTCAGCTCGCCGCTCAGCCCGCCGGTCACGCTCCGGTCGCCGAACCGGAAGTCTCCCTCGATTCGCGCCCACCGGCGCTCCGCCTTGCTGTCCGAGTACTTGAGCGAGTTCGAGAGGTAATTCATGAGGCACAGCTCCACCGCACCCGCGTCCACCTCGACCGGCGGCAGATCATCCGAAATCTCGACCTCCACCGATGCCGCCTGGGCCGCGTCCCGCAGCTGCCGCACCACCTCGGCCGCGGCCTGCGGCAGCAGCACGTTCCGCCGCTGGCGCGAGTCGGCTTCGATCCGCGACAGCGACACGAGGTTCAGGAACGCGCGCTGGAGCGAGTCCGAGTTCTCCAGCAGCATACGCTGAAAGCGCTGCCGCTGCGGCTGCTCGAGCCAGTCTTCCTGGAGCAAGTGCGCCGCGCCCCGGATCGCACCCACGCGGTTCTTCAATTCGTGCGACACCGTCCTGTTGAACCGCCGGAGCCGCTCCTCGCGGTCCTTCACCTGCTCGGCCGAGAGCCGTAGGAAGTGCGTCATCGTGGCCTGGCGGATCACCTCGATCGCCTGTCCGACGCGCTGCCAGCAGCGCAGAAAATCTCGCCGCGGCGCCTGGAGGTCGGCGGCCTCGACGGCTTCGTACAGAAAGGAGAAGACGACGCCGCCGAGGATCTCGTATTCCTTGAGAATCTCGTAGGCGTCGAATCCCTGCGAGTGGCGCAGCGCGCCCAGCTCCATGGCCTTGGCCGACATCGCCGTGCCGTCGTCGGGGTCGTCGGGCCGCTCCAGGAAGTCGGCAATTCCCTCGATGAGCAGCGGAACGTGATTCAGCAGGTCGTCGCTCGGAAAGATCTTGTTCGGGGCCAGCGTCACTCTCGCGCTGATCCGCTCCAGCCAGCGCGAAACGAGCTCGTCCTTCGAGCCGCGCAGCATGTTGGCCAGCTCGGAGGCGAGCTTGTGAAGGGAGTCACCGGGCAAGAGCGATCAATCCGTGGGCTGGGAGTGGTAAGTGATGCGACGACGATTCCGAAATGAAGAGAGGCGCGAACGCTCGCGCCAGTCCCGCGGAGCCTACTCGTTTCCAGCCTGCCGGTAGTGCTGGAAGCGCTCGAGGATTATCGCGACGTAGTTCACCGGCTCGATGCCGCGGGAGTAGCCGTATTTCACGACGGGATTGGTGTACACCTCGCGCTTCGACTTCTGCAGCAGCCAGTAGGAGACGTCCGCCCATTTCGTCGGGTCGTCGCCGGCCTGCCTGGCGAGCCGCTGCGCGTCCTCCACGTGGCCGGAGCCGGTGTTGTACGACGCGAGGATGAACTTGAGCCGCTCGTCCGGGTCGTCGATCCGCTTCGTCCAATAGTTCGTCAGCCAGTCCAGAAAGCGCACGGCTCCTGCCACGTTCTCCTGCGGATTGTTGGCGTTGCGCACCTTGAACTCGGCGGCAGTCCTCGGCATCAGCTGGAGCAGGCCCGTCGCGCCCGCCCACGACCGCGCGCGCGGCTGGAACTTGGATTCCTGGTACGCCTGCGAGGCCAGCAGCCGCCAGTCCCAGCCGATCTTCTTCGCGCCTTCCTTGAACAGCGAGTCGTATTCCGACAGTTGCCCTGTCTCGGACGTCAGGAACGGGCTGTCCATGCGCTGGTTGTACGCGGCGCTATTGATGAAGTACTTGGTGTACAGCGTCTTCAGCATTGGCGCATTCTTCTCGTCGGCGATCCACTGGTCGAGCCGCGCGAGCAGCTGCGGCGCGTTGGGTCGCACGGCCCACGCGATCGGAGTGGCTTCGCCGAGCACAGGGCGCACGGAGATGTTCGTATAGTGGTCGCTGGATATGTCCGCGAGGTTTCCCTGCGCGACCGTGTAACGGATGGTGCCTTCCGACACCGCGCGGATCAGCGCTTCGGAGGAGGCGGCCACTTCGACCACGTGGATGTCGCCCGAGAGCGTGTCAGCCAGCTCGATCAGCGTGCGGGTGTAGGGCGACTGCTCCGGAACGTCCACGCGCTGCCCCCGGAGCTGCGACGGACGCTGGATCTGGCGGACGCGGGCTTGCACGACCGTGGGAGGCGCCGCGGGCCGGGCGGCCCCGCCGAGCGCCGGGGCCGTATCCGCGACGACGACCGGCGGCGGTCCGGTGGACTGGACCAGCACCGGCTCGGTCATGTACAGCGGCCGCGTGAACAGCACGATGCCCGAGTCTTCCGGCGAGGGTACCAGCCGGGCCGCGACGATGTCGCCCTCCCCCGCGCGCAGGAGCCTGAACATGCTGTCGCGGTCCGTCACGACCAGCATCCGGATCTTCACGTCCATGTCTTCCGCGAACTTCTTCAGCAGCTCGTACTCGTACCCCATCGGCTCGGCGCGGTACAGGAAGTACGTCGTCGAGTTGTACGGGGCGATGACCACCAGCGTGTCGCGCTGCTGGATGACCGCGAGATCGCGCTCGATGGACGGGCCCATCTCCGCCCTGCGCTGCGCCTTGTAGATCGCCTGCGACAGGTACGGCATCTCCCCGCCGCAGCCAACGATCCCGGTCAGGAGGGCAAGCAGCGCGATTCGACCGGGCCTGAGGGGGGTACGTGTGGGAGTCACGCCCTTGCAACATGCGAACTTCGGGCCGCGCGAGCGGGGTCCTTAGGCTTCCTGCTCCTGCCTCTGGGCGAACCAATCCTTTATATAGGCGATCAGCTCGCTGGTGTGCGTCCCCGGACCGAACAACTTACCGATTCCCATGGCCTGGAGCGCCTCCATGTCTTCCTTCGGCAGGATCCCGCCGCCGGTGATGAGGATGTCGTCGCGGCCCTGCTCGCGAAGCAGCTCGACGACGCGCGGGAAGAGCGTCATGTGCGCGCCGCTCAGGATGGAGAGCCCTACGACGTCCACGTCTTCCTGGACGGCGGCGGTGGCGATCATCTCCGGCGTTTGGTGCAGTCCCGTGTAAATGACTTCCATGCCGGCGTCGCGGAGCGCCGCGGCGACGACCTTGGCGCCGCGGTCGTGGCCGTCGAGGCCCGGCTTGGCGACGAGGATGCGGATTGGTCGGGTCATGGGGTCAACTTACTTGGAACAACGGAACTGAACCAGTAAGGGCGTGTATGGGCGGGCATGATGAACATTCAGCGGTCCTTGAGGGGAGCGTTGCTGGCTGGTCCCGCTGCGCTGCTGCTGGCGTGCGGTGACTCCGTCACCGATCCCCGCTCTCAACGTTTCATGGGTTGCGACGTGCGCGACATCTTCGTGGGCGACGCGCGCAGCGGCACGCTCTCGAGCGGTGACTGTCGAGTGCAGAACGCGTACACCGACATGTACTTCTTCGACCATCGCAACGATCAGGACATCCTGATCATCGATCTCGAGTCGTTCGACTTCGACGCATTCCTCTCGATCTACGATTGGGACACCGGCGAGTTACTGTACGAGAACGACGACGTCAACGACTTCGATACCGACGCGCGGCTGTCGGGCACGTTGCCGCGGAGCCGGTACGTCATCGCGGCGTCGTCGTTCGAGGCGGGTGAGACGGGGCAGTACGTGTTGACGGTGGACTAGAAGAACACAGGCTCCCGATACGCTCCGAACACGTCCTCCAACGCCGCTCTGATCTCGTAGAGTGTGCAGTACGCGCGCGCGCAGTCGAGAATGAGCGGCATCAGGTTCGCGTCCGTGCGCGCGGCCTCGCGCAGCTCGTTCAGCCTCCGGTCCACCAGCGCCTGATCGCGCTTGGCCCGCATCGCGGCCATGGATTTCCGCTGCTCGGCCTCGGCTTCCTTGCCGATCTTCAGTAGTGGTATCGTCAGCTCGGGCTCGTGAGTAACAAACTCGTTCACGCCCACCACCAGCTTGCGCCGCTGCTCCAGCTCCCACTGCTGCCGCGCGGCGGACTCGGCGATCTTCCGCTGGAGCCAGCCCTTCTCCAGCGCGGCTACCACCCCGCCCTGCTGCTCGATGTCGGCGAAGATGCGCTCCGCTTCCGCTTCGAGATCAGACGTGAGCCGCTCGACGTAGTACGAGCCGCCGAGCGGATCGCTCACGTTGGCGGCGCCAGTCTCGAACGCTAGCACCTGCTGCGTCCGCAGCGCGACCTGCACGGCTTCCTCCGTGGGCAGCGCGAGCGTCTCGTCCATCGAGTTGGTGTGCAGCGACTGCGTGCCACCCAGCACGGCGGCCAAGCCCTGGTACGCGACGCGCACGATGTTGTTCATCGGCTGCTGCGCGGTCAGCGTCACCCCCGCGGTCTGCGAGTGGAAGCGCATGATCCACGACCGCGGATCCTTGGCGCCGTACCGCTCCTTCATGTGCCGCGCCCAGATCCGGCGCGCGGCGCGGAGCTTGGCGATCTCCTCGAAGAAGTCGTTGTGGATGTCCCAGAAGAACGACAGTCGCTTGCTGAAGCCGTCCACGTCGAGGCCGCGCGCGATCCCCCGCTCCACGTACGTAAAGCCGTCGGCGAGCGTGAACGCCAGTTCCTGCGCGGCCGTCGCGCCCGCCTCCCGAATGTGGTAGCCGGAGATCGAGATCGTGTTCCACTGCGGCACGTGCTCCTCGGACCACTCGAAGCAATCAACGATCAGGCGCAGCGCGGGCTCGATCGGGAAGCACCAGGCGTGCTGCGCCATGTACTCCTTGAGGATGTCGTTCTGGATCGTCCCCCGGAGCTGCTTCGCATCAATCCCCTTCTTCTCCGCCGCGGCGATGTAGAAGCAGTACAGGATCACCGCCGGGCCGTTGATCGTCATGGACACCGACACTTCGTCCAGCGGGATCCCGTCGAACAGCGTCTCCATGTCGGCGAGACTCGAGATCGCGACGCCGCACTTGCCGACTTCGCCGAGCGAGCGCGGATGATCCGAGTCGTAGCCCATCAGCGTCGGGAAGTCGAACGCGACGGAGAGACCGGTCTGGCCGTGTGCGAGCAGGAACTTGTAGCGCGCGTTGGTCTGCGTGGCCGTGCCGAAGCCGGCGAACTGCCGCATCGTCCACAGCTTGCCGCGGTAGCCGGTCGCGTGAGCGCCGCGCGTGAACGGGTACACGCCCGGCAGTCCGATTTCGTCGGCCTCGATGTCTTCCGTGTCGAGCGCGGTGTATACGGGCTCGACGGTCTTCTGCGAGTTCACGAATCCGATGTCACGCTTGGACGCGGCCTCGTACTTCCGCCGCCACTCGGCGACTTCCTCGCGCAGGCGCTTCAGCTCGGCGTCGCGCTCGTCCGCCGGCTTCAGCTGCTTGTCGGCGACTCCCTTGCTGGCGGTCATGTGCTCGCCCTCTTGTCCCGTTGTGCTATCAGCGGCGCTCTTTGCTCCAGCAGTTCGTCCGCGACGGTGAACGGCGTCGCCGATCCGCTCTCCATCTCTTCGACCCTGCCGTCGAGCCACTGCTGCGTGCCGGTATCGCTCCACAAGCGGCTGCGCACCCGCTGCTCGACCACGTCCACGACGCGATCGCGCAGCCGGCGCCGGCGCCGCTCGCGCAAACCACCGGTGGCTTCAAGATAGGCAAAATGCGCGTCGATCGCGCCTAACAGCTCGACTACTCCTTCCGCCTTTGTCGCAATAGTGCTCAACACTGGAGGAATCCAGGCCGCGGTAGGCTGGTGGCTGGTGGCTATTTGCTGGTGGCTCGCAGCTTCGGTTCCCAACTGAGCCTGAGCGGCCTTTCGAGCGAGGCGAGCCGGATTCACATTCTTCAAATCCACGCCATGGTGCGCGGGCATGTTTTTCATCGTCGCGCCGGAGCGGAGGCCGAGCATCAGCTCGATGTCCATGCGCAACCGGTCGGCGCCGGGACGGTCGGCCTTGTTGACCACGAAGATGTCGGTGATCTCCATGAGCCCGGCCTTGAGCGTCTGGATGGAATCGCCGGATTCGGGCACGAGCACGACGACGCTGCTGTCGGCGATGCGCGCGATGTCCAGCTCCGATTGCCCGACGCCGACTGTCTCGACGATGATCCGCTCGAAGCCGAAGGCGTCCAGCACGTCCGCGACTTCGCGCGTCGCGGCCGCGAGCCCGCCGAGCGAGCCGCGCGTGGCCATCGAGCGGATGAACACGCCGGAGTCGAGCGCCACGCTCTCCATGCGGACGCGGTCGCCGAGCAGCGCGCCGCCGGTGAAGGGCGAGGTGGGATCCACCGCCACGACTCCCACGCGGTGTCCGGCGCTGCGCAGCTCACGCACGAGCAAGGTGCTCAGCGTGCTCTTCCCCGCTCCCGGCGGCCCGGTGACCCCGATGCGCCGCGCGCGCCCGAGCTTGGTGTGCAGTCGCCCGAGTATCTCGTCGAAGCCTGGCCGGTGGTTCTCCACGATGCTGACGACGCGCGCGAGCGCGGCCGATTTTCCGGCGTCGAAGTCCGCGAGGAGCTGGTCGAACGCCGCCGGGCGCGCCGGCGCCACGCTAGAAGACATCGGCGAGAATCCTCTCCTGCTTGCGCCACATGTCGGAGCTCACGCGGTCCTCACCGGGCTCGTGATCGTAACCGAGAGCATGCAGCGTCCCGTGGATGACGACCCTCGCAAGTTCTTCCCGCATTCCAGCGCCATAGTGAGCCGCATTCTTCCGCACGGCATCCGGGCAGATGTAAATGTCCCCCACGACCGAACGCTGCGAAGGGCTGGCCGCGGAATCGCGGTCAACCCCGGGCGCAGCCCCGAGCGCGAACGAGATCACGTCGGTCGGCCCCGCGTGATCGAGGTGCTCGCGGTTGAGCTTGGCGATCTCACGGCTGGAAACGAACGCGACCGAGATCATCGCCTCCTTCACGCGTTCGGCGAGCAGCGTCCGGCGCACGAGATCGCGCACCCGGTCGGCCGACAGCGGGATGCGCTGGCCGCCGAGCGAGACATCAACCGCGAGCCGCGACACAGGCGTGTCAACCGCCCGAGTCGTCGGCGTACGCCTTGATGATCTCGCGCACGAGCCGGTGCCGCACCACGTCCGCGTCGTCGAGATAGTGGAAGCCGATCCCCTCGATACCCGGGAGGATGCGCTCGACCTGGAGCAGCCCGGACTCCTCGCGCCGCTGGAGGTCGATCTGCGTCTTGTCGCCGGTGATCACCGTCTTGGAGTTCACGCCGAGGCGGGTGAGGAACATCTTCATCTGCGCGTTGGTGGCGTTCTGCGCTTCGTCGAGGATGACGAACGCGTCGGACAGCGTGCGCCCGCGCATGTACGCCAGCGGCGCGATCTCGATCGTCCGCGTCTCGAGCGCCTTCACCACGCGCTCCTGCGGCATCATGTCCTCGAGAGCGTCGTACAGCGGGCGCAGGTACGGATCCACCTTCGCCTGCATGTCGCCCGGGAGGAAGCCGAGCGACTCGCCGGCTTCGACCGCGGGGCGCGCGAGCACGATCCGCCGCACGCGCTTCTTGCTGAGCGCGTCAACCGCCGCGGCCACCGCGAGGTACGTCTTGCCCGTACCAGCGGGGCCAATCCCGATCACGATGTCGTTGTCCATGATCAGCCGCAGATACTCGTTCTGCCCGCGCGTCTTGGGGCGGATGATCTTGCGAATGCCGGGGAGTACGATCCGCGTCTCGCCGTCGTCCAGGCCGGACCCGTTCCCGCCGCCGGTGTCGGACACGTCTTCCAACGTCATCCGCAGCACGTCGTCAGCGGTCAGGGGCACGCGCTGCTTGGCCGCGTCTATCATGCGCTGCGCGATCGGCGTCGCGCGCTCCACAGATTCGTTGGAGCCGCTCACCGTGAGCATGTCGCCGCGCAGCGCGACCTTGGCGCCGCTCTGCTTCTGCAGCTCGATCAGGTTCTCGTCGTTGACGCCCGCGAGCGTCAGCATGTCCGCGCCTTCGGTGGAAAGCTTGTGAGTTTGGAAATCGTCCATTGAACAGAAGTGACTGGTGACTAGTGACTAGTAACTGCTTACTGCTTGCGAATGTGAAGGTCCTGCAAATCCTCGTCCGCGACGGGAGATGGTGCACCCTCGAATAACGCTCTTGCCGCAGTAGTCTTCGGAAATGCTATTACGTCCCTTAGCGAGTGGGCGCCGGCGAGCATCATGGCGATCCGATCAAACCCGAAGGCGATGCCGCCGTGGGGTGGAGCGCCTGAGCGGAGAGCTTCGAGCAGGAAGCCGAAGCGAGTCTGCGCGTCGGCTTCGCTTATTCCCAGCGCGGAGAAGACGCGCGACTGAATGCGGGGGTCGCTGATTCTTATGCTGCCGCCGCCGAGTTCCGTACCGTTGAGCACAAGGTCGTAGGCGAGAGCCCGCACATTTTCGGGATCGCTCTCCACTTTCGCGAGATCGTCGGGGTGCGGCGAGGTGAAGGGATGGTGTACGGAGCCGAGCGCGCCGGTGGCGGCGTCGCGAATGAACAGCGGGAAATCTGTGACCCACACGAACGCGTTGGAGCCGTTGCCGAGCCCGAGTCGGCTGGCGACTTCCTGCCGCACGCGATCGAGCGCGGGGTTCGCCGTCGCATCGGGCGCGGCCGCAAGCAGGCACAAGTCCCCTTCCGCGATCGCGAGCTGGTCGGCCGCCCCGGCCGGCAGGTGCTTGGCCAGCGGACCGTCGAGCGCGCCGCTCACGCGCTTGGTGCGCAGCAGCCCCGCGACGCCCGCCGACTTCGCGATCGCTTCCAGCTCGTCCACCTGCTTGCGCGAGAACGACGCGCCACCGGGGATGCGCAGGCCGCGCACGCGTCCGCCCGCCTCTATCGCGGACCTGGTGATTCCGAAATCGGCGCCGCGAACGATCTCCGTCGCGTCGAAGAGCTTCAACTCGTACCGGAGGTCCGGACGGTCACACCCGTAATTCTCCATCGCGTCCGCGTACGTCATGCGGTCGAATCGGTCGGGCACGCGCAGCCCGGCCACGCGCCATAGCGCCGCGATCAGCCCTTCGGTCAGCGCGTAGAGGTCTTCCGGCGCGATGAACGACGCTTCGATGTCTATCTGCGTGAACTCGGGCTGCCGGTCGGCCCGCAGATCTTCGTCGCGGAAGCAGCGCGCGATCTGGAAGTACCGGTCGAACCCGGACACCATCAGCAGCTGCTTGTAGATCTGCGGCGACTGCGGCAGCGCGTAAAACTCGCCCTTGTGCACCCGGCTCGGCACCAGGTAATCACGCGCGCCTTCCGGCGTGGGCTTCGTGAGGATCGGCGTCTCGATCTCGAGGAAGCCGTGCTCGTCGAGGTAGCGCCGCGTCGCCTGCTGCAGCTCGTGCCGCAGGATCATGTTGTCGCGCAGCTCCGGCCGCCGCAGGTCGAGATGCCTGTAGCGCAGCCGCAGCTCCTCCGAGGCAAGCTTCTCACCCTTGCCGAGCGACACCGGAATCGCGGGCGTCTCCGCCGGACCGACGACGCTGATCGTCGCCGCGCGCACCTCGACTTCGCCCGTCGCCATCTCCGGATTGCGCCCCTCCGGCGGCCGCAGCGCGATCTCGCCGTCGATCAACACGACGCTCTCCACCCCCGCGCTGGACGCGGCGACGATCGCTTCGAGCGACGCCCAACGCGGGTCGAACGAGACCTGGATCAACCCGGACCGGTCCCGCAAATCCAGGAAAAGGAGCCCGCCGAGGTCGCGGCTGCGGTGGATCCACCCACCGAGTCGGACACGGGTGCCAGCGTCCGCAGCGCGGAAGCCACCGCACATGTGCGATCGAAGCGCGGTGCTCCGGGTGCCCGGCTGGGCCGGCGAGGACTTAGCGGTCAATTAGACCGGGCTGAGAACGTCATCAGGATGAGTTAAATTTAAGGCCTACAACGCTTTATTGGTAATACTTAAAGATGAATCAGAAGGAAAATCTCCTCAACCTCGCCCCGTCAGAGGCGGCCGAGCGCCTGCGCCTGTTTGCCGTCGAGATGGGGCAGCCGGCGTACCGCGCGTCGCAGGTGGCCAGGCACCTCTGGCAAGTGCCGCTCCCCGGGTTCGAGGCGATGACGAACATCCCCCTCGCCTTCCGGCAGCAGCTCGCCGGGCATTTCGATATCCCGCGACTCGAGCTGGCTACGCGCCAGATATCCGTTGACGGCACCCAGAAATTTCTCTTTCGGCTCGCCGACGGCGAGATGATCGAGACCGTCGCGATCCCGGAAGACAACCGGCTGACGCTGTGCATCTCGTCGCAGGCCGGGTGCGCGCTGCAGTGCTCGTTCTGCGCGACCGGCGCGATGGGGTTCTCCCGCAACCTCGAGACGTTCGAGATCGCCTGCCAGGTGCGCGAGCTCGCGCTGCTCGACCCGCCGCTGCGCGCGACCAACATCGTGTTCATGGGGATGGGCGAGCCGATGATGAACTGGAAGGCGGTGGATCCGACGCTCACGATCCTGAACGCCCCCGACGGGATCGGGATCGGAGCGCGCCACATCACCGTCTCCACCGTCGGCGTCCTCCCGGGGATCGTCGCGCTGAGCGAGCGCCCCGAGCAGTTCCGGCTCGCGCTCTCGATTCACGCTCCGACCGACGAGCTGCGGCAGACGCTCATGCCGATCAACACCAAGTATCCGCTGGCCGACGTGATAGACGCCGCGAAGAAGTTCGACCGGCGCGTCACGTTCGAGTACGTGATGCTCGGCGGCGTCAACGACACGCCGGAGCACGCGCGGCAGCTCGGCGAGCTGGCGCTGGAGTGCAAGGCGTTCGTGAACCTGATCCCGCTGCACCCCGGCGGCTCCGGCGACTTCAAGCCGACCTCCGCCCGCGACATCTCGATCTTCGCGCGGACATTGCGTGGAATGCGCCTCCAAGCCGCAATCAGAAAAAGTCGCGGGATGGACATCGCCGCCGCATGCGGCCAGCTACGGGTAGAACGGCAGCGCCGGCGGGTGCCAGTCGCCGCCGACAAGGACCGTCACGTCCAGGTAGCGTGAGGAATCAGGGCGGCTCTCCGCCCTCGCTTTCATCGCGGTAGCGACGAGCGCGGCCCAATCAGCGTGACCCGAACGATCGAGTACTAACGTCGAGTCCCGCCGTTCCGAGGCGTTCCCGAACGACACGACGTCGAATCCGCGATCCCGCAGATAGAGCGTAGCCTGCCGGGCGAGCCCACGCGTGGCGGTGGCGTTCTGCACCTCGACCTTGATGCGCACACCCGCGGGCGCGACGACGTTGTACGCCTCGTCGTCGAATGTCCCCGGCGCGCCCGCCACCGGCCCGGCGGCGCCCTGGTAGTAATCCCATCCAAACCACCCACCCACCGCCAGCAACAGCAGAAGCAGCACCCACCGCCCGATCTTTCGCCGCGGCCTCGGCGCTTCGATCTCTTCGAATTGTCCGGGATCCGTCACCTCAGCTCATTCCACAGCGCTACGGTCTCCGGATAGATGTAATTCCCCTCCCGAATCGACCACTCCAGCCGGAAGCGCACCACC
Organism: Gemmatimonadaceae bacterium; assembly: GCA_051305945.1. Taxonomy (GTDB): domain Bacteria; phylum Gemmatimonadota; class Gemmatimonadetes; order Gemmatimonadales; family Gemmatimonadaceae; genus JACDCY01. The sequence continues at coordinate 23,639 of JBPPMH010000035.1, forward strand.
TGCCGGAAGACGCCCTCGAACGCGTGCGGCACCTGGCTCGCGAGAAACTCACGATCCTCGTGCAGAAACTTGCGGCCCGGCTCGAGGTAGTCGGCCATGTACAGCGCCTTGCCCGTCGAATCCCACTTGGGCGAGCCGACGGTGTGATAGCGAATCGCGTCCAGCAGGCTCGATCGCTTCTCCCCTTCGTGCGCGAGGCGGACCGCGGCCGCGGGCCCGTGCAGCAGCCCCACCGGCGAGCTCTTGTCGCCGGTGAGCCGCCGCAGTTCTTCTTCCGGCGCCTCGCGCAGCGCGTCGTGCAGCCGGCCGGCATCAATCCACTCATTGGCCTTCGCCGGATCGAGCCGCATGCCGGCCGCCCAGGCCGACAAGAGCGCGGTCACGCGCCCGATGTGCGCGCGCCGCTTCGGCCCGACCACCGCCCACGCGGGCAGCTCCACGTACGGCGAGAGATGTGAATCCGAATCCGTCAGGGTGTCTTTCACGATTCGAGAAGCTCGTTGTCTATCAATCTGGTAGCGCCGACACCCACGGCGGCGATAGCCGCAGCGTGCGCGCCCACGGTCTTGACACGCTTGAACGTGCGAGGGTCAACTACGGCGAGGTAGTCCAGCTCGATTCCGGGCTCCGCCGCAAGAATCTCTTCGGCAACCCGCTCCAGCTCGGCGCCGCTCCGCGCCCCCGACTTGTGCGCGGCGCGCAGCTTCGTGAGCGCGCGCGGGAGCGCCAGCGCCGACTTTCGCTCGGCAGCACTGAGAAACTGGTTTCTGCTCGACAGCGCGAGCCCGTCGGCGTCGCGCACCGTCGGCTCGATGATCACCTCCAACGCGAAATCCAGCTCCCGCGCCAGCGCCTGCACGAGATACGCCTGCTGGAGATCCTTCTGCCCGAATACCGCGAAGTCCGGCTGCACGATGTTGAACAGCTTCGCGACCACGGTGAGCACGCCGGTAAAGTGGCCCGGGCGCGACGCGCCCTCCCAGCCGTCGGCGATGCACATGGCGGTGACCTCGATCGTGCGCTCGCGCCGGTATAGCTCATCCACCGACGGCGCGAACACCAGCGAAGTGCCGCGCTCTCCAGCCCGTCTAGTGTCGCTCTCGAGATCGCGCGGATAGCGCGCGAGATCCTCGTTGGGCCCGAACTGGAGCGGATTCACGAAGATGCTCATCACCACGTAGCCGCCGACGCGGCGCGCGGCGTCCACGAGGCTCAAATGCCCTTCGTGCAGCGCCCCCATCGTGGGGACGAACGAGACCTTCACGCCGCGGGCGCGCGCTCCCGCGACCGCCGCGTGAACTTCGGCGATCGTCGTCACGACGTTCATGTCAGAAGCTGTGCTCTGAGCCGGGATACTTGCCGCCGCGGACGTCGCTGGCGAAGCGCTCGACGGCGCTGCGGACGTCCGTCGCCAGCTCGGCGTATCGCTTGAGGAACTTGGGCGCGAACCGGTCGTTGAGGCCGAGCAGGTCGGGTAGCACCAGGACCTGGCCGTCGCATCCCGCACCGGCCCCGATGCCGATCGTGGGCACCGTTACCGCCTCGGTGATCCGCGCCGCGAGCTCGGCTGGGACGAGCTCGAGCACGATGGAGAACGCGCCCGCGGCCTCGAGACGCCGTGCCTCATCGATCATCCGCGACGCGTCTACCGCATCCCGCCCCTGCACGCGCGCTCCGCCGAGCGTGTGCACCGACTGCGGCGTGAAGCCGATGTGTCCGACGACCGGGATCCCCGCGCCCACGACGCGCCGCACGGTCTCCGCCATCTCCTCGCCCGCGCCCTCCATCTTCACCGCGCTCGCGCCCGTCTGCTGGAGCACGCGGCCGCAGCTCATGATCGCCTGCTCGACGCTCGCCTGGTACGTGAGGAACGGCATGTCCACGAACAGCAGCGCCCGCCGCACGCCCCGCCGTACGATGGTGCCGTGGTAGATCATCTGGTCGAGCGTGACCGGGAGCGTCGTGTCGAGCCCGGCCACCACGTTGCCGACCGAGTCGCCTACGAGCACCGCGTCCACGCCCGCTTCGTCCACCAGCCGGCCGAACAGCGCGTCGTAGGCGGTGACCATGACGATCTTCTCGCCTTTCTCTTTCTTCTGGACGTACTCGCGAATCGTCAGTGACCGCACCACGTCCCCGCTTCCGCTGCTCACAGCCGCTCCTCGAGCTGCGCGATCTCGCGCCGCCAGAAGTCGCGCTCTTGCAGACCGGGGTGCGGCAGCGTGAGCTGCGCCGTGGTCAGTTTGGCATCGCCGTACGCCACGATGTCGAGATCGAGCGTGCGCGACTCCCACCGCTCGCCCCGCGTGCGGCCGTTCGCCTTCTCGATCCCCTGCAGCTCGCTCAAGAGCTGCATCGGCTCCAACGCGGTTCTTACGGCGAGCATCTGGTTCAGATACTTCTCCTGTTGGCGTCCACCGAGCGGCTCGGTTTCCTCGACGTCGGACTCGGCGACAATGAATGTATCCGGCAGGGCGGCGATTGCACGGCGGGCCGAGGCTAGATGTTTGTCGCGGTCCCCCACGTTGGAGCCGAGTGCAATAAATGCCAGGTCCATGAGCAGGTGACTAATGACTAGTCACGAGTCACTAGTCACTGTTTTCATCCGTTCCACGGTCACCTCCGCGTACGCCAGCGGCCCCGGCAGCGCGACGTGCGGCTTCCGCACGGACACCGACACTCGCTTCACCAGGGGCACCTCCAGCGCCTGGTCCGCGATGCGCTCGGCGACGTCCTCCAGGTACTTCATGTGGCCGTGCGCGAGCACGCCCGCGGCGCGGTCGTACAGGTCGCGGTAGTCCGCCACGCCCGCGGGACCGTCGGCATCCTTCGGCCGCTCGACCCAGACGGACACGTCTACCTCGATGGACTGCGCCACCTCCGCCTCGTGCGGCAGCACGCCGATGTGGGTGTGGAAGCGCATCCCTTTCAGTGTCACTACGTCTTCAGCCATCCATTGCCTCCCGCATCGAGCGGACGAGATTGAGCGCCGCGCCGGTGGATTCGCCGGCGGCCTGCACGATAGCACTTCCGACCACGACCCCGTCGGCCAGCCGAGAGACGGCGCGTGCCTGAGCGGGGGTCGAGATTCCGAACCCGACGCAGACGGGGAGATCGGTCACCTCACGCAATCGCGCGACCATCGGCGCCACGTCGAGCGGGGCGTCGGCGCGCGTGCCGGTCACGCCCATGCGGCTGATCAGATACACAAACCCGCTGCCGTGCTCGCAGATGCCGGCCAGCCTCGCGGGGGGCGTCGTGGGCGCCACCAGCCGGATGAAGTCGAGATCGCTCTCCGCCAGCCAGCGCTCGCGCTTTCGATCTGCGCCAAGCGGGAGGTCCGTTACGAGGATCCCCGCGATCCCGGCCTCGCTCGCGCGGCGCAGCACGTCGGCGCCCGCCGCGAGCAGCGGATTCAGGTAGGTGAACAGAACGACGGGAACGCTCAGCCGCGCCCTGCCGAGCAGCTCGAGCGAGCCGTTGAGCGTGACGCCATTGGCGAGCGCGACCGACGAGCTCCGCTGAATCACCGGACCGTCCGCGACGGGATCGGAGAACGGCACGCCGAGCTCTATCACGTCCGCTCCTGCCGCCTCGAGTCCTTCGAGCAGATTCACCGTCGCCGCCGGAGAGGGATGCCCGGCCGTGACGTAACACACGAGCGCGCTGCGCGAGTCCGCGCGAAGCGCCTCGAACCGCCGTGTTATCGCACTCAGAGGAAGTAATCGCCGACGCGGATGCCATAGCGCTCCGGGTCCGCGGTCTTGATGATGGTCCGCGCGTGGCTGCCGTCGGGATTCTGCTCGGCCAGGTCGACCACCGCCGGCGGCACAATGAGATGGCCGAGCGGGTCGCTGACGACCATGACGACGGGGCGCGCGAGCAGCTCAGGATTGGCGTTGGCCGTCTGCACGATCGCGAGCTCGAACGTGTCGAGCACCACGAGCGTCCCCACCGGATAGATGCCCACCAGGTTGATGAACGCTTTCACGACCACCGGATCCATGCCGCGGCGCGGGTTGTCGCGCATCTCCTCGAGCACTGCGGGCGGCGGCAGCGGCTCGGTCTGATAGCTGCGGCGGGAAGTGGCGGCGTCGTACCCGTCAGTGACAGCAACGATCTTCGCGGTCATGCAGATCTGCCGCGGCCTGATCGGCTTGGGGTACCCGCTGAGGTCGCACTTCATGTGGTGCTCGTACGCCACGACCATCGCGCGGAATGGCAGCTCCGCCTGGCCGCGCATCTGGAACAGGCCAAGCACGCCGAGCCACGGGTGGGCCATGATGAGGCGCCACTCCTCGTCGGTCAGGCCATCCGTCTTCCGCAGCATGTCGATCGGGATCCGCGACTTGCCGATGTCGTGGAACAAACCGGCCATACCCAGGTCGAACAGCTGCCGCTTGGTGAAGCCGAGCCGCCGGCCGAGCGCGACGGAAAAGATGCAGACGTTGACCGAGTGCGTGAATGTGTACTCGTCGTAGTCGCGGATGGTCGTGAGCCCGAGAAGCGAGACATCGTTGTTCAGGATCTGGTCTACGATGGCTTGCACCAGCCGCTTGATCTTCTTGAGGCTCGGGGTCTTACCGATGCGAATGGAGTTCATCACCTCCTTCGTGACGGTGACGGACTGGGCGTACGTGCGCACGGCGGCCGCGTGCACCTGCTCGCTGGCCTCCCTGTCCGTGTCGGACTCCGATGGCGGCTCCAGCTCGAAGGCTGTGACGCCGGCGCCGCGAAGACGCTCGATCAGCCGCTCCAAGCTCCCCTGAGGATCGTTCTTGAGCGGCGTGTCGAGCGCGTTCAGGAACACCAGCCAGTCGTTGGGCGTGGCGACGTCGGACACGTGGATCGCGCCCACTCCGCTCGCCTTGCAGATCGTGAGCACCTGTCCGAAGCTGGCGTAGTTCGTGAGGTCGAGGCGGAGCCGCGTCTCGTTCAGGAAGATGAACTCCCCGGACACCCTGAACTCGAGCTCTTGCTCGTGCTCGCCGATCTCGCGCGCGACGTTCGCGACGTCCTCAAGCGCCCGCTGCACCGAAGTGTGCTCCGGCGGATACAGCTTGATGGACCGCGTCGCGCTGTACATGCCGATGATCAGCGTGCGTCCGATCTTGCGGACGTACGCCGGATTGCCGTGCTCCGAATGCGGCCCGCCGCCCGACGGCGGAGTCGTCACCTGCCGCGACGTCATGCCGTCCCGCGAATGGCTCTGGTCACCGCGTTCTTCACCACGGCGTCCTTGTCGCCGGTGGCCTTCTCCAGCGATTCCAGCGCACGCCGCGTGTTGATCCTGCCGAGAGCCATCGCCGCGCACGCGCGGAACTCGGGCTCCTCGCGCTTGCCGAAGGTGCCCTTGCCGTTCAGCACCGTATCGAGGAACTCGACGCCGGCGTCACCCACGAGCGCGCCGTACACCTCGAAGAACGCCATTTTCTCGGTGAGGTTCGTTTCCCGCAGCGGCTTGCCCCTGAGCGCCTTCTCCACGCGCGGCAGCGCCGCCCGGTACGCCCGGCCGCCCAGCGCGCGCACCGACGCGACGCGCAGATCCCGCTCGGAATCCTCCACGCACTTCTCCAGCACCTGCAACGCTCCGGGCGAGCCAATGTCGGCAAGCGCCAGCACCGCGGCGAGCCGCATGGACGGGTCGACGCCTGTGGTAATCACCTGGGTCAGCGCCGGGACCGCCGCCGCCGCCTTCATCGCCGCCGCGCGCCGAATCGCTTCCTGCGCCACGACGGGATCGGGCATCGTGATCAGGCGCACCAGCTCGGACGTGTGCGACGCGGCGAGCCGGTCGGCCGCGTTCTCCAGCAGCTTGCACAGCTCGCGGTTGTGCGTCCGCGGCGAAAACGCGAACACTGTCTCGAGCGCGGCGGGACTGAGCTGCAGAAACAGCTCGGAGATGTCTCCCTGCGGGGGGGATAGCGGCGTCTCCTCGAGCGTCTCCAACAGCTGGCCGAGCACCGCGCCCTCGGAGAGCCGCTCCGGCAGATCCGCGAACTGCCGTTTCTGAACCTCGGTCATCGCCTTGGCGCGCCGCACGGTGAGCGCCACCTCGCGCAGTAGATACGCCACCGTGCGCACCTGGTTCGTGGACAGCAGGTTGATCAGGATTCCGTCGAGTATGCGCGCGATCTCCTCGCGCACGCCCACGTCCTCCTGCGTCTCGAACGTGTCGAGCAGCGACGCGATCACCAGCGGCCTGAGATCGGCCGAGTAGTCCTTGGCGATCTCGTTGTGGATGTACTCGATCTCGCGCTCGTCGAGAAAGTAGAGCGTCGAGTCGAAGTCCTCCATGCTGACTACGCTCACCGGCTTCGCAGACGAGACCAGCTGCTCGCTGCCGCCACGCTCGACCTCGCCGGGGGGTGGCAGCCACTCGGGCGCCGGCCCCGCTTCCATCGGATCGTACAGCGCGTCGCCCGCGCCGCCGCCGGCGCCGACGTATTTGTACTCGAAAGTCGAGAACTCCTGCTCCCAGAGAATCGTGAGCAGATCGTCATCGTCCGCCGAGGCCGACCGGACGCGCTGGATGATCTCCATGACCGCGTCCATGTCCATCATCTCAAAGCCCTTGCAGATCGTGATCTCGCGCAGGCCGTCCTTGAAGAACACCCACGCCAGGTTCTCCGTGGATTTCTCCGCTTCCTCGGACACCGCGAGCCCTTCCCAGAGGAGCTCGGCCTCGGTCACCTGAAGCACGATCTCGTCGGTCTGCTGCCAGAGCCCCTGGAACGCCGCGCGCGCGGCTTCCATCGAGCGCGCATGCATCGGGTTGTTCGGCAGGTACAGCGCGTGGGCCCGCACCGCCTTGGAGAAAGTCTTCATCACGTCCGTCACAATCGCCGCCGCAAACGGCGACGGCTCGGCGGAGCCGGGTTCCTGCGTCGGTGCGGTTTTCGGTGAAGGCATCAGCTCAAGAAATCCATCTCGCTTACCTGCGCCACGTCCTTGTCGCCGCGCCCACTGATGCAGACCAGAAGCGAGTCACTGTCCGACCAGCGGCCGCGATTCCCCGCTATCCAGGAGATGGCGTGCGCGGATTCCAGAGCCGGGATGATTCCCTCCAATCGGCTGAGGAGCGCGAACCCCAGCAGAGCCTCCGAATCCGTAACGGAGACATATGTAGCCCGATGAAGCTCCATAAGATAGGCGTGCTCAGGCCCTACGCCAGGATAATCAAGGCCCGCGGAAATCGAGTGCGCGGGCCGGACCTGGCCCTGCTCGTCCTGGAGCAGGTAGCTGAGCGACCCGTGCAGCACGCCGGGCGAGCCGCGCGAGAGCGACGCCGAGTGCTCCGCCGTGTCGAGCCCATGCCCCGCCGCCTCGACGCCCACGAGCTCCACGTCAGCGTCCTCCACGAACGCGTGGAAGATCCCCATGGCGTTGGATCCGCCGCCCACGCAGGCCACCACCGACTTCGGCAGCGCGCCGATTCGCTCCAGCATCTGCGCGCGCGACTCTCGACCGATGACGGACTGCAGGTCGCGCACGATACGCGGGTACGGCGCCGGGCCCACGACCGAGCCGATGATGTAGTGACTGTCGTTCACGGTGCCGACCCACTCCCTGATCGCTTCGCTCGTCGCGTCCTTGAGCGTGCGCGTTCCGGACGAGACCGGCACGACGGTCGCGCCCAGCAGCCGCATGCGGAACACGTTCAGCTCCTGCCGGCGTATGTCCTCCACGCCCATGTAGACGACGCACTCGAGCCCGAACCGCGCGCACACGGTCGCCGTGGCGACGCCGTGTTGCCCCGCGCCGGTCTCGGCGATGATCCGGCGCTTGCCCATCCGGCGGGCGAGCAGCGCCTGGCCCACTGAGTTGTTGATCTTGTGCGCGCCGGTGTGGTTCAGATCCTCCCGTTTGAGGAAGACGTGCGCGCCGACGTGCTCCGACAGCCGCGGAGCGAAGGTCAGCGGCGAGGGCCGGCCGACGTAGTCGCGGAGCATCTCGTCCAGTTCCCGCGTGAACTCGGGATCCGCCATGGCGTCGGCGTACGCGGCGGTCAGCTCGTCGAGCGCGGGGATGAGCGTTTCGGGGACGTAGCGTCCGCCGAACTCGCCGAAGCGGTCGGACTGGCTGTTGGCTATTGGCTCTTGGCCGTTGGTAACAGCCTTCGCGGGCTTCTTACTCGGCATCGGCCTGGGCGACGGCTGCCGCGAAGGCGCGCATGCGGGCGTGGTCCTTTACGCCGGGAGATGACTCGACGCCGGAAGAGACGTCCACGACGTCCGGGTTCAGCGCGCGGATCGCGCTGGCGACGTTGTCCGGGTCGAGGCCGCCCGCGGCGATGAGCCGCTTGTCGCCGATGAGCAGGCGGATGGTGGCGGCTTCGCGCTCCCAGTCGAAGGTTCGCCCCGTGCCGCCGAGCCCCGATTCCGAATAGCTGTCCACGAGCACGGCGTCGGCGTCGGACGACTCGCCGGCCACCGCGGGCGCTCCCTCTCCGATGCGGATGACCGCCCAGATCTCGCCGCGAAAGCTGGCACGGAGCTTTTCGACCACGCCGCTCGCCGCTCTGCCGTGCAGCTGAATCACGTCCAGACCCGACGCGTCCGCCGCCAAGAGAATCTCGTCCACGGATGCGTCGCCGAATACGCCGACCCTCTTCGGCGCCGGCGCCGCGGTCCAGAGGGCCGCGGCGTCTTCGGGGCTCACCCGCCGCGGGCTCTCCGTGAAAATGGATCCGATGTACGCCGCGCCGAGCTCCGCTGCAAAGCTCGCGTCCTGCGGGCGCGTGATCCCGCAGAACTTCATCGCGATGCTCATCGCCGCCCCCGCGGAACACCGGCCAGGTCGCGCACGGCCTGCTCCGGATCGCGCGCGACCGACAGCACGCTGCCGACGAGCACGGCGTCGGCGCCGGCGAGAGCCAGCGCTTCGACCGCGGCGCGGTCCCGGATTCCGCTCTCTCCGATCGCGATCGCCTCGCGTGGAACGAGAGCCAGCAGCTCACGCGGCACGGAATCGTCCACGGCCAGAGTCTCGAGATCTCGCGCGTTAACGCCGATGGCGGCCGCGCCCGCGCGCACCGCGCGCTCCAGCTCCGCCCTGGAGCGGACCTCGACGAGCGGCTCGACCGCGTGCGCGCGCGCGGCCCGGACCAGCATGGCCAGCGTGGATGGCGCGAGCGCCCGGGCGATGAGCAGAACCGCCGCCGCGCCCATCGCCCGCGTCTCGAGCACCTGCACTTCGTGGACGATGAAATCCTTTCGCAGCACCGGGACGCCCGCAGCCGCGACCACCTCGCGCAGATCGTCCCCGGACCCACCGAAGCGTGTGGGCTCGGTGAGCACCGAGATCGCTACGGCACCACCGCGGACGTAGGCCGCGGCGCGGTCGCCGGCCCGCAGTGTCGGGTCGAGATCGCCCTTGGACGGCGACCTGCGCTTTACCTCGGCGATGACGGAGACCGCCGTGCCGTGGAGCGCGTCCAGAAACGAGGGCGCGGCCGGCGCGTTTGCCGCCGCCAGTTCGAGCTCCCGTCGTTTCGGCAGGAGCCGCCCGATTCGAGCCTCCGTCAGCTCCAGCAGCTCGCCCAACGTGCCGCCGGGCGCTCTCCAGAAAGATTCCTGTTGCGCTTCGGGGGCTGTTCGGCTAATGTGTGAGTTCGGCAAATCTTCGGTGCGGCAGGGGTCACAACCTTTAATTACGGGGCTCGGACAAGATATGTCGCTCACGAAACGGCAGCGCGAGATCCTCACATATCTGGCCGACTATTCGGAGGCCAACGGGTACGCGCCCAGCTTCGAGGAGATCGCCGAGCGCTTCGATTACAGCTCGTTGGCGACGGTGCACGAGCACCTCACGAATCTGGAGCGGAAAGGCTACATCAAGCGGCACTACAACGAGAGCCGCGGCATCGAGATCCCCTCCTCCGACGTGTACGGCCGCGCCGTGCACCTGCCGCTGATGGGTACCGTCGCCGCCGGCATGCCGATCGAGGCCATCTCCGTTCCGGAGACTTTCGCGGTCCCCGACGATCTGGTCCGCAAGAACGGCAACCACTTCGTGCTGCGCGTGCGCGGCAACTCGATGGTGGACGAGCAGATCCGCGACGGCGACTACGTCATCGTGAACGAGAAGCCGACGGCCGACAACGGGGAGATGGTGATCGCCCTGATCGACAACTCGTCCGCCACGTTCAAGAAGTTTTACAGGGAGAAGGATGGCCGGATTCGGTTGCAGCCGGCGAACGAGACTCTACAACCCATCTACGTGCACGAGAACGACGTCACGATTCAAGGCGTCGTTGTAGGAGTGATACGCCGGTACTAGCGGCCCACCGCCGTTCACGCCCTAACGCAAAACGCAATAACGCGTAACGTACGACGCTCCCAGCCGTTCTGTCCGGACTTTACTCGGCGCTTGTTGCCAGGAAGTAAGTAACCGAGTCATTCGCACGGCCCTTATCCGTGGAGTTTTTGTGCGTCCGATGACTCGTTGGCTCCTCGTCACGCTCGCGTTCGTCCTCACGCTGTTCATCACCCCCAAGCTGCACGCTCTTTACATGAGCAGCCGGTCGCTCACGGATCTGGTCGAGTCGGAGGGCGGAGCGCGGCGCGTAGTCCGGATCGCCGGAGGCGAGTCGATCGAAGTCGTGGTCCACCGCAACGAGACTTGGTCGCACTGTCCGGGGCTCGGGATAGCGGCGCAGTCGCGCTCGGCGGAGCCGCTGCCTCACGGTCACGCTCGAGCCCGGTATCGGCAGGCAGGACCCCATGAATCCGCGCAGGCAGTACGGCTTCTCCCTCTGGCGCCGGCGCGCCGACGAGCGATGGGTCCTATTTACTACATCGGGTGAGAGCGCAGTTCGCTCCGAAGCCGGCCGCATCCTCGGCGCGCTCTGGCCGCAGCCGCCGCGCCCTAGGAGTACACCTCTCGAAGTCGCTCCAACGCCGTCAGCCCCGACCCGGCTTTGAGCGCGTCGCGCGCTCGCGTGACGCCCTCGTAGTAGCTGCCGGCCTTCCCGCTGAGGTAGATCGCGGCCGCAGCATTCAGCTCGACCGCGGCTTTCGCCCCGGGCGTGCCACCGCCGGCCAACAGATCCAGAATCACGTGAGCGTTGTCGGCGGGTGAGCCGCCGGCGAGATCGTTCGGGCTGAGACGCCCGACCCCGTGCTTGGCGGGATCGATCGTCCACTCCGTCACCGCGCCGTCCTTTACCTCGGCGACGTAGGTCGGACCGAGCGGCGAGATCTCGTCCAGCCCCGGCTCGCCGTGCACGACCATCGCGTGAATGGCGCCGAGCTTCGCCAGCGCCGCGGACAGGATCCCCATGCGCTCGCGGTCCGCTACGCCCAAGAGCTGACGGCCGACACCGGCCGGATTCGCGAGCGGACCCACGATGTTCATCACCGTCGGAATCGCCAGCTCGCGCCGGATCGGGCCGACGTGCTTCATCGCGGGGTGCATCGCGGGCGCGAACATGAAGACGATCCCCGCGTCCACGAGCGACCGGGTCATCACTTCCACGGGCGCATCTATGCGAACACCCAGCGCTTCCAGCACGTCCGCGCTGCCGCAGGCGGAGGTGAAGGAGCGGTTGCCGTGCTTCGCGATCCGGACGCCGGCGCCCGCCGCCACGAACGCCGCGGCCGTGGAGATGTTGAACGTGGTGACCGCTCCGCCGCCGGTGCCGCACGTATCCACCAGCTCGTCCGGCTCGAGCGCGGGCAGCTGGATCATCGCCCGCCGCAGCGCGCGCGCGGCGCCCGCCACCGTATCCGCGGTCTCGCCAGCCACTCTCAGGCCGGTGAGGAACGCCGATATCTGCACGCCCGTCGCCTCGCCGCGCATGATCACGTCGAAAGCCGCCCCCACCTCGTCCGCGTCGAGCGGACGATGGAAGGCAAGGTCTTTTATCGCATGCTGAAGAGCGTTGAGCTCGCTCACCCGCGGGCGGACACGGCTGCGACCACCTCGTCCAGCAGCTTGCGCGGATCCTCCGCCTTGTCGCGATGCTCCAACAGGCGCTCGATTCGGTACAGCACCTTCGCCTGTGCCCGCAGCTGCTGGGTCTGATTGCTCATGTCGAGGTGCGCCTTCTCGAGCTGCGCCACCGCCGCCGACACCTGCTGCTCGACCGCCGAGAGCCGCTCGCTGGCGGTCTGCGCCTGCGCCGCCGCCTCGCGCGCGGCGCGCTCGAGCTGCGCTACCCGCGGAGAGTCGCCTCCTCCCTTCCCCTGAGCGGCCCGGCGCGCGTCGGCTAGCTGCGCTTCGATGTCCTGGATGGTCTTGCCGTACTTGGCATGCAGCGACTCGGACACTTCCTCGAGCGCGCGAACCGCTTCGGCCCGCGCGTCGCCCTCCGCGAAGCGCGCGGCCGCGTTCATGAACAGCGCGATCAGCGGCAGCATGCGATCGGTCGCCCTGCCGCCGAAGCGCCGCTTGGGTTCGATCGCCGCGATCAACCCGTACAGCTCGCCGTCGAACCGCAGCCCGTGCAACAGCAGGTACCCGCCGCTCGGAGGTGGCGCGCCGAACGAGAGGAACTTCATGAAGTCGTTGGACAGATCGCCGAAGTCCACGAGCTTCGCGCCCGCCAGCACGTCCTTCTTGAGCTTCGCGGGCAGGTGATCGGGCGAGAGCTCGATCGGGGTAGTCGTCACCCCCGTGGGTCCCGCTACGAGGCGCGACGTGAGCAGT
>JBPPMH010000036.1:0-16380 GCA_051305945.1 Gemmatimonadaceae bacterium
GACGGCGGCTCGCCGGTCGCTTCCTCGAACTCGTCGAGAATGCTCGTGAAGCCCGCGCGCGACCGGCGGATGTCGTATCCGGAGCAGAACAGATGGCACGTATCCAGCCCGTATCCGGTGCGCGCGCGCAGCGATTCCGGGACGTGCGAGAGGATTTCCCCTACTTCGGCGGCGGTGCGTCCCATTGTCCTCCCGGCCCCCGCGGTGTTCTCCACGAGCAGCCGCGTGTCGGATTTCACAGTGCGCAGGGCCTCGGTGATCGCCAGCGCAATCCGCTTGGCCGCGTTGGCGGGCGTATCGTCGCCGGCGGAGCCGGGATGGAAGCACACCGAGCCGGCGCCGAGATCGCTGGAGCGCTCCAGCTCCTTCGTGAGCCCCGCGCTCGCCCGCGCCCATTTCTCCGGATCGGGGGTCCCCACGCTCAGAACGTACGGCGCGTGCACGAGAATCATCCGCGGATCGATCCTCGAAGCCGCGACCTCCTTCCTGAACCGCTGCGCGCGCTCGGGGCGCACCGACATCTTGTCGTTGTAATACTTGGGCACGGCGGTGAAGACCTGCACCGCCGTCATCCCGCCGCGCGCGGCGCGGCGGACGGCCATGTGCACGCCGCCGTTATTGATCGTGTGCGCCCCTATGAACCGCTGGCGGCATGCCGCCGCCGCCGGGCTCAAGGCAGCTTCCCCGCGCGCGCGGCCGCGCGCGGCGCGCCGCCGGGAGTCGTCTCCACCCAGTGGACGCGGACGGAGTCGCCCGTGAGCGACACCCGCGGCGACGACGCTGCCGACCCCGGCGGCGACACCGCGCCGTACGTCGAGAACACGTGTCCCGCGCCGGTGGAGAGCGCGAGGAGTATGCGCGGCTTCGTGCTGTTGGGATCCTCGAACGCGACGACCACCGTGTCGCCGCGGCCGGCGACGCTGCTGCGGACCGGGCGGTCGCCGTGTGTGACGGGGACAGCCATGTGCAGCACTCCCATCCCGGTCGTGCCCAGCGCGGAAGCTTGCATCGAGTGCGTGAAGTACACGCCCGGGCTGCCGGCAGGCGAGATGTGATAGGTCAGATGCAGGTACCCGGAAGTCTCGTCGGCAAAGAGGGACGGCGGTGGACGCGAGCAGCGCAGACCGCCCGCGTCGCGACCATCCGCCACCAGCGGCGTTTCCCAGCGGGTGCCGCCATCCGGCGACCGCGCGAGCAGCAGCACGGAGCCGCCGTCGGGCCCGGCCTCCCACCACGCGGCGTACCGCTCGTCGCCGCGCGCCACCACGACGACATCCGCACATCCCGCGCCTCCGCGCGGTGGGAGCGCCGCGACCGCCGCGCTCGCCGCGCTCGCCGGCGACGCGCTCCCGCCATAGGTGACCGGACCCCACGCTATACCCCCATCCGCGCAGGCGCTCAGGGCGAAAAACCACGGCGGCGCGATTCTCATGGAAGCACGCGATAAGTATCTTGCGATCATGTCAGCTATAGGGTTCCCCAGAAACACGCGCGAGCCTGACGGCGACCCACAAGTTCGCCGCGGGCCTGCCGCGGGAGAAGCGGTGGACGGCGATTCGGCTTCCTACTCCCGGTCTTTCACCAGCAAATGGCGCGTCCCGCCGCAGGAGAACGAGCCCGTCCTCTCCTATGCGCCGGGCACTGCCGAACGCTCGGCGCTGAAGACGCGCCTGCGCGAGATGTCGGACGAGCGCGTCGAGATACCGCTGGTCATCGGGGGCCGGAGGATGCTCTCAGGCGAAGTGGCGCACGCGGTGATGCCACACGCGCACCGGCACGTCCTGGCGGACTGGCACAAGGCGACGCCCGAGCACGTGGCCCGGGCCGTCAAGGCGGCGCGCGATGCGCAGCACGACTGGGCGGCGCGCTCGTGGGAGGACCGGGCCTCCGTCTTTCTCAAGGCGGCCGAGCTGCTCTCCACTACCTGGCGCGCCACGTTGAACGCGGCGACGATGCTGGGCCAGTCCAAGACCGCGTTCCAGGCCGAGATCGATTCCGCCTGCGAGCTGATCGATTTCTGGAGGATGAACGCAGCGTTCGCGCAGGGGATCTACGACACCCAGCCGATCAGCGCCGACGACGCGTGGAACCAGCTGGATTACCGTCCGCTGGAAGGCTTCGTATACGCGATCACGCCGTTCAATTTCACCGCGATCGCGGGCAATCTTCCGACGGCGCCCGCGCTCATGGGAAACACCGTGGTGTGGAAGCCGGCATCGAGCGCGATGCTCAGCGCGCACTACATCATGGCGCTGCTGGAGGAGGCCGGCCTCCCGCCGGGCGTGATCAATCTCGTTGCCGGCGATGCGCGGATGATCTCGGACGCTCTGCTGGCGGACGGCAATCTCGCCGGCGTGCACTTCACCGGCAGCACCGAAGTGTTCAACGGGATGTGGAAGACCATCGGCGCCAACATGGGCCGATACCGCTCCTACCCGCGCATCGTCGGCGAGACCGGCGGGAAGGATTTCATCGTCGCCCATCCGTCGGCCGATCCGATCGCGCTCGCCGTGGCCATCGTGCGCGGCGGGTTCGAGTACCAGGGACAGAAGTGCTCCGCAGTTAGCCGCGTGTACATCCCGGAGTCGCTGTGGAAAGAGGTTCGCGACAGGACGGTGGACATGATCGAGGAGGTCCGGATGGGCGACGTGACGGACTTCCGGAACTTCATGGGCGCTGTGATCGACCAGCGGGCCTTCGACAAGATCAGCTCGTACCTGGAGCGCACGCCGGGTCACGACGTGCTCGCCGGCGGAAACGCCCGCGGCGAAGAAGGCTGGTTCATCGAGCCCACGCTGATCCAGGCGCACAACCCCGACAGCCGCCTGCTGTGCGAGGAGATCTTCGGCCCGGTGGTCACCGCGTACGTCTATCCGGATTCGAAGTGGTCAGAGACGCTGGATCTCGTGGACGGCACCTCGCCGTACGCCCTCACGGGCGCCGTGTTCGCGCGCGACCGCGCGGCGGTGGACGAGGCGAGCATGCGGCTGCGAAACGCGGCCGGCAACTTCTACGTCAACGACAAGCCGACGGGAGCGGTCGTGGGTCAGCAGCCGTTCGGAGGGGGCCGGGCGTCGGGCACGAACGACAAGGCCGGCTCGATGCTGAACCTCGTCCGCTGGGTGAGCGCGCGCGCGGTAAAGGAGACGTTTTCGCCTCCGCACGAGTTCGAGTATCCGTTTATGGAGGAGAAGTGATTAGTGATTAGTGATTAGTGATTAGTGATTAGTAACTGCGACTGCTCCCCCGCGGCCGCTTTCGTCTCGCCGTTCACTAATCACCAATCACCAATCACTAGTCACTCCTAGAACCGCGCCTCGAGGTACAGGTAGCCGCGCACGCCGCGGTCGGGGCGAATGCCTTTGGCGATGTCGAAGCGCACCAAGCCGTCGAGGAAGGACGCGCCCACTCCCGCGCCGCTGATCGGAGTTCCGGGCGAGCTGAAGTCCGATCGGTCCCCCGCCCAGCCGAAGTCGGCGAAGATCACCGGTCGCGCGAGCACGAACGATGACCCTATCTCGCCGCGCGCGAGCCAGTAGGAGTTCCCCGCGCGCGTGGCCGGCGACTGCCCGCGCACCGTGTGCGCGCCGCCTAGGAACCACCAGCGCTGCATCGGCAGCGCGCCGCCCGACGTGCCGCCGCCAAATGTGAGTGCTCCGTCAGCTCTCGATCCCAAACCGTGCGAGACCGTGAAGTCGGCGGCGGCGCGGGAGTAGTCGAACGAGCCCGCGGCACCCTCGACCCGGATGTCCGACAGCAGGCGCCAGCCGTGCGGATCGAGCCCGCGCGAGCCGACGTGACGGAGCGACAACCCTCCGATCGTGCCGTTCACGGCGTCGATGTTGTCACCGAACCTGCGGCCGCTGATTGCCCGGGCGAGCGACACCGACGTTTCGGTGGCCGCGTCGGAGTGGTGCTCTACGAACAGTCGTGAAACGATGCCGCGGGATGCTTCCGCGGGACCGCGCGTCAGCTCCGCGCCCCAGGCGCGATAGTAAAAGCCCTCGTCCCGCCCCAGCAGCAGCGCGTCCACGGAGTTGCCGAATCCGAGCGGATCACCCCAGTCATTCGCCGCGACTAGCCGGCGGAATATTCCTATGCCCACGTCCGTGCGGCCATTGCTGCGCAACAGCGCCAGCTCGGCGTTCGGTTCGAGGTCCGCCAATCCCAGTCGCACGGACGCGTGCGCGGTGTATCCGCCGCCGAGCGACTGTCGCGCCGCGATGCCGGTGGACAGCCCTTCGACGCGGTTGTACCGGGACATGCCGAGCCCGTACCGCAGCTCCACCGGGCCCCGCGCGTAACCCGCCTGCGCCGCGAGACCAAGCGCGCGATTGGTCAGCTCCTCGAGCTCGCTTGACGAAAAAATTTCTTCACCGGGGTCGTATGGCGACTCTGGCAGCTCGGGTGATCGTGCCAGCGCCGGCGTGTCACACGGCACCTGCACGGAAATCGCCAGCGTGTTCTCGAACCGGGAGACGACCCGCTCGCGGCTCTCACCGGGCGCGCACGGCGCGCGTCTCGCAGCCCGGCGCGCGGCAACCGCGACGGTATCGGACCTCGACGTGTCGGCCGGCGTGATGACTACCGGCGCGAAGTCGCTCGTGCCGTTCACCTCGTCGTACGTGAAGCTCTGCTCCAGCTTGAACGGCACACGCATTATCCCGACGTGGGCCGAGCCCTCGAGGGTCTGCAGCCGCGGCAGCCAGAACCGACCCTCGTACAGTCCATACTCGACCGCCACGACCGATACGTTAGCGGTCATTGGCTTGAGCGCCGAGCAGACGACTCGCGGCTCACAGCCTTCACCCTCCTCCTCCTGCTCGACCTTCCAGATGTCCATCGGCTCGGACATGCGGTACACGGCGCGCACCAGCCGCCCCGTCGCGTCGTCGAACCAGAGTGAGGCGACACTGACGCGCCAATCCGGCTTGCGCGGACGCACTCGCAGCTCGCGCACGCTGATCCTGGTCTCGCCGCCAATGCGGAACGACAGCGAGTCGCCGGTCTCGTACGTGTAGTACGCCTCGGCGCCGCGCGCGAGCGGGTTCACCATGTCGCTGTCCACCACGTCCAATCGCGCGAGCGAAGCTCCCCACAGCGGCTCGCGACCCGGGAAGTACGGAATCACCGGTACGCTGCTCAGCTCGGCGTCTATCTCGCCGCCCTTCCCCAGCATCGGCGCGGTGGTGCGCTCTCCCAGCACCTGCACGCGGGCGCCGCGGTCGCGGCGCCATTGCACGCGGGTGACGCGTTCGTATCGCGCCAGCAGGCGTTCGCGACCGAATCGCGTGAGCGACATCCCGATGCTGGCCCGCTCCCGGGTCTTCGAATCGTATCCGAGCAGCGCCGAATCGTCCGCGACACGCGCGGTTCGCGCCCGCTCGAGCGTTGCGCGCGCGCGTGAATCGGAAAACGCGCTGCGCATATGCTCCGCGGTCACGGGGACGATCCTCGAGCGCCGCCGCGCGTCACGGATCGAGTCCCGCGCGGCGCGGCCTGCCTCTCTCACCCCGGCCGCGCTATCCGCCTTCTGCTGCGCGCGCTCCAGGGCCGCCGAGTCCTGCTTCGCGCGGCCGCCGATGGTCACGGTCACGCCCTGGCCGATCGCCAGGGCAGCCGCGAATGCTACCGCCGATATGATCATCGGCGTCGGGACGGAATGCCGACCGACACGCCGAGCTGCCAGATAACGAAATCGGTTTTCGTGCGCGCGGGGAACAACGTCACGGATCCGTCGTCGTTGTCCTGGATCCCGCCCTCGGGCAGATACGTCGCTTCACCACCGTAGTAATACTTGCCGCCGAGCGTGAGCATGGCGGTGGAAGTGCGACCGCCGATCGGGACGTACACTCCGCCGCCGAACACGACCGCCGACGAGAAGTCGCTCGCGTTTTCGGTGGTAGCGAACGTCTCCGAGGTCTGCCTGTCTTCGATGGAGGAAGTCGTGCGGAAGTTCGTGATCGCGAACGCGGCGTTGGCGTACGGCCGGATTGGCCCGGTCGGGAACGTGAACTGAGGACCGATGCCGAGCCAGCCGATCATGTTGGTGGTGACGACATCCGCTGTTACGCGCCCACTAAAGTTGAACGCGACGGGCATGCGTTCGCGGCCGTACTGCAGTCCGCCGATTTCGGCCCTGACGCCGAACATTCCCGCCGGGTCGAGCCGCAGCATGCCGCCCGCGTTGAAGCCGAAGCCCTGATCCACGTAGTTGGCGAACTCGCCCTTGGGTTTCGAGACGACGACGTCGCCGAACACGACGAACCGTGGCACGGCGGTGATCTGCGCCGGCCGCCTGGTCTGTGCTTCCGACGCGGACGCGCCCACGGCCAGCAACGCGAATGGCGCGAACAAGAAAATCGATTTCATGTGTCCCTCCCTACGGCTGTGAGCGCTCCAGGATTCAACGCTGCCGTCACGCGCCGCGCCTGCGATGCTCCGTCAAGGCAGGGCCAATGCCGCCGCCCGCGCAAGACGCATCATCTTAGGCACCAATGCGATGGCAAAAGTTCCGGCGGCATCGGCGTACGCAAAGTGACACCCAATCGCTACAATTACCGTCCCCCATTGGCGACAGGAACAGATGACCGGCGGTGCACCGCGACCAAAGCTTCTCTCGGCGTTCGCCGCCGTGTATCTCATCTGGGGATCGAGCTACCTCGCGATCCTCTGGGGATTGGAGACGATGCCGCCGTTCCTGCTCGGTGCGGCGCGGTTCCTCGCGGCCGGCGCCATTCTCTACGCGCTCGCCGCGGCGCGCGGCGGGGCGAATTTCTCCCGGCGGCAGCTGCTCAACGCGTCCGTCGTCGGCGCGTTGCTGCCGTTCCTCGGGAACGGGTCGCTGATCTGGGCACAGCAGAGAATTCCGTCGGGGATCGCGGCGCTGATCGTCGCGACGGTGCCGCTGTGGATGGTGGTGATCCAGACGATCGTGGAGCACGTGCGGCCGGCTCGCCTGATCTGGACGGGGGTCAGCCTTGGCATCGTCGGTCTCGCGATCCTGGTCGGGACCGGCAGCGAAGTATCCGGCGCGATCCACCTGCCGTCCGCCCTGATCCTGTGCGGCGGAGCCATCGCATGGGCGGCCGGCTCCATCTATTCGCGAAGCGCGGATCTTCCCGACTCAGGTCTCGCCTCTGCCGCGCTGACGATGCTCGCGGCCGGCGTCTTTTTCTCCTTGGCGTCGCTCGCCGCGGGAGATCATCGGACGGTCGATCTCGCGGGGGTTTCCCTGCGGTCGATCGCAGGGCTCTCGTATCTTGCGATCTTCGGCTCCGTCATCGCCTACAGCGCGTACATCTGGCTGCTGCAGGTGAGCAGCCCCGCGCGCGTCGCGACATATGCCTACGTGAACCCCGTAATCGCGGTGTTCCTGGGTTGGGCGTTCGCGGGCGAGTCGATCACCGTCCGGACGATGATCGCCGCCGGGGTGATCCTGGCGGCCGTAATCCTGATAACGACGGCGCCGCAGCCCGCCAGACGCGCGTAACCGGACCTTATCCGAGGCATCCAACCTTCGGCGGCTAAGCCCTGTCAAAACCTTTGGCGGCGAGGCTGCGTAGGGAGGCCGTACCCAACAACTCCGGAGAAGCTCATGCATTCCACTCTTCTGACCGCCACGCTTCTGCTCGTCGCGGCTCCGAGCGCGATGGCTCAGAGCTACGAGCAATGCCGCCACGAGGCGCAGCGCACGGCCAACGTCGATGCGGCGGGGGCCAGCCTCCTGACGGTCACGGCCGGCGCCGGCTCGCTCCGGATCGAAGGCAAGGCCGGCCTGGATCGCGTGGTCATCCGCGGGCGCGCCTGCGCCTCCGACGCCCGCCTGCTGGAGGAGATCGAGCTCCGCGCGGACCGGCGGGGCTCCGACGTAGTCGTCGAGGCGATTTCGCGCGTCGAGGGCTGGAGCCTCACCGGAATGCGGTACGCGAGTCTGGACCTCGTGATCGAAGTTCCCGCGCGGATGGCGGCCGAGATCACCGATGGCAGCGGGAGCATCGACATCTCCAACCTCGGCGCCGTGAGCATAACGGACGGCTCCGGCGAGATCATCGGCAATGATCTCCACGGCAACGTGCAAATCAAGGACGGATCCGGCGCCATCAAGCTGACCAACCTTGCCGGCGCCGTGACCATTCACGACGGATCCGGCTCGATCGAGCTGCGCGACATTGGCGGGCTGATCGACATCACCGACGGCTCCGGTGAGATCGACGTGCGGACCGCGAGGAGCAGCATTCGAATCAGCGACGGGTCCGGCGGGATCGAAGTGGCCGACGTCGATGGCGACTTCACCGTTACCCGCGCCCGCTCAGGCGGTATCGGCTACAGCAACGTGAAGGGAAGAGTGGACATCCCCAACCGGCGGGTCCGGCGCAGGGAAGCTCTCTAGACTTCACTCCCGAGCCGCTCGATGATCCCGGCGGCTTCGGCCAGCAGCGTCAGATCCGACCGGTCGAGAGCTGCCAGATCGGCTGCCAGGGTCGCCACGCGGCGGTCGCGCGCGGCGTAGAGGATCCGCGCGCCCTTCGCGGTCGCGCGGATCCAAACAACCCGGCCGTCATCCTGGTCGGGTTCCCTCGCCACGAGACCGTCGCGCTCCATGGCGGCGATCAAGCGCGTCATTGTGGGGGCCGTGACCTGCTCCGCGGCCGCCAGCTGGCCCATCGTCACCGGTCCGGCGAACACCGCCACCGAGAGAGCCGACAGCCTCGCGGCGCTCAGGCCGCTCCGGTCGTCCTGCTTTCGCAGGCGCCGGAGGAGGTGGATCGCGGCAGAATGCAGCCGGTCCGCGACCACCGCTGCGTCACCCGCCCGAACGGGGGTCTTGCGCGCCACTAGTTAGCTCGGCTAAGGTTATTGTTAGCTAAGCTAAATATATTTCCCGGCCGCAGTCGTGACAAGGAGCCCGTAATGCCGCATACCAGCGACCTGGCCGAAGCTACCGTGGGGCAGCTGTTGATCCCGGTCGAGGACCTGGACCGCGCGATTCGGTATTACCGCGACACGCTGGGGCTGAAGTATCTGTTCTCCGCCCCGCCGCAGATGAGCTTCTTCCAGGCGGGAAGCGTCAGGCTGCTCGTGGGCGTGCCCGAGGCCGGGCAAGCGCGTGAGCGAGGATCAGCCGTCTATTTCAAAGTTCCGGACATCCACGCCGTGTACACCACTTTGAAAGAGCGCGGCGTCGCGTTCCCCTCCGAGCCGAAGCTCATCCACAAGACTCCGGCTTTAGAGCTGTGGCTGGTGGAATTCCGGGATCCGGATGGGAACCAGCTGGCTTTGATGAGCGAAATCGCGCCATGAGCCACTCGCGCCACTCGTCCAGGATCTCGTAGAAAGTCGGGATCACCAGCAGCGTCAGGAAAGTCGACGTGATCACGCCGCCGATCACCGCGCGCCCCAGCGGCGCGCGGAACTGCGCGCCCTCGCCGCCGCCGATCGCGATCGGCAGCATCCCCGCGCAGAGCGCGAAGGTGGTCATGATAATGGGCCTCAGCCGGATCGCGCCTGCCTGAATCAGCGCCTCCCGGAGCGGGAGCCCTTCGCGCTCTCTCGCCCACTTGGCGAAATCGATCAGCAGGATCGCGTTCTTCGCCACGATACCCGCCAACAGGATCACGCCGATCAGGCTCATGAGGTTGATCGTGCCGCCGGTCAGCAGCAGCGCGAGCATCACGCCGATCAGCGAGAGCGGCAGCGACACGAGAATCGCGAGCGGGTCCACGAACGACCCGAACTGCATGACGAGAATCAGGTACATCAGCAGGATCGCCACGCCCAGCGCCGCGAAAATTCCGCCGAACACCTCCGCCTGATCCTCGGTCTCACCTCCCTGCGTGATCGTCACACCGGGAGGAAGCGGAACCTTGGCGATGCGCTGCTCGATGTCCTTCAGAACTTCGTTCACCGCCGTGCCGCTGGTGTTCGCCCCGACCGTCACTACCACGTCGCCGTCGAGGTGATCGATCTGGGCCGGCCCGATGGACTGCTCCACCCGCGCGAGCTGCCCCAGCGGCACGATGGCCGGCGGCCCGCCGGTAGAGGCCCCCGAGAGCACGATGGGCAGCTGCCGGAGATCGTCGACCCGCTGCCTCGCCTGCGGCACGAGTCTCACGGTCACCTCCCGCGTCTCGCCGGACGGATCGACCCAGTCGCCGGTCTTGATGCCTGCGAACGCCGGGCGCAGCGACTGCGCGATCTCACCGACCGTCACGCCCATCGCTCCCGCGAGGTTGCGATCGATCTCGATGCTCACCTCCGGCTTCTGCCCCTTGGTCGAGAGCTCGACGTCCACGGCGCCCGCGGCCTTTCTCACTTCGGCCGCGATCGCTTCCGCCGTAGCAGTGAGCGTAGTCGCGTCCGCGCCGCGGATCTGCAGCTGGATCTGCTTCTCCCCCCCGCCCCAATCGGTGGTCGTGACCGACGCCGTCATGCCCGCGATCTGCTTGACTTCCGTGCGCAGAGCGCGCGCGAGCTCCTCGGCGCTCGCCTCGCGCTCGCCGCGGGGCGAGAGCTTCCCGTATATCGTCGCTTCGTCTACGGCACCGCTGGCGCTGCCAAGCGTCGTGTATGAGTACAAGACTTCCGGATGGGCCCGTATGAGGCGCGCCGTTTCTTCCGCCTTCACTCGCGTGTAATCGAGACTCGATCCGGGCGGCGTCTTCACGTTCACGTGCATCTCGGACGTGTCGTCTTCCGGCCAGAACGCGCTGCCGATGATGCCGGTTGCGGGGAGCGCCAGAGCTACGATGAACGATCCAACGGCGATGCCGACCATCGCGGCGCGGTGATCCAGCGCCCAGCCGATCACCTTCTTGTAGCGAACGGCGAGCGAATTGAACCACGTATTGAACCGGTCGAGCGCGCGCGAGATGGGATTGCGCCGCTCGTGCGCCTCCAACTGCGGATCGGCCCAGTACGCCGACAGCATCGGGTCGAGCGAGAACGAGACGAACAGAGAGACGAGCACGGACGACGCAATGGTGAGCGCGAACGGCTTGAACCACTGCCCCGCCAGGCCGTAGATGAACCCGATCGGCACGAACACCGCGACGATGGAGAACGACGTCGCGGCCACGGCGAGCCCGATCTCGTCGGTGCCTTCCTTCGCCGCGCGCATGTGATCCTTTCCCATCTCGATGTGCCGCACGATGTTCTCGCGCACCACGATCGCGTCGTCGATGAGAATTCCGATCGCCAGCGACAGCCCCAGCAGCGACATCGTGTTGAGCGTGAAGCCGAACACCCACACGGCGATGAACGCCGCCAGCACGGAGACCGGCAGCGCCAGGCCCGTGATGATCGTGGATCGCCAGGAGTTGAGAAAGACGAACACGACGAGCACGGTCAGCAGCGCGCCCTCGAACAGTGCCATCTGCACGTCTCCCACCGAGTTCTCCACCCGCACGCCGGCGTCGCGCACGACCGTGAAGTCGACTCCCGGCGGCAGTGTCTTCTCCAGCTGGGCGAGCTTCGCCTTGATCCGGTCGCTGACGTCGGTCGTGCTGTAGCCCTGCGCCTTCGTGAGCGCGAGACCGACGGCCTCGCTCCCGTTGTACATCGCCAGCGACCGCGCTTCCTCGCTGCCGTCGCGGACGTTGGCGACCTCGCCGAGCCGGATGACACGCCCCCCGCGCTCGGCGATGACGAGCTGGAGAAACTCCTCCG
This sequence comes from Gemmatimonadaceae bacterium, assembly GCA_051305945.1. Classification (GTDB taxonomy): domain Bacteria; phylum Gemmatimonadota; class Gemmatimonadetes; order Gemmatimonadales; family Gemmatimonadaceae; genus JACDCY01. The sequence goes on from JBPPMH010000036.1 coordinate 11,668, forward strand.
GCCGCTCGAGGCGGCCCTGGAGCCGAATCGTCCGCTCCTCCAGCGCGCCCGTCAGCCGCCCGACCGGCACGGCCAGATTCTGCGCCCGCAGCGCGCCGACCACCTGCGTCACGCTCACTCCCGCAGCGCGCAGCGCTTCCGGCCTGAGCTCGACGGTCAGCTCGCGCTGCACGTCCCCGAACATCTGCACCCCGGCCACGCCGCTCACTCCGCGGAGCTGGCTCACGATGGCGGGATCCACTATCCGCGTCAGCTGCGCGGGTGTGTGGGTCTGGGAGACGAGAGCCACCTGTACGATCGGAAAGTCGGTGGGATTGAACCGCTGCAGCAGCGGCTCCTCCATCTCGAGCGGCAGGTCGATCCGGATCGCCGAGATGGCGTCGCGAATGTCCTGCGTGCCTTCCTGGAGGTCCTTTTCGAACACGTATTCGACGAGGATCTGAGCGAAGCCGTCGAACGCGCTGCCGTTGACCTGCTTGACGCCGGAGATGCCCTTGATCGCGTCCTCGACCGGATTCAGGACTTCCCGCTCGACCGTCGTCGGCGACGCTCCCGGATAGGGGATGCCGACGAACACGTAGGGCGGGTTTACCTCGGGGAACTCGTCGGTCTTGAGCTGCGCGAGCGCGAACAAGCCGAACACGACCAGCGCGACCGTCGTCACCACCGTGATGAGCGGCCGCTTGATCGCGAAATCGGAGATCATCATCGCGGAATTGCTCCCGCCGCTGGAGCCGCCGGTGGTTGCCGCACGGCGGTGTCACCGATCGCTGGCACGATCCGCACTGGCGTGCCCGGCGTGATCCCCCGCGCCGCGCCGATGAGCAGCGTGTCACCGGCGAGCAGTCCCGCCGTAATCTCCACCAGCTCACCCGCCTCGTCCCTCGCTCCCAGCGTCACGGTCACGCGCTCCGCCACCCCCCGCTTCAGACGCAGCACCGATGGCGTCGAGCCACGCTCGTCTATCGCGGCGTCGGGCGCTACCAGGCCGTTGCGGGTGCTGGTCGCCAACCGTCCCGTCGCCTGCAGCCCGCCGACGAGCGCCCGCCCCGCGTTCGGTATCGAGGCCACGATCTGCACCTGGCGCGTCACGGGATCCACCACCGGACTCACACGCGTCACGCGGCCGAGAAACTCGCGCGTGCCATAGCCGCTGACGGTGAACTTCACCGGCAGCCCGACCCGCACGTCGGTCAGCTGCTCCACGGGAATCGCGGCCTCGAGCCGCATGCTGCCCGGATCCACCACCGTATACAGCAACGTCCCCGGCTGCACGACGTCGCCGGCGGAGACGCTCTTCTCCCCGATGACTCCCGCGAACGGCGCGCGCACGGTCGCATTGCCGAGCTGCTTGGCCGCCGACGCCATGCGCGCCCGCGCATCGGCCAGCATCGCGCGCGAGTTGGTCACGGCCGCTCGCGCCATCTCCAGCTCGCGCTCCGCGATTGCGCCCGCCTCGTGCAGCCGCTGCGCCCTCTCGAGTTCGCGGGTAGCTATGGAATACGAGTTCTGCGCCGCCGTCACGGCCGAGCGCGCGGAGAGATACGAGTCGTCGTTCCCGCCGGCTTCGATCCGCGCGAGCACCGCCCCGGCGGCTACCGCCTGGCCCTGATCGACGTAGGTCTGCAGCACGCTCCCGGCCATCTGCGCGCGCACGCTCGCCTCCCGCTCGTGCCGCAGCGTGCCGGAGAACGCAGGGCCCGAAGTCAGCGGCTGCGCGCTTACGACGACGAGGTTCTCCGGGCCTACGGTGACGGGTTGCGCCACAGCCGCCGCGGCCGCGTCGTCCCCGTCGCCGCCGCACCCGGAGAGGATCGTCAAGGTCAACGCGATGGCCGCAATGGGGCGACACTTGTAGGCGATCATGGAATCGTGGTTCCCGGTATCTGTTGTTGCGCCGCCTGCTGGCCCGGCGACTGTGTCGTGTTGGTGCGCGGCGGCTCGGGGCGCGGCTGCTGCTGCACGGGTAATTGGATTCCGGCGGCCTGCAGCTGCAGCGGCAGGTCCTGGAGCAACGCCACGCGCACTATCGCGAGCTGAAGATTCCGCGCGGCGGTCGCGCGGTTCACCTGCGCCTGCTCCAGCAGCAGCCGCGAGTCGTCCAGCTCGAGCTGCGTGGAGATCCCCTCGCGATACCGCACCTGTGCAATGCTGTACGCCCGCTCGGCCTGCTCCGCGGTTCCCGCGCTCGCTTCCCAAGCGCCGCGCGCCTGGGCCAGCGCCGTCTCCTGTACGCGGGCGTCGAGCGCCGCGAGGTCGCGCGTCTGCTCGAGCCTCGCCCGCGACTCGTCCAGCGATGCGCGCGCTGCCATCTCTTCCCCACGCTGTCGCCCTCCCGTGAACAGCGGCACCTGCGCGCCTACGCCGACCGTCCAGTTCTCCCGGAAGTCGTCGTTGCCGGGGAAGCCGCTCGTGGGAAACGCCACGCGGCCGTAGTTGGAGGTCAATGAGATGGACGGAAGCCGCTGTGCGCGAATCGCCCGCAACGACGCCTGCCCCGCGTCCACTCCGGCCCGCGCGGCCCGCACGGGCGCGCGCGACTCGATGTCGTCGATGTCCGTGGAGAGCCTGATCGGCTCGATGGCGGCGTACACCGCGGCGGTATCATCCACCGGCGTCACCAGCCGCACCGGCGCGTCGAGCGGGAGGTCCAGCAGCTGCCTCAAGCGCAGCAGCGCGATGTCGCGCTCGCTTTGCCGTTGTACGAGCACCGGCCGCTGATTGTCGCGCGCCACTCTCGCGCGCAACAGCTCGAACTCCGAAGTCCTGCCGACGTCGCGCGCGAGCTGCACCTGCGACACTACCGCGTCCGACTGCCGGAGCGAGAGCTCCGCGATCGCCGCGAGCCGTGCCGACAGCGCCGCATCGAAATACGCCTGCGCCACCGTCAACGCCGCCTGGGCGCGCTCGGCCGCGAGCGTGACCTCCGCCGCCCGCCTGCCCGCGCGTGCCGCCGCGATCTGGGACCGGATGCGGCCACCGGTGAAGATGTTCTGCGACAGCGAGAAGCCTAGATTGTACTGGTTGGCCGCGCCGAAGCCGAGGTCTCCGAATCCGCCGAATGGATTCGTCCCCATCGCGCAGCGCTGCGCGTCCTCCAGCCCCGCCAGCCGGTCTTCCGTCGTGGAGGAGGGATCCTGGAGGTACTGCTCGCACGGCCCTGGCGGAGAGGTGGAAGGCGAAGTGTCCGGGCTGGCCAGCCCGGAGAACTGCGACCGCAGCGTCTTGGTGTAGGCTGCGGAGCCGAACAGCTGCGGCAGCAGCTGGCTGGACGCCTGCAGCTCCTGTCCCCGCGCGCGCGTGACGCCCGCGCGCGCAATCCGCACGTCGTGGCTCTTCTGCTCTGCCAGGCGCACGGCTTCGGTCAGCGACAGAGCGATGGCGCCCGCGCTGTCCGCGGGCACGGCCGGGGTGCGGACCTGCGCGGCCGAAGTGGATGCCGCGGCAGTCGCGATGAGCACGGCGGAAGCGGCACGGCGCAATGGCCGGAAGAAGTGAGTCATCCTCGGGGTGCTCCGGTGGCGTCCGCGAACGCGGAGCGAGTGGTGTCGTCGGCGCCGATGACGCGCAGGATCAGCTCGGTATATTCGCGCGCCGCGGCTTCGGCCGGGGGATATATCTCGGGCATCATCTCTCGTCCCATCGCGTCCGAGAACAACGCGCCCATCAGCGTTATCGCTGCAACGCGCTCGTCGAAATCGATAAACGACATTCCGGCGTCCCGTACGCGCCCCAGGTATCCGCACAGCTCCACGAACGCGCCCTGGGGTCCCGCCGCCGCGCACTGGGTCAGTTCGGGCCGCTCCTCGATCTCGCCCATGCAGGTTCGGATCATGGAGCGCTTATCGCGCAGATGAGCGAGCTGGCCCTCGCTCCACGCGGTGAGCTCGACCACGAGGTCGCGCGGCTCCGCGGGGAGCGGCGCCACCTGCTCGGCGGGGGACATGGCGCGCAACGCCTCGCCAACGAGCGCGTCCTTGGATCCGAAATGCCGGAAGAGGGTGACCTCGTTGACGCCCGCGAGCTCGGCTATGCGCCGGGTCGTGGCTCCGCGGAATCCGTACTTCGAGTAGGCCTCTACAGCGGCGCCGAGGATCGCCTCCCGGGTGTCGGGCTGGGCTGAGCCGGCAGGGAAATCGGTGTCTTTGGTGGGCACGGCGACGGAAATTACACGCCGCTGGCCGAAATGCAAGTAGTCACTTGCTTACATTTGTTTGCCGTGTCGTTCCAGCCCTGAGTTGAAGGCGATTAGTGCAGGTGCTTGATGAGGAACGCTACGCTGCGGGTCCAGGCCTCCTCGGCCGCGCCGGGATCGTGCACTTCCGGCCTGGTATCGTTGAAGAAAGCGTGGTCGGCGTCGTAGAAGTGGGCTTGAACCTCCGCGGACGTGTCCGAGAGCTTGTCCACCAGCTCCTTGGCCTTCGCTTCCGGCACGTTGGTGTCGCGTTTGCCGAAATGGAGCTGCACCGGGACTTTGACCTTCGCCGGATCGATCGGGACGTTCGGGTGCACGCCGTAGAAATCGACCGCCGCGCCAATCTCCTCCGGATACTCCTGCCCGGCATACAGAGCCAGCTGTCCGCCCATGCAGAAGCCCAGCACTCCCACTTTCTTCGGCGATACGTCGGGACGCGCGATGAGATGGCGGGCGGCGCCGCGAATGTCCTTGGCCGCCTCGCCGATTCGAAGCGCCATGAACATCTTCGCGGCCTG
>JBPPMH010000037.1:0-2090 GCA_051305945.1 Gemmatimonadaceae bacterium
GCTCCCACCGCTGCCCGACCTCCAGCGCGCCCCGTACTGTCGTCGTGAGCCCGAACACGTCGGCAGTCGTGCGGATGCCGTGCTTCGCGTATCGCGCGCGCGCCGTCTTCAGGAACTCGGCGAGTGCTTCTGTCTTCCCGCGGTTGCGGTGCTCGGGAAATACCTGAGGAGCCAGGCGCCGGTACGGCTCGGGGAACCGGATGTAATCGAACTGGATCTCACCGAACCCCATGCGGATCGCTTCATCGCCCACGCGGAAGTTGTACTCCCAGATCGAGTTGGCGTACGGGTTCACCCACGTGAGCCCTTTCTCGTCGCGCCAGGGCGAGCCTTCCGCGGTGCGGATCACGTAGTCGGGGTTGTTGCGCGCGGCGACGGAGTCCTTGAACACCACGATGCGCGCGATCGGGAGAACTCCGCGTGCGCGCATCGAGTCCACCCAGGCCTTCATGCTGCGTGACTTGGTTGCCGTGCCCGCGTTCTTCTGCAGCATCGGGTCTTCGGACATGAAGTTCAGCCCGAACTCGTCCTTGATGTCAACGACGAAGGCGTTGATCTCGGTGGAGTCGGCCAGCGCGAGCAGCCGCCGCATCTTTGCCGGATTCTGAATGGCGAATCGGTTCAGGTACAGCGCGCGGATAGTGGGTGCCTTGGCGCGCTGCAGCTCCATCGTGTGCTGATAGCCGGGTGTGATGGGATACGCCGGCATCCCGGCGGCGACCGCCGCCGCGCTGTCGGCGGCTGCGGCCGAGTCCGCCAGGACGGCAAGGGAGTCGGGAGTCACGAGATCGCCGCGGGCGGCGGCAGCGTCGCGCCCCGCGCACGATGCGAGGAGGAAACCGGCGGCGACAGGCAGCAGTCGTCGCGTACGAACCAGATAAGAAGTCATTGCAGCTGTGGGTGTCCCCGGCGGTACGCCGGATAATCGGTGAGTGACTGTATATTGCCCGCCATGCCTACACCGGCCGGTGGCTCACGGTTCGCCGGCCGTTCAGAAACCCCATGCGCAGACGCACCAGGCGCGCCGCGATGAACGAATCTAGTCACTCCGGTCCCCGGGACCTCTCCCCTCGTCCGGTTTCCGAGTCGCAGCACGAGACTTCGCAGATAATGATGCCCCAGCACTCCAACGTGCTTGGGCACGTCTTCGGCGGAGTGATCCTGGCCATGATGGACACGGCAGCCGCGGTCGCGGCGATGCGCCACGCGCGCACTCCCTGTGTTACGGTTTCGATAGACAGGGTGGACTTCAAGGAGCCGATCCACATAGGCGAGCTCGTTGTGATGAAGGCGAGCGTGAACTATGTGGGGAACACTTCGATGGAAGTCGGCGTCCGGGTGGAGACGGAGCAGCTGCTCACCGGCACCGGCACCCGGAAGCACACAAACTCGTGCTCTCTCACCTTCGTCGCCGTGGATGCCGCCGGCCGGCCCGTGAAGGTGCCCGGTCTCATCCCCGAGACTCCGCAGGAGCAGCGCCGGCACGCGGCCGCGCGCGACCGCCGCCGCCGTCGGCTCGAGGAGCGCACAGCCGAAGCCAGGCACGACTCTCCGCCGGAAGCGGATGGCCGCGGATGACAAGAGTCTTCACTGTCGAGGAAGCGAACCGCACGCTTCCGCTCGTGAGCCGGATCGTGGAGGACATCGTCCGCGACTACGCCCGCTGGAAGGAAAAGGTGGACGCGTTCGAGGTTGAGGTCGCCCGCGCACCCCGCGGCGAGACAGGCAGCGAAGCGCTCCGTCTGGAGCACGAGGCCCAGCTGCTTGCGACCGAGATCGAGCGCTGTGTGGGCGAACTGTCCGACCTCGGCATAGAGTTCAAGGGGTTCGACATAGGTCTCGTTGATTTTCCCGGTGAGCGGGATGGTCGCCCTGTGTACCTCTGCTGGCGTCTCGGTGAGGCTAGAGTGGATTACTGGCACGATACGGAAACCGGCTTCGCCGGCCGCCAACCGCTGCACGGAGCGGCTGAATCGGCCGGCGCGGAGCAGGGCGACAGCGGAGGCAGCCAGTGAGCGCCCGCCGCGGCCTCCGCTTCACCGACGCGAACGGGACAATCTGGTTCGCCGAAGTACGCCTTCCCGGTGCGA
>JBPPMH010000038.1:0-7201 GCA_051305945.1 Gemmatimonadaceae bacterium
TCCGACCGGCGTCTGATCGGCGCGCTGCTCGCCCACTTCAACATCGCGGACGAGCAGCAGCCGCTGGTGTACGCCGTGCTCGACAAGCTCGACCGCGAGCCGCGCGCGGTGCTGGAGAAGCGGCTCACCGACAGCGGCCTGGCGCCGCACACAGTCGGCTCGCTGTTTGAGGCGGTGGGGGCGAAGGACCTCGACGAGCTGCGCGTCCGCCTGGGCGGAGTGCGCGCGATGGACGAGCACTTCGACAACCTGCGGCGGTACTTCGACCTGCTCGGCGCGCTGGGCGTGGCGGATTGGGTCCGGCTCGACCTTTCGGTGGTCCGCGGTCTCGCGTACTACACGGGGATCGTGTTCGAGCTGTTCGATACGGCGGGGGAGTTTCGCGCCATCTGCGGCGGCGGGCGGTACGACGATCTGCTGGCGACGCTCGGCGGGGCGCCGTCCCCGGCGCTCGGCTTCGGCATGGGCGACGTCGTGCTGGGCGAGCTGCTGCGGTCGCGCAAGCTGATGCCAGCGCTCGAGCCGGCCATAGACTACTGGGTGGCGTCCGACGACGAAGCGCTCCTCTCCGATGTGATGTCCCTGGCGGGGCGGCTGCGGCGGCAAGGCCACAGCGTCGAGTACTCCCTCAAGCCGCAGCAGCTGGCGCGGCAGCTCAAGGCCGCGGCGAGCGCGGGAGCCGCGAAAGTGGTTATTCTCCTGCGCGACCAGTGGAACGGCGGCGCGGGCACGGCGGCAGTGAAGACGCTGGCCGACGGCAGCGAGCGAGTCGTCCGCGGCGACGAGCTCTTCAACATCCCGGTGTAAGACTATGGCAGACGACAAGAAGCTGACTCCGCGCGCGGAGGACTTCAGCGCGTGGTACAACGAGCTGGTGCTCAAGGCCGAGCTGGCGGACTACGCGCCGGTGCGCGGCTGCATGGTGATCAGGCCGGCGGGCTACGGCATCTGGGAGCGGATGCAGCGGCAGCTCGACGACATGTTCAAGGCCACCGGCCACGTCAACGCGTATTTCCCGCTGTTCATTCCGGAGAGCTTCCTCAAGAAGGAAGAGCAGCACGTCGAGGGATTCGCGCCGGAAGTCGCCGTGGTTACGCACGGTGGCGGCAAGCAGCTCGAGGAGCCGCTCATCGTGCGCCCGACTTCCGAGACGATCATCTACGCGATGTTCGCCAAGTGGATCCAGAGCTACCGCGACCTCCCGCTACTCATGAACCAGTGGGCCAACGTCGTCCGCTGGGAGATGCGCACCCGGCTGTTCCTGCGCACGCTCGAATTCCTCTGGCAGGAAGGGCACACCGCGCACGCGACGCACGACGAGGCCGAGGAGGAAGCGAGGAAGATGCTCGGCGTGTACAGCGACTTCATGGAAGGCTGGATGGCGATGCCGGTGGTCACCGGGGTAAAGACCGACGCCGAGAAGTTCGCTGGAGCGGTGCGCACGTATTCGTGCGAGGCGATGATGCAGGACAACCGCGCGCTCCAGGCGGGCACGTCGCACAACCTCGGGCAGAACTTCGCCAAGGCGTTCGACGTCACCTTCCAGAGCGAGTCGGGAACGGTCGAGCACGTGTGGAACACGAGCTGGGGCGTGTCCACCCGGCTGGTGGGCGGGCTGGTGATGACGCACGGCGACGACGTCGGGCTGCGCACGCCGCCGTTGCTGGCTCCGATCGAGATCGTGATCGTCCCGATCTGGAAGACCGAGGACGACCGCGCGCGCGTGTTCGAGGCGGCGAGCCGGCTGAGAGGGTCGCTGGTCGAATGGGAGCGACGCGACCCGCACCGGCTGCGCGTGCACCTGGACGACCGCGAGGGAATGTCGCCGGGCGCCAAGTATTACGAGTGGGAGCTGCGGGGCGTGCCGCTCCGCATCGAGCTGGGACCGCGCGACCTGGACAAGAACCAGGCGGTGCTTGTGCGCCGCGACGACCGGAGCAAGAAGCCGGTGTCGCTCGACACGATCGGCGAAGAAGCGGCGGAGCTGCTGGTGGCGATCCAGGACGCGATGCTCGAGACCGCGCGCGAGCGACGCGAGAAGAACAGCCACCGCGGCAAGATCACGTACGACGAGTTCCGCGCGATAATGGAAGGTCCGGGCGGGTTCGTGTACGCCGGTTGGTGCGGCGCGGGCGCGTGCGAGGCGAAGGTGAAGGAAGAGACCAAGGCCACGATCCGCGTGCTCCCGGACGAGGAGTTCTGCTCCGCCGAGCCGCCGGCGACGTGCCTGGCGTGCGGCGCCGCCTCGCAGTCCGAGGCGCTTTGGGCGAGAGCGTACTGACCGCCGGCTTCAGTCGGGTAGACGGCACGCTGCACTGTGACGGCGTGCCGCTCGACGCGCTGGCGGAGCGCGTCGGCACTCCGTCGTACGTGTACAGCGCCGCGAGCATCCGCGAGCAGTACGCGCGCCTGAGCGAGGCATTCGCGGGCACGCCGCACCGGCTGCACTACAGCGTGAAGGCCAATTCCAGCCTCGCCATCCTCGCGCTGCTGCGGGAGCTGGGCGCGGGCCTGGATATTGTCTCCGGCGGCGAGCTGTTTCGCGCGCTGCGAGCGGGCTACTCCGGCAGCGGGATCGTCTTCAGCGGAGTGGGGAAGACCGAAGCCGAGATCGAGGAGGCGCTGCGCGCGGACGTGCTGCTGATCAACATCGAGTCGGAGGAGGAGCTGCGGCTGGTGAACGAGGTCGCGGGGCGGATGAAGCTGCGCGCGCGGATCGCGCTGCGGATCAATCCCGAGGTCACCGTGGACACGCCGCACCCGTACACGCGCACGGGCGAGAAGGGGATGAAGTTCGGCATCCCGCACGACGAGGCGGTGCGCGTGGCGTCGGTCGCCCTCGGGCTCGGGAACGTGCTGCTCGTGGGGCTGGACATGCACGTCGGCTCGCAGATCGCGCTGTTCGGCCCGTACGAGATGGGCCTGCAGCGGCTGCTCGCGCTGCTCGAGCAGATCCGCGCGGCCGGCGCGACGGACATCCGGTACGTGGACATCGGGGGCGGGCTCGCCGTCACGTACGACACCGAGCGGCCGATAGACGTCGCGCAGTTCGGCGCGCGCACGGGCGGGATGCTCGCGGGAACCGGGCTCGAGCTGATCGTCGAGCCGGGGCGGTTCATCGTGGGGAACGCCGGCGTGCTGCTGACCAGGGTGCTGTACCGGAAGCGCAGCGGCGGGAAGGAGTACGTCATCATAGACGCGGGGATGAACGACCTGCTGCGGCCGTCGCACTACAACGCGTACCACAGGATCGAGTCCGTGGGGTCCGTCACCGGACGAATCGTGGCGGACGTCGTGGGCCCGGTGTGCGAGAGCGGAGATTTCTTCGCGCTCAACCGGGAAATGGACGATGTTTCCGCCGGTGACATTCTGGCCGTGCACTCGGCCGGGGCGTACGGCTTCGTGATGGCGTCGCAATACAACTCGCGGCCGAAAGCCGCGGAGGTGTTGGTGGACGGAGAACGGTACGGCGTGGTGACCGAGCGCGAGAGCTACGAAGACCTGATCAGGGGCGAGCACGTGACTCCGCGCTGGAGCGCGCCGTGAGGGTCGGAGTGCTGGCGGACACGCATGACCGCCTGCCGGCTATCGAGCAGCTCGTCGAGAAGCTGGCCGCGTCGGGCGTGAGCCTGGTGATGCACGCCGGCGACTACTGCTCGGCGTTCTCGCTCGCTCCGTTTCGCCAGGCGAACATGGCGCTGCTCGGCGTGTTCGGCCGCAACGACGGCGACAGGGAAGGGCTAAAGGCGTTCGCCGACCAATCCATGGGTACCGAGCTGTACGAGTCGCCGCACAGCTTCGAGGTCGGCGGCTACCGGATCATGCTCGTGCACGAGCTGGGCGAGATCAACCGCCGGTCCATCGAGGCGCACGAGTTCGTGCTGTACGGCGCGACGCACCGGCAGGACACGCGCACGGTGGGGGAGACTCTATTGGTGAATCCAGGCGAAGCGTGTGGCTGGCTGCACGGGGAGTGCACGGGAGCGATCCTCGATTTGGAGACGCGCGAGGTGGAGATAATTACCGTCACGGGTGTTAGCTAGATGGCCAAAGCAGCGCGCGTGTTATCCTCTTTTGCGATGATTGTAATCGCCATCCTCTCCGCCTCATCGATATCGGCGCAAACACCTGCCCGGGAAGGCTTCATTGATGTCGGGAAGGGAGTGAAGCTTTATTACCGCCTCCTCGGGAACGGAGGCGAGCCGGTCGTATTGATTCACGGCGGCCCTGGCCTCACAAGCGATTACCTCGCCGACGATCTCACAGCCATGGCGCGCAATCATTCATTGCTGGTGTATGATCAGCGCGGCATCGGTCGCTCCAAGTTAGTGAGCGATTCTACCGCGCTCGCGGCGCAGCGCTACGTAGAAGATCTCGAAGCGATCCGCAAACATCTCCGTCTCGAGCGGCTCACGCTGCTAGGGCATTCGTGGGGCGTGGCACCGGCGGCGCTGTATGCGATGCAGTATCCTGAGCGCGTGCGCCGCATGATCCTCGTCGGCACCATTCCGGCGGAGCGAAGCGAGTTGGTAAGCGCGTTTCAGAAAATGGCAGCCGGCCGTGACAGTGCGACGTTCCGTCGCATGACCGAGCTCTCTTCGATCCGCCAGGCCCACCCGAGTGATCTGACCGCGTGCCGCGAGTACTACCAGCTGTGGTTCACGCCATTTTTCGGAGTGAGCACGGCGGCCAGTCGGATGAAGGGGGACGTGTGTGCGGGGTCACCGGAGTCCCTCAAGAACAAACAGAACGTAGACGCATTTACCTTCGCCTCGCTCGGTAACTGGGATTGGACGACATCGCTAGGCAAAGTTGTCGTACCTACGCTGATCATCCACGGTGAGCTTGATCCGCTACCGATAGAAAGTGCACGCAAGTGGGCCGCCGCGATGCCGAACGCGCGATTGCTCGAGCTGAAGGGCATCGGTCATTTCCCGTACGTAGAAGCGCCAGAGATATTCTTTGCCGCTGTCGATCGGTTCCTGAGGGGCGATTGGCCGGAAGGGGCGATCCGGTGAAGCAGCCACTGACCCCCCGCGTCACCGATTGCAGGCGCGGGGGATCATGAGCCGCAGATTCTCGAGCTAGCTAACCGGGATTGTTGGTATGAAGCGGCGCGGCGGTAAACGTGCCGCAGACCCACCAATCGAAGCACCAAGTACCTGCGATGTCCCCCGAGTCCAGAATTGTGCCCGACAGGCTCCAGATTCCCCCCATTACTGTCCCGCCAACCCGAACTTCGCGATCGCGAATGAAGGAGCCGCTCACCGAAGTCGTGCCCCACGGCAAGAGTGCACCGTTGTCGCGCCAGGTTCCGATCGTCCCTCGGATTTGTGGTTTACCCGGCTCCTCCTGAAAAAGTGTCAACACCGCTGTGAGTGTACCATCCAGGCCCGATTCCGAGTTGGGATGGGGCACCATCGTAACGTCGTACGTCCCGCCCTCAAATTCCGGAACGGGGCTCAGCGAGATGTCCAGCGTGAGTCCGCCGGGGGTTACCATGAGGATGCCCCCCTCGAAATCGAAGAACCCGGGGGCGATGCAGCGGAGCGTCTGCCAGTGGCCTCCGATGTTGGCCAGCTCGAAACGTCCGTCGGCTCCCGTCGTGGTGGTAGCAGACCCGATGCTCACTTCCGCACCGGCGACTGGGCCGCCCGTGACAGAACTGGTGACAGTCCCGCTTACTGTCCCAATCGCGGCCAGCAGGATGTCCCAGGCGACACTAGCCGAGGGAACGGTGACGCTCATCTCGAAATCCTCGAAACCGGCGGCGCTGCAGCGGAGCGTGGCCGGCCCGGAGACGACGTTGGTCAGCTCGAAGCGGCCGTCGCTCCCCGTGGTGGTGGTGGCGGCACCGATACTCACCGTTGCTCCCGCGACCGGGTCGCCTGCGAACGTGATGACTGTCCCCCCCACCGTCACCGTCGCTACGGGCGCAACGGGGTCAACCCCCCGATCGCACGACGCGACAAGCAGGATCGTGGAGATCAGGAGCAGGCCGCGCCAGATCCCGGCCCGCAGCGTGAAGTTTGTCAATTGTCGCATGGCTTACTCCATATCCGAGGATTGAGAGCCTGAGGCGGGTTTTCGCCGGTGGGCACCTTGTGGGACCGGGTACGGAGACGTAGTCTCGTGTTCAGGGGAGGGCTACGTTGACCCGGTCTATCATCCCTCACGCGAAAGGGCGTGAAATCGGCTCATTCAGCCGATCCAGCATCGAGCCGGTCCAGGTGACGCCCGCGCTGGCTCGAGCGGCGTACGAACGGGTCGTCGCAGGTGTCTGAGGCCGAGGCGGGAACGGTTACCCGGTTGCTGGAAGAGATGGACGCCGGGAACAAGGACGCAATCCGCGCGCTGTTTCCCCTTGTGTACGATGAGATACGCAAGCTCGCGCACCGGCAGCGGCGCGTCTGGCATGGCGATTCGACTCTCGACACCACGGCGCTCGTTCACGAGGCATATCTGAAGCTCGTTGGCTCGGAACACATCGGTGCGCGCACGCGAGTGCACTTCTTTGGCATCGCCGCAAAAGCGATGCGTCACATCCTTTGCAGCTACGCCCGCGAACGCCAGGCAGAAAAGCGGGGGGGTGAAGCACCGAAGCTCTCACTCGACGCGCTCGGTGAGGCCGTCGGCACGCTCTCGTTTTCTACCGAGCAGGCGGCCATGCTTTCCGCCCTCGACGAGGCCCTTCGGCGCCTCGGAGCCGTTGAACCCAGGTTGAGCGAGGTGGTGGAGTGCCGGTTCTTCGGCGGGCTCACCATCGAAGACACGGCCACCGCGCTGGGCGTTTCTGCGGCGACGGTAAAACGGGATTGGGCGCTCGCACGGGCGTGGCTGTTCAACGAGCTCGCAGACCAGGTAACGGCGTGACTTCGCTTGATCGCCTGGACAGTGCCCAGCGCTCGGCGCTGCAACGCTTGTTCGGCGAGGCCTTCGCCCTGCCAGCGCACGTGCGCGGCGAGTTTATCGACAGAGAATGCGGTACCGACGCCGAATTGCGCGACGCGCTGGTTGGCCTGCTGTCCGCCTCCGACGCTGCTGAAGGTTACTTCGAGAGGCTTGCCGAACAACTGGTCGCGCCGGCCATCGCCGCTATTGCCGGCGCTCCGCGAACCGATCAGGCTGACATTCAGCAGCGTGTTTCGCATTACGAGGTGGTGGAGCGGGTCGGCAGCGGCGGGATGGGCGTCGTGTACCT
>JBPPMH010000039.1:0-25933 GCA_051305945.1 Gemmatimonadaceae bacterium
AGGAAGGGTTGACCCTCCAGCGCCGTCCGGAACTCGGTGAGTATGCGCGCGGCTTCGTAGATGGCGCCGTATCCGGCCCGCTCCCCGAACATGCCCGAGCTGTGGTACTGCCGCGCCGTCACGGTCAGGACCCAGTCGCTCGACCCGCGACGCGCGACGACGGCGCTCGAGTCGGAGCCACCCTCAAAAGACAGAACGAGATCGCTGCGGCGCGCTGACCGTATCATGTCGTCGCGCGAAATGCTGTGCGGCTCGCCCGCGCTCTCCTCGTCGCCGGTCAGCAGCACGATGACGTGCATGTCGTCCAGCGCGCCGACGCTGGCCAGCGCCTTGAGCGCCTGCACGATGATCACGATGCCGCCCTTCATGTCCGCGGTGCCGGCGCCGCCGGCTGCCGTGTCCGCGCGCACGAACTGCTGGCCCTCGCCCTCGAACACCGTGTCGAGGTGGCCGATCAGCAGGACGCGGAGCGGAGCGGTTCGCCCGCGCCGGCGCCGGGCCGGGCGCTCAGCGAGCATGTGCCCCGCCCGGTTTACAGATGCCTGCGAGAGCCAGCTCGTGCGGAAGCCTAGCTGCTGCAGCTCGCCCGCGAACAGCATCCCGACCGCTTCCACGCCGGGGAAGTTCATCGTCCCGCTGCCGATGTTGACGGAGCGCTCGAGCAGGTTGATCCCCGCTTCCGTGTTGGCGGTGACGTGGTCGCGGATGCGCTGCTCCGCGCGCGCCAGGGTCTGCGCCGGGGCCGTGATGGGCACGGCGACGACCAGGGCCGCCAATGCGCCGAGGGCGGAGTATCGGATAGAATTGGGCATGGGGAAAGCTACGCCCGCTTCCGTTCGGTTGGACAAGTGGCTCTGGGCAGCGAGGTTCTACAAGACGCGCTCCCTGGCCGCCCAGGCCATCGATTCGGGAAAGGTGAAGGTCACCGGCGAGCGGGTGAAGAAGTCCCGCACCGTGGCCGTGGGTGAGGAGCTGTCGATCCGGAGCGGGCCGTACGAGCGCGTGGTCACAGTGCGCGCGCTGTCGGAGGTGCGTGGCGCCGCCCCGATCGCCGCGGCGCTGTACGAGGAGACTCCGGCGAGCCGGGAAGCGCGCGAGCGGATCGCGGCGATGAACAAGGCGATGGGCGAGGCGCTGATCAAGGGACGGCCGACCAAGCAGCAGCGGCGCCAGATAGACCGCGTTCGCGGGCGATGATTGCCCGAGGCGTTTCTCTTGCAGTGAACTCGACGACCCGGATAACCAAGGAGTGACGATGTCGAATGGACGATTTTTCGTTTTCGCCGCAGCCCTGTCGTTTGCGACGTCATCCGCCGCGGCGCAAGGACAGCAGCGCCGCGTCGATCTCCCTGAAGGCGAGGGCAGGCAGGTCGTCCAGGTGCTGTGCACTCAATGCCACTCGCTGAACAACGTCGCCAATTCGGGTGGGTACAATCGCGAGGGGTGGAAGGAGGTGATCCGCTCCATGATCTCCATGCGCGAGGAGCGGGCCGACACCGTGGCTACCTATCTCGCGACGCACTTTCCGGCGAAGTCGCGCCCTGAAGCGGTGCTCGTTCCGGGAGACGCGACCGTCGTGATCCGGGAATGGATGCTTCCGACGCTCGGCCAGCGGCCGCACGATCCCGCGCCCGGGCCGGACGGCTCCATCTGGTGGACGGGGCAGTGGGCCAACGTGCTCGGCAGACTGGACCCGAAGACGGGAGCGATGCGGGAGTATCTGCTGAAGACGCCCGACTCCGGTCCGCACGGTCTCATCGCCGACAGCGACGGCAACATTTGGTACACCGGACAGGGCAAGCGGCACGTCGGCAAGCTCGACGTTCTGACGGGTGAGGTGACGGAGTACCAGATGCCCGATACCGCCGCGCGCGGACCGCACACGCCGATCTTCGACCAGAAGGGCACTCTCTGGTTCACGCTGCAATCGGGGATGGTCGGGCGGATCGTGCCCTCGACCGGCGAAGTGAAAGTTGTGAGAACGCCGAGCGCGAGGACTTATCCATACGGGATCGCGGTGAACTCGCGGGGCATTCCCTGGTACGTCGATTTTCGCGGCAACCGGATAGGGAGCATCGATCCGACGACGATGGCGATCCGCGAATACACGCTGCCCGACACCGGCGCACGCCCCCGGCGGATCGCGATCACGTCGGACGACGTCGTCTGGTACACGGATCACGCGCGCGGCTACCTCGGCAGGTTCGATCCCAAGACCGGCAGTGTGCGCGAATGGGCGTCGCCGGGCGGTCGGCAGTCCCGCCCGTACGGCATCGCGGCCACGGGCAACATCGTCTGGTACAGCGAATCGGGGGTTCGGCCGAACACACTCGTGCGGTTCGATCCCGCGACCGAGAAATTCCAGACTTGGACGATCCCGTCGGGCGGGGGAATAGTGCGCCACATGATGTCCACGCCTGACGGGAACCTCGTCCTGGCGTTGAGCGGCGTGAATCGCGTCGCTCTGGTAGAGGTAGGTAACGACTGACGCCGACTGGCCTTGGCGCGCCTAGCCGATTAATTTGATAGGTCTATCCCAGACATTCCTTACCGGGCGCTCTAGTCAGCGCCGGAGCTCCGTTTATGCACGCATTCAGCGAAACCCAGAAAGAGTGGCTGCGGGACGACATCCCGCCTTTCCGCGCCGGTGACACGGTCCGCGTCAACGTCCGCGTCAAGGAAGGCGACAAGGAGCGGCTCCAGGCGTTCGAGGGTGTGTGCATCGCGCGCCGCGGCGCGGGAGTCAGCCAGACCTTCACCGTCCGCAAGATCTCCAGCGGCATCGGCGTCGAGCGAATCTTCCCCGTGCACTCCCCGATGATCGGGAGCCTGCAGGTTGTTCGCCGCGGCCGCGTGCGCAGAGCCAAGCTCTACTACCTCCGCCAGCTCACCGGCAAGGCGACGCGCATCAAGGAGCGAAAGGCGAAGGTCGCCGTCCCGGCTACCGGCGAGTAAGTGCCGCGCCCTCAGCCCGGTGACGGGTCGAGGGATTCGGGTGTAACCGGCAAGAGCCGGCCGCACCCCAGAAAACGCTGGAGCACCATCGAGCGCGATCTCCGCGCCTCTATGGGACCGATGCTCGCCGGAGTGGATGAAGTTGGACGCGGGCCCCTCGCCGGTCCCGTTGTGGCCTGCGCCGTGATCATGCCACCCAACGAGCGCGCCATCCCCGGCGTGGACGATTCGAAGAAGCTGTCGCCGGCGACGCGCTTCAAGCTCGCGCTCAAGATTCGCGAGCGCGCGGTGTGCATCGCCCTCGGAGCCGCGTCGGTGCGCGAGATAGACAGGATCAACATCTACCAGGCGAGCGTTCTCGCCATGCGGCGCGCGCTCGAGCGGCTGCCCGTGGCGCCGGACCATGTGCTGATCGACGGCAACCGGATCCGGACGCTGCTGGTGCCGCATACCGCGGTAGTTCATGGCGATTCGCGATGCTTCACCATCGCCTGCGCGTCCATTCTCGCGAAGGTCACGCGCGACCGGCTCATGGCCGCGCTCGGCCGCAGGCACCCCGGATACTGCTGGGGCACCAACGCGGGATACACCACGCGCGATCACGTCGCGGGGCTCGCTTCCCATGGGATAACCGCGCACCACCGGCGCAGCTTCTGGCGCATCGGCCAGCTCACGTTCGACTTCGATTCGGTGGTAACCGAGAGCGACGAAGGGCTTGAACATCTGGCGCAACTCATCGCGGCAAACACGGAGAATGACCCGCAACAGCTTCTGGCATAGCTGTCGCAATCACCCCAGTGCCAAGCTGCGCCCCAGGCAGTTACTAGTCACCAGACACTAGTCACCAGTCACTTTGTCTAAACCCCTCGTCGGCATCATCATGGGCTCGCGCTCCGACTGGGAGACGATGTCGCACGCAGCCGACACTCTCTCCGAGCTGGGGATTCCGCACGAGACGAAAGTCGTGTCCGCGCACAGGACACCGGATCTGCTGTTCGAGTACGCGTCCTCGGCGGAGAAGCGAGGGCTCGAGGTGATCATCGCCGGGGCCGGCGGCGCCGCGCATCTTCCGGGAATGACCGCCGCCAAGACGATGCTCCCGGTGCTGGGCGTGCCCGTCGAATCGAAGACGCTCAAGGGCTTGGACTCGCTTCTGTCCATCGCGCAGATGCCCGCGGGAGTTCCGGTCGGAACCCTGGCGATCGGCAAGGCCGGCGCGATCAACGCTGCGCTGCTGGCGGCGCAGATAGTGGCGCGCAAGCACACGAAATTCCGGGCGGTGCTTAACTCCCGCCGCGACGGGATGCGCGACGCGGTGTTGGAGCAACCGGATCCCGCGGAGCCCGCGCAAGCGCGCAAGCCGGCGAAGGGCAAGCGGGGAAAGTGATGAACGTCGGCGTGCTCGGCGCTGGACAGCTCGGGCGCATGCTCGCGCTCGCCGGCCGCGGGCTCGGCATGCGGTTCAGGTTCTTCGACCCGAACCTGGAATCGCCGGTGCGGGACGTTGGCGAGCTCATTGCCGCCGACTATTCCGACTCGGCCGCGCTGGAGCGGTTCACCGAGGGACTCGACGTCGCGACCTACGAGTTCGAGAGCATTCCGGTCGCTGCGGTCGAGGCCGTCGCCAAGCGCGTGCCGGTTTTTCCCTCTGTTCAGGCGCTGAAGGTCTCGCAGGACCGCGTGCTCGAGAAGCGCTGCTTCCAGCACATGGGCATCCGCACGGCGCCGAGCCGCGACGTCGCGAGCCGCGGCGATCTCGACAGGGCCGCGCACGAGATCGGGCTCCCGGGCGTGCTCAAGACCCGCCGCCTCGGGTACGACGGCAAGGGCCAGGTGGTGATCCGCGACGAGAACGGGCTGGCCGAAGCCTGGGAAAAGCTCGGCGGCCTCCCGCTGATCCTGGAGCAGTTCATCGAGTTCGACAGGGAGCTCTCGATCATCGGCGCGAGATCACGCGCCGGGGAGATTGTCTTTTATCCGATGATGGAGAACGCGCACAGCGAGGGAATCCTGAGTCGGTCTATCGCTCCCGCGGAAGTGAGCGAGACGAAGATCCGCGCGGCGAGGGCCTACGTGCGGCGGATCATGTCGAGCTTCGACTACGTCGGAGTGCTCGCGCTAGAGATGTTCGAATCCGGTGACAAGCTGATCGCGAACGAGATAGCGCCGCGGGTGCACAACTCCGGGCACTGGACGATCGAGGGCGCCGAGACCAGCCAGTTCGAGAACCATGTCCGGGCGATTTGCGGGAGGGAGCTGGGCGGAACGGCCGCGATCGGCCATTCGGTGATGCTCAACATTCTCGGAAGCGCGCCCGACGTCGCCCGCATCGAGAGCTTGCCCGGCGCGCACGTCCACATGTACGGCAAGTCTCCCGCGCCGCGGCGCAAGCTGGGGCACGTGACGGTCGTGGGCGACGACGCGGACACGGCGCGTGACCGCGCAGCGGCGGTTCTGCGCGCGATCGCGGCGGAGGGCGTGCCCGCGTGAACGACGGCGGATCGGGCGGCCGCGGCGCGGAGATTGGTCACGAGCTCAACAACCTGCTCGCGGCGATCCAGGGGAACGCCGATCTCATGCGCGGCGATTTCGGCGGGGTCGAGGCGATCAGGGAAGGGCTCGACGAGATAGACAAGGCGGTGACGCGGGCGCGCGATCTCGCGCGCAAGCTGCTCGCGGACACCGCGCTCGAGCCGAAGCCCGACGTCGCTCCGCCGCCGCCGCCGCCGCCGCGGCCGGTCGCCCGCGAGCCGCGGGGCAGAACCGTGCTGATCGCGGACGACGAAGAGCCGGTGCGCCGGGTGGCTTCGCGGTTGCTGGTGCGGAACGGGTACGACGTTCGCGAGGCGGCGAACGGAGCCGAGGCGCTGCGAATGCTGGCCGCGGGCGACGGCAAGATCGACATTCTCGTCAGCGACATCATCATGCCTGAAATGGGCGGGCTGGAGCTGGCGCGGCGGGTAGCCACCGACTTCCCGGGGTTGCCGGTCCTTCTCATTTCCGGCTACAGCGACAGCCATGAGCTGGGGCAGTCGATCCCCGCGGAACTGGATCTCTTGCAGAAGCCGTTCAGCGGGACGGAGCTGACGGCTGCTGTCGAGCGCTGTCTAACCGAGGGGAGACGCGACCCTCGCGGCTAGCTCCAGCTGGAGTGTGACACCGGTTGCGACGAGGCCGGCGCCACGCGCGCGGGAACGAACAAGGGCACCCGATGCGGGTGCCCTTGTCTGTTGGCGGCGAAACCGCCGGTAACGTGCCACGGCCGGATTATGCCTGCGGCTTTTCCAGCAGGAGGGTCCAGTTCGCTCCTTCGTCGCCGCTGACCTCAAACGTGCTGCTGCTCGCGTCGGGATTCACCACCGGGTCTCCTGCCTCGGTCGTCAACGTCCACGGACCGCTCGGGCAGGTGTTGACCGCCGGGCCCTCGGAGGCCTTACTCTGAGCTCGTCGGGCCCAAAGCTCGGACCGGCCGCGGCGCAACGGCGTCCGCTTGCGCTGCTGGCGGTCATCGCGGCCGGCGGGAGCCGGGGAGTCAGTCGAGAGCAGGCCCTGCTATATCTATGGCCCGAGAGCACCACGGGGGGCGCCCGCAACACTCTCAATCAGACGCTGTACACGCTGCGCCGCGCGCTGGACGAGCCAAAGCTGCTCGCTTCCGGGCCCACTTTGCGGCTCAACACGGACGTGGTGAAGTGCGACGTTTGGAGCTTTGAGCAGGCGCTGGCGCAGCGCGATCTCGAAGGCGCCGCGTCGCATTACGGCGGCCCCTTCCTCCAGTATTTCGGCATCCGTGGGGCGCCTGAGTTCGACCACTGGATCGATTCCGAGCGGTCGCGCCAGGCGCAGCGGTTCCAGCAGTTGGTCGTGACGCTCGCCGAACGGAGCGCCGAGCGCGGCGACCACGCCCGCGCTATCAACTGGTGGCGAGTGCTCGTGGAGCAGGATCCGCTCAGCGCCCTCGCGGCCGGGGGTCTTGTGTCCGCCCTGGCCGCCGCGGGCGACCGGCCCTCCGCTCTCACGTATGGCAGGGAGTACGAGGCACGCGTGCGCTCGGAGCTCGGGCTGCCGTTGGAGCCGCGCATCGTGAAGCTGATGCAGGATCTGGATCGCTCCGTTCCGGTCGTTCCGCTGATCACCGGATCACAGGTAACCAGGTTGCTGGACGAAGAGGCGGGCGCGATGCGCTACACCCGCAACCTTGGCGGCGCTTCACCGACAGGCCGAGCGGAGCAGAAACGGCCCGGCGTCAAGCGCCGCAAGGCTGGGACCGCCAGGGACGGCCAGCCGGGACCGACGCGCGAAGAGCTTGCATACCGCCGAATCTTCGATGCGGCCGCGGACGCCATCTACTCGGCGGACCTCGAAGGTCGCTTCACCTCCATGAATCCCGCGGGCGCGAAGATGCTCGGGCTGCCGCTCGCTCAGATCATCGGACGTCCGTTCACGGACTTCGTTCGCGACGATCTCCGCCACGTCACGGTCGACTTTTATTCGCGGCAGGTCGATGCGCTCACCCCGGTCACCTACTACGAGTTCCCTCTGGCCGTCCCCGCGGGGGCGACCATCTGGCTGGGGCAGCACGTGAGCCTGACTCCGCCCGGAGAATCACCCACGGGAATCGTGGCGATCGCTCGCGACATCACTCTTACCAAGCGACTGCAGCGCCGGCGCAGCTACCTCTCGGTTCGAGATCGCACCACGAATCTGCTGAACGCCGCCGCGTTCCGGGTGATGGTAGATCATCGCATCGCCCTCGCCCGTCGCATCAAGAAGGGCTTCCTTCTGGTTTTCGTCGCGGTCGAGAACGCGGGGGACGTGTTGTCCGGCGGAGGCGTGGATCTCGCCGAGGAGATGCTCGCCCTCGTAGCGGAGGCGCTGAGGTCTACGTTCCGTGCCTCCGACCTGATCGGACGACTCGCCGTGGACAAGTTCGCCGTTCTCGCTGTCGATGCGAGCGAAGCCGACATCGAGGTTCTGGAGAAGCGATTCCTCTCCCATCTTGAACGACTGCACGACCCGTCAGTCGACACCCCGTGGCCGCGCGTCGTCGCCAGCGCGGCTTACTACGACCCGGCGCTGCCGCCGTCGATCGACGCGCTGTTCGGGAGCCCCAGTGCGCCGGGCGAAGCCTAGCGACTCTAATCCCGAGAGAACTTGACGGGATTAATCGCGCGGCTCTAAGTTCCGACCGCGGCCTTCGAGAGTCATTCTCAACTAGCGTTTTCCGGATAAGAGCCCCGAAACCCCCAATGAATATTTCTCGGCGCGCCCGGCGCTCCGATCGCCGTGGCGCCAGTCGGCGTCGCGCGTCAGCCGCCCTGTTCGCTCTGCTGTTTCTTGCCGCCGGTGCGGCGCAGGCCCAGACCGGTGTGGTCCGGGGGCGAGTGATCCTCGCCGGCACCGGCGCTCCCGTGAGCGGAGGAATCGTTTCCGTGGTGGGGACCGCGCGCGTGGAGCCGACGAAGGACGACGGATCGTTCCTGTTCATCGGGCTGACGCCGGGGAACTACGAGATCGAGGGCAAGCGCATCGGCACGACGGTGGCGCGCGCCGCGGTGACGGTTCGCGAGGGAGCGACGGCCGACGTCACGCTCAGTGTGGCCGAAGCGCCGGTGGAGATCGTCGGAGTGGAAGTAGTCGGCTCGCGCTCCGATGCGCTCACGCGCCTCCCCGGATCCGCGGCGGTCATTCCCGCCCGGGAGCTGCGCGCGATGCAGCCGCTGTCGGCGAACGAAGCGCTACGCACCCTCCCGGGCGTGCACGTGCAGGATGAAGAAGGTGTCGGGCTCCGCGCCAACGTCGGCATCCGCGGCCTGGATCCCGACCGCAGCCGCACGCTGCTGGTGCTGGAGGACGGCGTGCCCGTCGCGCTAGCGCCGTACGGCGAGCCCGAGATGTACTACTCGCCGCCGATCGATCGCATGAACCGCGTCGAGCTGGTGAAGGGAAGCGGCTCGATCCTGTTCGGACCGCAGACGATTGGGGGAGTGCTCAACTACGTGACCGCCGACGCGCCGTCAGTCGCGACCGGAAGCGTCACGCTGCGCGGGGGCGAAGGGCGCTCGCGTCTCATTCAGGCAAGCTACGGCGGAAGCTGGAGCGGAGTCCGCGGCACCATCGGCGCGTTCGACAAGCGCGCCAGCGATCTCGCGGGGCTCTGGTTCAATGTGAGCGATGTCACCGCGAAGATCGGCGCGCGCACGGCGGTGGGCGAGTTCGGAGTGAAGGCCACGTATTACGATGAGCGGTCCAACTCGACCTACGTCGGCCTGACGCAGGCGATGTACGACGCCTCGCCCTACACCCATCCCGGGCCGAACGATCTGCTGCGCATCCGGCGATACGCCGTGACGGCGTCGCACGAGACCGGCTTCCTCGGGAACAGCAGCGTCCGCACGAGCGCGTACGCTTATCAGACCACGCGCAACTGGCGCCGGCAGGACTACGGCTACACAGCCGACGGGACGCAGCACGTGTTCCGCCCCAGCACGGGCAACCGCAACCGCAGCTTCGACGTGGCCGGCATCGAGCCGCGGTTCCGCACGGTGTGGGCGCGCGGCGGCCGGCCGATCGAGCTCGACTTCGGCGCCCGCCTGCACTACGAGCGCGCGCGCGACCGGCACATCAACGGCGCGACCGCGACGGCATCCACGGGAGAAGTGCGCGACGACGAGATCCGCGTCGGCAAGGCGGTGTCGGCGTTCGTGCAGAGCCGGCTCTTCATCACGCCCGCGTTGCACGTGACTCCGGGCATTCGCCTCGAGCGGTTCACCTACGACCGCAACATTCTCCGCGCGCGCGTCCGCAGGACTACCGGCAGCGGCACTACCCGCGATCCCGAAGACGTGAACATCCAGGGCGGCGATGCCGTCGCGGAGATCATTCCCGGGATCGGGAGCGCGTGGACGCCGTCGCCGCTGTTCACGCTGTTCGCCGGAGTTCATCGCGGCTTCGCGCCGCCGCGCGTGAAGGACGGTCTGGTATATCCCGATCCCGCGTTGGCCGTCGGCGAGCAGATGCCGCAGCTGCAGACGCTGAGCCTCGACGCCGAGCGCAGCCTCAACTACGAGCTGGGCACGCGGCTGACGCCGCGGCCGTATCTCTATCTCGAAGCGACGGCGTTCTTTCTCGACTTCACCAACCAGATCATCGAGCCGTCACTGTCCGCGGGTAGCGCGGCCGACGTTGCGCTCGCGAACCAGGGCGCTACGCGACACCGTGGTGTCGAAGCGGCGCTGTCGCTCGACATCGCCAAGGCGATGGCGCAGCCGTTCGGGCTCATCGCGCGCGTCGCCGCGACGCGCACGGCGGCGGAGTTTTCGCGTGACCGCTTCCTCAGGTCTCCGGCTGGCGACACGGTGAACGTGCGCGGGAACCGCCTGCCCTATGCGCCGGAGATGACGGTGAGCGCATCTCTGACGCTGGATGTTCCCGCGGGAATTCTGCTGCGCGTCGACGGGTTGCACGTTGCCGAGCAGTTTGCCGACAACTTCGAGACGCGCGCCGGCTCGGCGAACGGCCGGTCGGGATTGATTCCCGCGCACCGCGTCTTCGATCTCGCCGCGAGCTACAGGCTCCCGAAAATGGGTGATCTGTCCATCACCGCGGCGGTTAAGAATCTCGCCGGCGACAAGTACATAGCGTCGCGCCGTCCCGAAGGGATCAAGCCGGGACTGCCCCGCACGGTGTCCGCCGGAGTCGAATGGCGGATGTAACTGTGGCGGCTAGATAGGCGGGGCGAGCGCGATCTCGTTGTAATCGCGCACCAGGTCGTCGAACACCGACGACCACGACCGCTTGCGCGCGGCCCGCAGCGCGGCGGCGGCCATGTGGGATCGACCCGCGGAGTCCGTAGCGAGCCGGTAAATCTCGGCCGCGAGCGCGTTGTCGTCGCCGGCCGGGACGAACGCGCCCGCTTCCTCGCCGACTACCTCGCGCGTGGGGCCGGCGTCGGCGGCGACTACCGGCAGTCCCGACGCCATCGCTTCCAGCAGCACCTGACCGAACGTGTCCGTCGTTGACGGAAACACGAACAGATCCGCCGAAGCGTACGCCTCGCTCAGCGTTTCGCCCGAGAGCCGTCCGGTGAAAACGGCGTCAGCCGGCGACAGCGACCGCAGCTTCTCCTCGTACGGCCCTTCACCCACGACCACGAAGCGGATGGACTTCTCTCCTCCCAGTCGCCGCATCGCGGCCGCGGCGACGGCGAGACCTTTCTCCGCCGCGATCCGCCCGATGTACGCGACGACGATCGTGTCCGGTCGCGCCCCGAAGCGCGCCCGCATCTCGGCGCTGCGCTTGCCGGGACTGAAGCGCGACATGTCCACCCCGCGCCCCCATATCCTGGTGTTGTAAAATCCCTTCTCGTCCAGCTCTTCGCGAATCGCGTTCGACGGGCAGTAAGTGCGCAGCCCGCTGTTGTGAAACCAGCGAAGAAAGGACCAGCCCGGAGCGCTGAGCTTGCCGAGCTTGTAGAAGGCGGCGTACTGGCTGAAGCTGGTGTGATACGACGTCACCATCGGTACGCCCAGCGAGCGCGCCGCGCGCCGCGCCGCGAGCCCCACGCCGAACGGCGTCGCGACGTGCACCAGCGTGGGGCGCCACGCGACCAGCTCGCGCGCGACGCGCCCCGCCGGCGGCAGCGCGACCCGGAGCTGCGGATACGCCCAGAAGGGAATGCTCGGCCAGCGCCGAACCGCCGACTCCGCTACCGGCGCGCGCGGGTCGGACGTCGTCACGACACGCACCTCACCGCCGCGGTCGCGCACCGCATGCGCCAGCCGCCCCAGCGCGGCGGCCACGCCGTTCATGTGCGGCGGATATGTGTCCGTGAAGATGGCCAGACGCATCCCCACCGCTGAGATCTCAGAGGTCGGCATAACGTGATATTTCCGATATCCGGAACCAGCGATCCATTGAGCTGATCACGGAGCGCGCACAAAGAGGATTCCGCAGATCGCTCGGGTGGAGGGCGACGCGCAACAACCCGCGAGCGCGTCGGCGCCGCCAGTGTGCCTCAGCCACAATCGAAGACGCGACGGCGCGCGCGCGGCTCCGCGCGCTCCAGCGGAGAACCGGGGATTGAACGCGGGTGCCGCGGCGATGCACGGTTACGGCAGCGCTGTCCTCGCTGAAATCCAGGCCACAGTCGCGAACCGCTGCTTCGCACTCCGGTGTGCTGAGCCACGCGGGCGCCACGAAGCCCGTCACGTGAAATCCGAGACGGCGAAGCAAGTCGAGGCCGCGCTGGATGCGCGCCCGCGATTCCGCGCGGCTCAGCGTCAGGAATTCTCCCTCACCGGCCGTGCGACCAAACGCCCTGATGCTATGTCGGATTCCTCTTGGCAGTCCGGCTTCATCGTGGCGATCTCCGTGAAGGAAGATCTCCGCGCCGGAATCCGCGCACCGTCGCAGCCATTCGATGAACGGCGGGAATGTCTCCAGGGCGTGGTCCCCGTGCCAGCGAGGAACCACCAGCAGCGCTGGAGTGACACCTCTTTCCGCGCACATTGACCACAATGTCAGAACGTTCGCTTCGTGGGCCGGAGTGACGTCGTGTATGGATACCAGGAGCTTCACTCTGCAATGACCCGGAGATACACCGCGAAGATTCTGTCGAATGCAACTGTCCAGCTGTGCTCGCGCTCGGCATACGCTCTGCCTTGCAGTCCGAGCTTGACGAGGTCTTCCGTAAGCATCGCACGCACGCCATTGGCC
Source organism: Gemmatimonadaceae bacterium (assembly GCA_051305945.1). Taxonomy (GTDB): domain Bacteria; phylum Gemmatimonadota; class Gemmatimonadetes; order Gemmatimonadales; family Gemmatimonadaceae; genus JACDCY01. Next base: position 12,673 of record JBPPMH010000039.1, read on the forward strand.
AGGCTCGCGGGAACTCCGGCCTCGAACAGTTTGCCGGCGCCGGAGCGAGTCACCAACTCGCCGACTCCGCCCGAGTCGCAGGACAGAACGGGCACGCCGCACGCCAGGGCCTCGAGACCGGCGAGTCCGAAGGTTTCCGCGGGCCCGGGCGCGACGTAGAAATCCAAACTGGCAACGAGATCAGCCAGGAGGTTTCGGTCCCGTTCGAAGGGAAGCCAGTGAATTCGCTTCGAGCGCGCCCGTGCCTGGAGCTCCGCGCGCAACGGGCCGTCCCCGATCAGGACGAGCGACGCATCCGTTTCGCGCTCGACGATGGTCCACGCGTCGACGAGCACATCGAGATCCTTTTCGCGCGCGAATCGTCCCGTGTAGCCCGCGAGCGGTCCTGCCGGAAGACCGGCACGCACACGCGTCTCCCTGACGTATTCGCGTCGGCGCGGATCGAACAGCTCCAGGTCGACGCCGAGCGGGACCCGGACCGTGTTGTCCACGCCGGCGCGGGCAAGCGCCGAAGCGGAATAGTCCGAGGCGACCATCGTTACCGCGAACAGTTGATCCAGCAGTTTGAGGTAGCTGAGGGCCACGGACCTCGCGGCGTTCCACCAGCGCGTCTGGAGGCGGCGAGGCGCGATGATGTTCGGAAAGTCGCTATGAAAGAAACAGACCATGGGGATGCCGAGCCGTTTCGCGAAGGGGCGCGTAAGCCACGGCGCGAGTCCCGGACTGCCGACTTCGATTACGTCGGGACGCTCGTGCGCGATGATGCGACCGTTCGACCGGCGGGAGGACATGAACCTGTACGGTGCCTGCGTCGGAACGGGGCGTCCCTGCAGCCGGTAGCAGCGCACCGCGCGGCTGTTCGCGATCCTGTCCTCCGGGCCCGGTATCACGATCACCTGCCTCAGCGCGCGCGATGATTCCACGTACCTCGCCTTCTGCAGGAGGTACGTTCTCACGCCGCCGGTCGTGTCTCCGAAGAACTCCGTCGTGTCGAGTGCGCACAGCTCGGCCTCTGGCCTGAGCGGAGCTTCGAGGGTGTCGCGGAGCATGTCGACCTGCTTCCCCGCGTCCTGACCGAACAGCATCCGGGCCAGGGCGGCGTCCTCTTCGATGGAGCGGCTCCGGCGCGTGACGCCGTCCGGGGTTTGACCTGCGGCAACCTCCGTCAAACCGCGATTACGATCGCTCCCGTGAGGATCGCGATGGCTTGCCCGATCACGACATCTCCCGGGTAGTGCACACCGAGGAAGACGCGGGACGCGCCTACCGCCATGGCGAGAGCGAGGAGCGGAGCCGCCCATCCCGGGAACGACATCGCGTACACGACGGCGACGGACATCGCGGCGGTCGCGTGGCCCGACGGACAGGAGAACCGGTCCGGCTCGTCGATGAACGTCGAGCATCCTATGCCAGTGGACGGCCGTGGCCGGCTGAGCTTGCGCTTCATGACCTGCACGATGAAGTGCGACACGCCGAGCGTGACGAGCGCGTTCCACGCGGCGAGCTGGAGCACGTCCTGGCCGAACGCGAGCGGCACCAGCGCGGCCGTGACTGTGACCTGCACGCCGCCGACGTGCGTGATGCTGCGCCAGAAGCGCTGCACCGCGTGTGTGGCCGCGGGGCCTATCGCCCAGCGCGTGAAGAGGGCGCGATCGCGGCGGTCGAGCCGGTTCAGGAGGGAGGTCGAAGTTTCCACTTACTCAAGGTATGGTGGAAAGCCCGGCTTGGCGAGCGTGGTTACCGTACCGATACACGGCACGAATGGCGGACCTGACCTGGGGGATTTCAGCCGGGTTATATTGGCGGAGCGCAGACCCGGTAGCTCAGTTGGTAGAGCAACGGACTTTTAATCCGTAGGTCCTGGGTTCGAGACCCAGCCGGGTCATTCTCGATTCTCGCGCCGCTCTCTTCGCCGGCCGAAGCTACCTTTTCGCCATGCAAGAAGCGGCCGACTCCGGAAAGTGGCGGGCGCTGGCCGTGCTCGGGAGTGCCGAGCTGCTCGGAATGTCGCTCTGGTTCTCCGCGAGCGCCGTTTCCCCGCAGCTGGCCACGATTTGGGGGCTCTCGCCATCCGAAGCCGGGTGGCTCACGACGGTGGTGCAGCTCGGCTTCGTCGCCGGAACGGCGGTCGCCGCGACGCTCAATCTCGCCGACATCGTGCGCTCGCAAACTCTGTTCGCGCTGTCGGCGCTGGCCGGCGCCGCCGCGAACGCCGCTGTGCTCACCGCCGACGGGTACCATAGCGCGCTGGCGCTGCGGTTTCTCACCGGATTCTGCCTCGCGGGCGTGTATCCCCCGGCGATGAAGATGATCGCCACCTGGTTTCTGACGCAGCGCGGGCTCGCGATAGGCACCATCGTCGGAGCGCTCACCGTCGGGAAGGCGACGCCCTATCTGGTCAACGCGATCCCCGAGACCGGCCCGGCGCCCGTGGTGCTCGCCGCGTCTGCCGGCGCAACGATCGCCGCGTTGATGGTGTGGATTGGATTCCGCGACGGACCGTATGCGTTCGCGTCACGGCCGTTTTCGTGGGGGCTCGTCGGATCGGTCGCGCGCATGCGCGCGTGGCGGCTCGCCACTGCCAGCTACCTCGGCCACATGTTCGAGCTGTACGCCGTGTGGACCTGGATACCCGCATTCCTCGCTGCGAGCGTGCTGGCGCGCGATCCGGATTCCACCGCGCCGGTCACACTGCTGTCGTTCCTCGCCATCGCGGTCGGCGGAGCGGGCTGCGTGTGGGGTGGATTGTTCGCCGACAAGGAAGGGAGAGAAAAGCTGGTGACCATCTCGCTCTTCGCCAGCGGCGCGTGCTGCCTCCTGAGCGCGCTGCTGTTCGGCACATCGCTCTGGCTGCTGGCGCCGTTCGCCATGGCGTGGGGGTTCTTCGTGATCGCGGACAGCGCCCAGTTCAGCACGCTCGTCACCGAGTCGGTGCCGAGGCACGCGGTGGGGACGGCGCTCACGATGCAGGTATCGCTCGGATTCTTGTTGACGATGCTGCCGATGCAGTTGGTTCCGGAGCTCGCCGCGCGGGTGGGGTGGCGGTGGTCGCTCGTCTTTCTTGCGCTCGGCCCGGTTGCGGGCATTGCAGCGATTAAACGGCTAGCGCGGCTCAGACGGGAAACTGCCGCGGAGGCCGCATAGGCTTCTCCGTTCTGTCTGGCGGTTGAGCTATTTACCCGTCGCCGACTTCTCCGGCGGAACAGCGGGTCCCAACCCATCGGGATCGTGATGCTTCTTGTGCGTCAGCAATCGATAATACGCCCACGAGACCAGGCCGAGCACGAACCCCCAGCTCAGCGCCATGAAGATGATCGCTCCCATTGTCATACCGCTGTCCTCCCTGACTGGTCGACTTCCACGAAGCCTGCGCGGTCGTCGTAGTTGTTGCGCTTCCACGCGATCCGCACGAGGAACGCGAACACGATCACGAAGCCCACGATGATCAGGCGCGCCGTCGTCACGTACGGATGCATCTCCGCAGTGAGCGCGCCGCCGCCGGCCGCCTTGGCGTTGGTGAGGATCGGAATGGCGTCCTGGAAGCCCCACCACCCGAGAATGAACAGCAGGTACACCGGCGTGACGTACGTCATCACGAACTTGAAGATGCGCGGGATCTGAATGTCCGCGCCCTGGTGGATGGATGCCCACGCGTTCTCCGGCTTGAACACCCACATGAACAGCACCGTCTCGATCACCGCGAGCAGCACCAGGCCGAACGTGCCGGCCCAGTAATCCCATTCGTCGAGGAAGCCGTATTGGAGCCAGAAGATGTTCATCAGACCAAAAAGCAGCGTGAACAGTCCGAAGCACCACGCGATGATCTCGCGCTTCCAGCCGAACTCCTCGCGGAAGAACGCCACGATCGGCGTGAGCATCGCGACCGACGAAGTGATGCCGGCGAAGAAAAGCAGCATGAACCACATGAAGCCGAGCACGTTCCCCATCGGGAGCTGCTGGAACACGACGGGCATCGTCGCGAAGCCCAGGTTGAACGAGCCGGACTGCGCCACCGCCATCGCGCCCGTGACTCCGAAGAACACCACCGCGGCGGGGATCGCGATCGTGCCGCCCAGAATTACCTCCGCCGTCTCGTTGGTAGCGGCCGTCGCGATTCCGTTCAGCGCGATGTCGTCCTTCTTCGACAGATAGGACGCATACGCCTGGAGCGAGCCCATGCCGACGGACAGCGTGAAGAAGATCTGTCCCGCGGAGGCCAGCCACACGCCCGGCTCATCCAGTCGCGAGAAGTCGGGATTGTAGATGAACTGCAGTCCCTGCCAGGCCGTTTCTCCGCCCGGCCCCGCAGGCAGGAATATCACGACTACCGCGAGCACGGTCGCGAACAGGAACAGGATGGGCATGCCGATTCGGGCCAGCTTCTCGATGCCACCGGAGATGCCCCGCGACAGCACCCAGATGTTGATCGCGAGCGTCACCAGGAAGAACCCGAGCGCCGCCATGTGGCTGCTCCCGGGAGTGATGCCCTGGTAGGTCTGGAGGTAGGTCACCATCGCTTCCTGCGAGGTGTTGCCCCAGTAATCCTTGGTGATGGAGAAGTACGAGAACGCGAGCGTCCAACTCTCGATGTACGTGTAGTAGATCATCACCGTCAGCGGGATGATCATGCCGATCACGCCGAGGTACTTCGCGGCGGGGTGCTTCCAGATCGCCGCGAACATCCCGGGTAGGTGTCCCTTCCTGAACCGGCCGCCGTTGCGACCCACGCCCCACTCGATCCACATCAGCGGGATGCCGAGCAGCAGCAGCGCGATGAAGTAGGTGATCATGAACGACCCGCCGCCGTTCACCGCGGCCTGTCGTGGAAACCTCAGGAAATTGCCGAGCCCTACGGCGTTCCCCGCCATGGCAAGGATCAGCCCGATGCGGGTGCCCCATGCCTCGTGAGAAGATGACGTGCTCAAGTGTGCCTCGGTCGGTGGTGTGCCGAACTCAAGCCAGCGTTAGCGGGCGTAAATAGACGGGCCCGCTGTTACGCGCGGAAGGGGGAGGGGAGGGGGCCCGTTCGGCCCCCCTTGCACACTCCTACCGGCCGGACTTGCCCCCGCGCTTCTCCACCAGCTCGATCCCGCCTACGACCATCGACTTGTCGATCGCCTTGGCCATGTCGTACACAGTGATGAGCGCGATCGACACCGCGACGATCGCTTCCATCTCCACGCCCGTGCGGCCCACCGTCCGTGCGATCGCTTCGGCGCGGACGCCCGGCAGCGCGTCGTCCAGCTCGAAGGCGACGTCCACGTCGGTGAGCGGGAGCGAATGGCAGAGCGGGATCAGCTCGGCGGTGCGCTTCGCGGCCAGCACGCCCGCGACGCGCGCGACGCCGAGCACGTCACCCTTCGGCGCCTGGTTCTCGCGGATCGCAGCGAGCGTTGCCGCCTGCATGCGGATCTCTCCGCGTGCGCGAGCCATCCTCTCGGTCTCAGGCTTCGCCGAGACGTCCACCATCCGGGCGCGGCCGCTCGCGTCCACGTGACTGAGCTTCGTGTCGGCCCGATTGGTGTCCGTCACGAGAGGTGCTCGCTCAGGTCGAGCACCAGCTTCGCGGTGACGAGCTGCGGATTCACGTTGCCCGCGGCTCGCTCCTTCGCGATCTCCACGAGGTCCGCGGCCGCCGCGAGCCGCGCCGCGCGCGGCCGGTCGTCGCGCGACACCGCCTCGCGGGTCCGCTCGGATAGCAGCACGGTCAACGCGTCGAGCGAATCCGTGAACGCGCCGCGCGCGTTGCTCACGCCCCGCGTCAGGGCGAGGGAGAACCGCTCGGGAGTCCGGCCCGCCGCGGCGTCCAGCATCCTGCGCGCGACCGTGATCGCCTGCGCGTCTTCCGATTCGTTCAGGATGCGACCCGGCGCTCCGACGAGCAGATCCGACCTCGGCTCCGCCCGCTTCGCCTTCTTTAGGTGGGCGCGGACGGCCGGGTCGTGGAGAAATTCCGTGACGTCCTTCTCGGTGAGCCGCGGGACGCGCACGGCGGCGACTCTTGAGCGGATCGTTGGAAGCAGCGCCGCCGGCTCGCTGGATGTGAGAATGAAGAACGTGTCGGCGGGCGGCTCCTCGAGCAGCTTGAGCAGCGCGTTCGCCGCCTGGTCGGCGCCTTCCTGCGAGACCATGCGCTCGGCGTCTCCGATCACGAAGACTTTGCGCGCGGCCAGGGCGGGCGCGAGCATCGCGTCGCGAGTGAGCGCGCGCACCGCCGCGATGAAGATTCCCTCGCTGCCCGACGGCGCCTCGTACAGCCCAGCTTCCGCGACGCGCTCCGCGATGGCCTCACGGTAGTCGTCGCGCACGTCGTCGGGATCCGGGTCGGAGTCCTTGAGCCGCGGGCGCGGAAAGAGCCAGTGCAGATCGGGGTGGTGCAGCTCGGCCATGTAGCGGCAGTGCTGGCACGTGCCGCACGGCGCATCCTCGCCCGGGCACAGGAGCAGCTGCGCCAGCCAGAGGGCGAGCCGCTGCTTGCCGATTCCCGCGGGGCCGTGCAGCAGCAGGCTCGACGGCAGCCGTCCGGAAGCCGCGCTTCGCGCCAGCCGTTTGCGCAGCGAGGCGTGTCCGTACAGCGGAATCAGAGGCATGCCGGAATATGGCACGGTTCGTGACCCCTATGCATCCGGTCAACCGACACGAGGAGACGAGCATGCCAGGGAAAAAAGGAGCGCATGGCCCCGGAAAATTCGATCCGACCGGGCGCGGCCACAGTCCGCGCGGGTCGTCCGTCACCGATCAGAAGAGCAATCCGGGCGACGAACGCCTGCATGAAGAGGACAAGATGCGCGTTGCGCAGACCGAGACCGACGACAAGGAATCGCTGATTCCCAGGACGCGCCAGAATCCCGCGCTCGAGGATCTCCGCCGCAAGCGCGAGGAAGCCGCGGAAGATCGCGGCGAGGATTGAGCCGCAAACCGCCGGCGCGCGAATGTGCCGGTTCACCAGGAGACTGCGATGGCTGAGTCACTCAAGGGAAGAAAGGTCGCGTTTCTCGCGACGGACGGCGTGGAGCAGATCGAGCTGACCGAGCCGTGGAACGCGTTGCGCGCGGCGGAAGCCGACCTGTTCCTGGTCGCGGACAATGAAGGCGAGATCCAGGGTGTCAATCATGGGGAGAAGGGGGACAAGTTCCCCGTGAACAAGCTCGTGGACAAGGTGACGGCGAGTGACTTCGACGCGCTCGTTCTGCCCGGGGGCGTGCGAAGCCCGGACAAGCTGCGCACCAACCCCAAGGCGGTCGAGTTCGTGCGCGGCTTCATGGAGGCGGACAAGCCCGTGGCGGCGATCTGCCACGGTGCGTGGCTGCTCGTGGAAGCCGGCGCGGTGAAGGGCAGGACGCTGACGTCGTGGCCGAGCCTGAAGACCGACATCATCAACGCGGGCGGCGAGTGGGTGGACAAGCAGGTGGCAGTGGATCAGAAGCTCCTGACCAGCAGGAAGCCGGACGACCTTCCAGCGTTCTGTCAGAAGCTGGTGAGCCTGCTGGCGAGCGCGATCGACGAGCGGCGGCTCGACCGGATGGGGGAGCAGAGCTTTCCGGCCAGCGATCCGCTGCCCGGCCCTATCTCTATTCCGTAGGCCGGCGTGAGAATGTCTGCGAGGGCCCGCCGAGATGCCGCTTCAGCGCCGAGATCGCTTCGTCCGGCGTCGTCGCGTGCGCGAACACGTAGCGGTACATGAACCGGAAAAACGGGTTCGAGATCCATCCCTGCTCCGTGATGCTGAGCAGCGAGCCGGCATTGGCGGGCGAGATCCTGTGCGTCCAGGTTCCGCCGAACGCGAGGTCGGAGCTCACGCTGCGAATGGTGAGCTCGGTTGGCGCGGACCGCGTGACGACCTCGATGGTCATGTCGCCCTCGGCGGTCTCGTACAGCCAGCGCTCCCTCCCCTCGATCGCTTCGAGCCTGTGGACTCGTCGGATGCCTGGCATCCAGGCGGGGAAAGCGGGGAAGTCGCTGATGGCCGTCCAAACGGTATCCGGGTTGTGGGGCAGCTCGGCTTCGCGGGCGATCCGGTGCTCGGCTGGGAGCTTCCATCCGATGGCCGTAACTAGGGCCAGCACGGCGACGATGAGCGCGGCCAGCATCAGGGTCCACGACAAAGGCAGGGAACTCGCTTTATTCGGTAAAGTACTTGACCCAGAGGGAGCCTTCCCTCTAAACTAACTGATATGTCGTCAGTTAGACCGATTCGAAACGAGGCTCCTCCCGTGGAGGAGCCGGCGCTCCACATGCGCGCCATGGACAACCTCGCATTCATCCGCGATACGATGGAGCGAGCCGGCGCGTTCACCGCGGTTTCCGGTTGGGGGATGGTCATCGTCGGGGTCGCCGCGCTGACCGCCGCGTCCATCGCGGCCCGCCAGCCCACCGAAGTCGCGTGGCTCAACACCTGGCTCGCCGCTGCGTTTCTCGCGCCCGTGATCATGATCGGAGCAATCATCCGGAAGGCGCGCGCCGCGCGGCTGCCGCTGATGTCGGGCGCCGGCCGAAAGTTTCTGCTGAGCTTCTCGCCGCCGATGCTGGTGGGTGCGCTGCTCACGATCGAGCTGTACCGACTCGGGATGTACGACGTGTTGCCCGGACTCTGGCTCCTCATCTATGGAACCGCGGTCGTGGCTGGCGGCGCGTTCTCCGTGCGCGTGGTCCCGGTGATGGGATTCTGCTTCATGCTCGCCGGCGCAATAGCGTTGTTCACCCCGCCGGCGACGAACGACATCCTCATGGCCGCCGCGTTCGGCGGACTGCACATCATCTTCGGCATTCCGATCGCGAGGAGGCACGGTGGCTAAACAGGGGGCGGTCCGGCAGGATCGCGGCGCCGACGCCGCCAAGCTGCGGTCGGTGCGCGGCCGTGCCATCGGTCCCGACACCGCCGAGTTCGACCGGCTGATTCACGAGCGCGTGCGGCTCGGCATCGTGAGCGCGCTCGCCGTGAACGAGAAGCTGAGCTTCAACGACCTGAAGAAGCTGCTCAAGATCACCGACGGAAATCTGAGTGTGCACGCCCGAAAGCTCGAGGACGCGAGCTACGTGAGCTGCACCAAATCTTTCGAGGGACGCGTGCCGCGGACCGAATACCGGTTGACGGCCGAAGGCCGCCGCGCGCTCGAGCGCTACCTCGATCACATGGAAGCTCTCATTCATGCCACGCGCGACCACAAGTAGGCGGATGAAGCTCTCGCGCGCGGGCGCGGGACACAGACAGAGCGCTCCGGTGCAGGCGACCGATCAGCGCGCCGAGGGCGCGCCGGGGCTGCATGTGGCGATCATCATGGACGGCAACGGCCGCTGGGCGGTCAAGCGCGGCAGCAGCCGCCCGGCCGGTCACATCGAAGGGGCGCGCACCGCGCGCCGCATCGTCGAGGCCGCGCCGCAGTGCGGCGTGCGCGTGCTGACGCTGTACGCGTTCTCCGCCGACAACTGGAACCGGCCGCAGCGCGAAGTGATGATGCTGATGCGTCTGTTCCGCCGGTATCTCCTCTCGGAGGTGGACCGCTGCATCGCCAACGGCGTGCGGCTCACGGTGATCGGCCGGCGCGACAGGATCCCGAGCGAGGTGCGCAAGGCCATCGAGTCGGCCGAGGCGGCCACGAGCGACGGCAAGGTGCTGGACCTCCGCATCGCCGTGGACTACTCCGCCCGCGACTCCATCCTGCGGGCCGCGCGGCGCGCGACCACCGACCATCTCTCGCGCGACGAGTTCATGCGGCTCCTGGGCGAGGTCGAGCACGACCGCGGGCCGTCGCGCGAGGTGGATCTGCTGATCCGCACCGGTGGAGAGCAGCGCCTGAGCGATTTCCTGCTGTGGGAGTGCGCGTACGCGGAGCTGTACTTCTCCGAGATACTCTGGCCCGATTTCTCCGCGAAAGATCTGCACGCTGCCGTCGCGGAGTTCCACGCGAGAGAGCGGAGGTTTGGCGGAGTGCCGGCTGCGGCAGCAGGCTGAATCCAAAGTTGGTGAGTCGCCAGCGAGCCAGTTAGCCAGCAGGGAGTAACCGCGGTTACTACCGACTGGCTATCTGGCACTCTGGCCCCTCATCAACTGCGTTTCCCGTCCAAATCCGGTGAGCCGCGGCGACCTTAACAACTGCCGGCCCACCCAGTCTAAGTATGCGACCCCACACTCTGTGCCGGGTCCACTCAACAAGGATTGGAGGCATGATGAATCGCATTCGTATAGCGGCCGCCGCGGTCGCGATGCTCGTGGGTGCCGCGACGGTGGCAAGCGCGCAGGCTCCCACATCGCAGGAAGGTCGCCAGGGCCAGCGCGGCGCGAAGGGGCATCAGGGCCCGCATGGCATGATGGCGGATCTGAACCTTACCGACACGCAGAAGGAACAGATCAAGGCGATCCACGCCAAGTACCGCGTCCAGTTCGAGCAGCTCCGCGCGCAGTCGCGTCCGGACGTTGAGGCCGCCCGCGCCGCGCGTCAGGCCGGCGACACGGCCGCCGCCCGCGCCGCGATGACCCGTTCGCGGGCGTTCGGCACGCAGGTAGCGGCGCTGCGACAGCAGGAGCACGCGGAAGTTCGTGCGGTCCTGAACGCCGAGCAGCGCTCGAGGCTCGACGCCCGTCAGGCGCAGATGCGCGAGCGCATGGCGCAGCATGATTCGACCAGGCGCGCGCGAGGCGCGGAAGGCCACCGTCCGATGCGCGGCCACCGGCCGGCTCGACCGGCTCGTCCCCCGCGGCCGAACGGCGGGAACTGATCGACCGAAGCACGAATGAGAGCCGGGGCCCGAGAGGGTCCCGGCTTTTTTCTTGCACGTCGCGACGAAGAGAGGTGGCGGTTCCCGGGGACGGACTTATGTTTGCCCGGCCCAGTTGAACGGCGGTGCCAATGGAAGAAAACCCCACGGTTACCGGTGAATTCACCGGCAGATACACCATCGAGCGTGAGCTCGGACGCGGCGGTGCGGCGATCGTGTATCTGGCTCATGACAACCGTCAGGAGCGGCACGTCGCGCTCAAAGTGCTGCACAAGGAGCTCGCCCAGGCGATCGGCGCGCAGCGCTTCCTCCGCGAGATCAAGCACAGCTCGGCGCTGCAGCATCCGCATCTGCTCACGATCCTCGATTCGGGCGAGTCCCGCGGCACGCTGTACTACGTCATGCCGTACATGGCGGACGGTTCGCTTCGGACCCGCATCGCGAAGGAGAAGCAGCTTCCCATAGACGAGGCGATAGCGATCACGCGCGACGTGGGCGAGGCGCTGGCGTACGCGCACTCCCACGGGATCGTGCACCGCGACATCAAGCCCGACAACGTTCTGTTCTCGGGAAATCGCGCGTGTCTCGCCGACTTTGGCATCGCGCGCGCGGTGGATTCCGTGGCGTCTGATACGCTCACGTCCACGGGACTTGTCGTGGGCACTCCCGCGTACATGAGTCCGGAGCAGGCGAGCGGCGAGAAGGTGGTAGATCCGCGCAGCGATCAATACAGCCTCGCGTGCCTGCTGTACGAGATGATTACCGGCTTGCCCCCGTTCATCGGCGCGACGCAGCAGTCGGTGATCTCGCAGCGGTTCACGCAGCCGCCGCCGTCGTTGCGCGTGCACCGGCCGAACGTGCCCGAGCACGTGGAGCGGGCAGTGAAGCGGGCGATGGCGGTGGTGCCCGCGGACCGGTTCCCGGGCGTCGCGGATTTCGTCGCGGCTCTGCACGAGCCCGGTGCCGCGGCGGTGCCCGCCTCGGTCCACTCGATTCGCCGGCGCTGGTTCGCGGTCGGAGTGGCGGCGGCGATCGTCACCCTCGCCGTGGTCGCAGCCAGGCCGGGGGCCGAGTGGGTGCGCAGCCTGGGCGGGGCGAAGGTGGACACGTCGAAGTTCGTGGTACTGCCGTTCCTCTCGGAGGGCGATTCCCTTATCGGCGCGCGGGTGTCGGCCGCCCTTCACACCGAGTTGAACCGATGGGACGGGCTGCATCTCGAGAGGGACCAGGTGGTCCGGGATGCGGTGCGTGAGCGGGGGCGCGTGACGTCTCTTGAGCAGGCATTTGCTCTCGCCCGCTCGCTTGGCGCGGGCCGGCTCGTATGGGGAGACGTTTCCCAGGACGGCCGACGGACGACGGTCAAGGCCGAGTTGTACGACGTCGGCTCTCGCTCTGCCATTCGCGACACGATGTTCGTAGGCGAGACGGTGCCGGCCGACAGCTCACTCCGCCGGATCCTGAACTCGTTGCTTGTCGCGCCCTCGTTCCCACGGGGCTTCGATGATGGCCAGGATGGGACCACTTCGTACGCTGCGTGGCAGGCGTATGGCCGCGGTGTAGTGCACCTCGCAGCCGGCCGCTTCGAGGTTGCGAGGGGCGAGCTGTCGCGCGCCGTTGTGATCGACTCGCGGTTCCCGACCGCTCAAGTATGGCTCGCGTACGTGTCGAGCATCGTCGCCCCGAAGGAGAAGCACGAGTGGGCTCCAGTTGCCGAACGGGCGCTCATCGGGCGGGAGCGACTTCGGCCCCGTGACGCGCTCAGAGCTGACGGGCTCCGCGCACTGGGCAAGGGCGATTACGAAAACGCCTGTAACATCTTCCGCTCGCTCGTACGCGGCGACTCCCTCGACCCGCATGCCTGGTTGGCGTTGGGTCAGTGTCTCGTCTCTGATCCACAGCTACTACGCGGACGGAGTCCTTCCGGATGGCATTTCAGGTCGAGCCTGCAGGAGGCCGGAGGAGCGGTGCTCCGCGCGCTCGAGCTGGAGCCGCGCCTCCATTCCCCCGAAGTATTCGCGATGCTGCAGAGCGCTTTCATGACGTCGCTCAACCGGCTTCGCACGGGTGTCTACGTCGCAGGAGATTCGGTATGGATGTACGCGTATCCGGTAGCGTCCGGCGACACGGTGGCATTCGTACCGTACTCGGTCGAGGCGACTGCCGGAGGGCGCGCGCGCGCCGATCCGCTGGCGCACGTGCGGATCGTCGATCGCAACAGAGCGGTCATGCTCCGGGCCGCGCAATCGTGGGTCTCGGCGTACCCGCAGAGCGCGGACGCTTTCGAGGCTCTCGCTGGAGTACTCGAGGCCCGGGGCCAGCTGACGGGGGGGGACCCGAACACGTCCGCACTGGCGAGCGTCGCGCGCGCCCGGTCCCTCGCGGATATGAGCAAGGCCACGTCGCTCGCCGGCACACATGTTCGCCTGCTGGTCAAGGCGGAAGACTTCGTCTCGGCGCGCGCGCTCGCCGATTCCGTTCTGCAGTCGCTGCGCGGATCGGAAAAATTTCCCGAGGTTCAGGGCGCCATGTCGGCGCTGACGGGCAG